>CAKQON010000038.1 GCA_934255515.1 uncultured Sutterella sp.
AGCCTCTGTGAAAATATTCCCCTTATCGTCATGCAGCTTCAAGGGGTGCTGTTACCGGATTTCTGGAAATTCACGAACTTATTAATACAGCATCTATATAGCGCAAAGGTTCAGCGCGGCTGATGGTCTTCTGGAGAACCTCGAACGCTCGCGGCGGTCCGCCCGCCTCCGGGAGAGACATCCCGATTTTTGAAAGCAATCCCGGCGGAATCTCCTGTTTTTAGGGACATTCCGAATTTATCGAACGCACCTTAAGGTTTTGACGCTCTGAAAAGCGCTAGACTCACGCCTTCGAAATTTCAGAGGAGCGCCACTAAGAAGCGCGCTAGAGCCCTCAACCCGACGGCGCATCCTCCGACCCCATCCTTTTGGAGATTGAAGAACCATGCCTCATGTTGTCTGCGAAGCCTGCATCGGCTGCAAGCGTACCGACTGCGTGGACGTCTGCCCGGTGGATTGCTTCCGGGAAGGTCCGAATTTTCTTGTGATCGATCCCGATGAGTGCATCGACTGCGCCGTCTGTATTCCGGAATGCCCGGAAGCAGCGATTTACGCCGAAGAGGACGTGCCCGAGGATCAGAAGGAATTCATCGAACTCAACGCTGAGCTCGCCCGCGAATGGCCTTCCATCACGCACCGCAAGCCCTATCCCGATGATGCGGATCAGTGGCGCGGCGTGAAGAACAAGATCCGCTTCCTGAAGCGCTGATATCTGCGCTCCTTCGCCGGCAGAAAGATTCTGTCGCGATTCGCTCAAAGTGGCCCGCCCGTTCGCGGGCCATTCTTTTTAGAATCCTCTGCATCCTGTCTTTTGGCTCGGAGTGCGCGCGCTTCTGCTCTGCGCCTCCTTGGTCTCACATTCGCATTGATCATGCAGAAAATCAAGCTTATTTCGCGGCGTCTTGCCGCCCCAACGCTCCACGTGCTTCAGTTTGGGCGCCCTGAGGGCTTCAGCTTCAAGCCCGGTCAGTTTGCCCGCCTCGGACTTCCCGCTGAAACGGAAGGTGCCGAGCCCGTGATCCGCGGCTATTCAATCGCTTCCGCGCCGGAGAGCCCCATGCTCGAATTCTTCATTACCGAAGTGAAGGGCGGCGCGCTCTCGCACCGCATCTGCGCGCTCAACCCCGGCGACGAAGTGCTCCTTGACGGCGACGCCGAAGGAGCGCTCACGCCGTCCCGCATTCCGGGAGGCGACACGCTCTGGCTTCTCGCCACGGGTTCCGGCCTCTCGCCTTTTGCGTCGATTGTGCGCTCGAGCGCCGTCTGGGATGCCTGGAAGGACATCGTGCTCGTTGAATCGGTGAGAAAGATCGAGGAGGCGGCCCTTGCCCGTGAGCTCGTCCTTTCGCTTCCCGCCGACCGCCGGCCGAAGCTCATCGTGACGACGACGCGCGAAGAGGATCCTGCACGCCAGGGAGACCTTACGGGCAGAATCCCGGAGCTCCTCAAATCGGGCGCGCTTGAAAAAGCGGCCGGCCGTGAAATCACGCCCGAAAAATCCCGCCTCATGCTCTGCGGCAACCCCGACTTCATTGCCGACGCCCGTGCGACGCTTAAAGCCCGCGGCATCGTGTCCCCGCGCTTCGGCAAGCCCGGTCAGCTCGTCGTCGAGAACTTCTGGTAACCGGAGAGGAATTGGAGAATGCAGCTTCCTCCGTTTCGTCCGAGCGCTGAGACCATTGACGATCTTCTCCCGCAGACGGAATGCCGTCAGTGCGGGTTCGAGGGGTGCGCCGCCTACGCGCAGGCCATTGCCGAGGGGCTCGCGCCCATCAACCGCTGCGCCCCCGGCGGGGCGCGCGGCATCCGGCGGCTTGCCGCCGCTACCGGGCTCCCCGAGCTCCCGCTCGACCCCGAATACGGCACCGAAGTCCCCTTTGCCCGCGCAACGATCCGCGCCGACGAGTGCATCGGATGCTCCTGGTGCGCGAAAGCCTGCCCGACCGACGCCATTGCCGGGGCTCCGAAGCACCTTCATGCCGTGCTTGAATCGCGCTGCACGGGCTGCAGCCTCTGCGCGCCCGCCTGCCCGATGGACTGCATCGACTTTGTCGATGCCGGCCGTGATTGGACGGACGACGATGCAAAGAAAGCGAAGGCCAACCATGAAGCCGCCTGGGCGCGGCGCGTGAGACGCGCGGCGCTCGAAGACGCGCGTCTTGCCGGCCGCCGCAGCAGCAGCCCTGCGGAAACCAGGGAAAACGCCAAAAAAGCCTTCATGGCGGACATCCTCGCCATGGCGCGCGCCGGACGCCGCTGACCTCCCGGCATAACAAGAAATTGCCTACAAGACCCCGGAATGCCCGTTTTAAAGAAAGACCGCGCTGCCTTCATGGCGGCGCTCGCAAAGCTCAATCCCGATCCCAAATCGGAATTGAACTACACCACGCCCTTTGAACTTCTCATCGCCGTCATGCTTTCCGCGCAGGCGACGGACAAGGGCGTCAATCTCGCCACCGCGAAGCTCTTTCCCGTCGCCAATACCCCGGAAAAGATCCTTGCCCTGGGGCTCGAAAACCTCACGGCCTACGTGAACACCATCAACCTCTACCGCACGAAGGCGGCGCACATCATGGAGGCCTGCCGCATCCTTGTCGACCAATACGGCGGAGAGGTCCCCCGCACGATGAAGGAGCTTGTCGCGCTTCCCGGCGTCGGCAGGAAAACCGCCAACGTCGTTCTCAACGTGGCCTTCCACGAGCCGACGATTGCGGTCGACACGCACATCTTCCGCGTCTGCAACCGCACCGGCTTTGCGACGGGGAAAACCCCGACCGAGGTGGAGGAAAAGCTTCTCAAGATCGTCCCGGACGAATTCAAGCTCAACGCCCACCACTGGCTTCTCCTCTTCGGGCGCTACCTCTGCAAGGCGAGAAACCCCGAGTGCACGAAGTGCCCGGTGGCTAATTTCTGCAATGCGCCCGAAAAGAAAGCGGCGCTCGCGGCCGCAGCCGAGGAGGCCGCGGACCTCGTTCCCGGAACGCCGCCCAAGAAGCCCGCTCGCAGAAAGACTGCGGCGATGAAAGCCCCGGATTAACGACGGCAAAAGAATCTCAAAAAAAGGAGAGACCCCGCTGAAGGCCTCTCCTTTTCTTTTGATCCGTCAGCGAAGCCGACAGCGCACCGCGCCCGCCGGAGGCGCCTGATTGAAGGGGTGGGAGCGGATGGAGAGAAGGCACGGGGTTGCGAGCTGTGAAACCTCGGGCCGCACCGCCCAGAGGAAGGGCCCGAGCCCGCCGTTCGCATCCGCCCGCGGCCGCGTCGAAAAAACAAAAATCGCGGCGCCTCCAGTCTTCAGATCGTCCGCCGCAAAGCGGCCCTTTCCGACCCAGACGCCCGAATGCCTCACGCGCCCGTTGTCGCCGAAGAAAACGAGGTCGCCGGGCTTCAGTTCGCTTCCGCGCTTTCCGCCCGAAAGCGGAGCGCCGAGACGCGCCTGACGATCCGGATCCGAGGGCAGAATCAGGTCGTGCAGACGATAGGCGCCCTCCGGCAAACTCATTCCGGCTTCGTTCTTCTTCCATCCGGCGCCCGCAAGCTTCTCTGCGGACTGAGCGGCCTTCGCGAGAAATCCTGCCGGGGATTCCCTGCGCAGATTATCCTCGTTTGCGGCGAATTCATCGTGGTCGACCGCGTCGTTCGCGCGAAGGTTGCCGGTTCTGCCGTCAGGCAGAATCACGCTCCAGCCGCCATCAGGGAGCTTCCTTTCGATCGGAAGCTCCGACGCAAAAGGCGCCTTGAGGATGGTCTTCCCGTCGCCCGAACCATTCACTTCAATTTCTGCCGCAAGAGCCGTCACAAGAACCTGACTGCGCCGGTTCCATGCGACGATCGCGATGTCGTTTCTGAGCGAAAGCTCTTCCGCGCGCATCCACCCCACCCGGCCTTCCGTCGACTTCACGAGCACCAGTCCGTCGAAACGGTTGAGAAGCACCTCCACCCGGCTTCCGAGGGGAAGCCTGAGCTCCGGCGTCCGGCCGTCAGCAAGCGCATCGGATTCAGACGAAAGACTCCCCCACGGAGTCTTCACGATGCCCCAGGTGAGGCGCTTCAGATCGTCGGCGTTTGGGACTTCCTCAACGCTCGACTCAATCCCGAGACCCGAGGCGGAGAGTTCCGCATAAAAGCCCGCGAGGAGCCCCCGGTCGGCCGATGTGCCCGAAACGGCTACGGCACCCGACGAGATCCCGGGCCTGAATTCCAAGTGAAGAAGATCCGTGCGCGCGTCGAGATCGACCCTCTCCGCATAAGCCTTCCAGAGCGCCGCAGCCGCGTCGACGGGATTGAGCGGAAGCCCCTCGGCGGCCGGAACTTCCGGCCGTGAAGGAACTGCGGGACCCGCTGCCGCCGGCGCCCCACAGATGGGGCCAGAGGTGAGATAAAGGGCGGCGAGGAGGCCCGCAAGCACCGATCTTCCAACGCGCTTCATTTCCATCGGCTCCCGTCAGCTGATCTGTCTCGCCGAAGCCGGGAGCTTCAGCAGAACGCGCGTGCCGCCGATCGGGCTCGCGCGCTCGACGGTCACCACCGCGCCGATGCGCGAGGCGCGCTCCTGCATGATGGAAAGACCCACATGCTGGCCCTTCCTCTCCTCAACCACCGCCTGATCGATGCCGACTCCGTCGTCGACGATTTCCACCGTCAAATCGTCCTCGTTTCTTATGGATACCTTGACGCTCGAGGCCTGAGCGTGCTTGCGCACGTTCGAGAGCGCTTCCTGGATGATGAAGATCACCTGGAGCTTTTCGCGCGGCGTAAGCTTCGGACCGTCTCCGACCGAGGAGAGCCGCACGCCGATGTGCGCCTGGCCTTCGAAGCGGTCGATCACGGTGCGCACGCCCTGCAGGAACCCTTCGTTGTGGAGGCGCTCGCGGAAGTTGAGGAGGAGCTCGCGAACATCCTCGTAGCACTCCTGCACGCCCGTGCGGATGGCTTCAAGCGACTCGTCGCGGAGCTTCTCATCCTTGTCGCGGATCGCGTCGGAGAGGAACTGCACCTGAAGGTTCAGGTAGGAGAGCGCCTGCGCGATCGAATCGTGAAGTCCCTGAGCGAGAAGCTGGCGCTCCTGAATGACGGCGTACTGGCGGTCGCGGTCGATGAGGCGCTGGTTGTCGATCGCAACGCCCAGGTGCATCGCGAAGGATTCAAGGAGCTGCGTCATCTGTGAGGAGAGCAGCGACTCCTCGCGGAAGATGAGCATGTAGCTGCCGATGCTTTCCGAAACGCTTCTCACATTGAAGCAGTAAGCGGTCGTGAAGCCCGCCCTGGCGAGCGTCCGCGCAAGCATGCGGCCGTCGGTCTTGAGATCCACGCGCACGGGGTAGTTCTTCTGCACGACGGTGCGGAAAATCGAATCCTCCCATGGGATCCTCGACGACTCCCTGAGGGCCTCCGCCGTGAGGCCGCTCGAAGCCGCAACATCAACGCAGCCCGCCTTCTGATCGACGAGCATCACGAGGCAGGCATCAGCCTCCGTATAGCGCACGACGCGCTCGGCAAAGCCGTCGGTAAGCTCCTCGAGCGACCTCTGCTGGGAGAAGAAGGACGTGGTCTCGTAGAGCTGCGCAAGATGGCGGTTCTTTTCCTCGACCGAAGCGGTCTTTTCAGCCACCTTCTGCTCGAGGTTGTTGTAGAGATCCTCGAGCCTGTCGGCCATGCGGTTGAAGCCCACCGCGATGCGGCCGATCTCGTCGTCGCTCTTCACCTCAACGCGCGCGGCAAGGTCGCCCCCGGAGAGGCGGTTGATGCCTTCGCCGAGGCTTCCGATCGGACGGATCACCCAACGCAGAAGGAGCAGCATGATCGTGAAGAGGCTCCCGATCGCGAGCACGATGAGGAGAATCTGCAGGTACCTCAGCTGCCAGAGATAGTCGTAGCGCCAGGCGTCGATCTTGTCCGCCAGATCGGTAAGCTCGGCCGTATAGACGCGCACCATTTCCGTATCCACCTGACGGCTGCCCTCCTTGGACGCGATCAGCATGGGCTCGACCTCGCTCTTCCAGCGATGCTCCAGCGTCTCGAGCGCAGTATGGAAATCGCCCTCGCGCGGGAGCTCAAGCGGCTGCCAGGCGTCGCCCACCCGGATCACCCTGAACTGGGTCGTGACGCGCGTGAGCTCGTCGTCGAGAAGCTTCTCGGGGAAGATCGGCTGCGTAAAGTAGGCGGACCGATAGACCTGCATGCGCAGTTCTGCGATCGAAAACTTCGCCGCTGCGCTCGCCTCGAGCTCCCAGTTGAGGAGCATCGTCCAGCCGATCGAACTCACGATGAAGCTCACCCAGAGGAGCGTGAGAAAAAGGAGGCGCGTCGAAAGACTTCGGAAGAACTTGGGGATCTTCATGGAGGAAGGGAATCTGAATAAGAGAAGGCTGCCGGATCCTGGCCTCAAGCCGGTATCCGGCAGCCCTTTGTTTACAACAATGTCGGCGCTTCGTCAACGACTTCGAGCTTGAGGCCGGCCGAGCCGCTCTCACCCGAACCGGACGTCTGCTGCGGGTCCGAAGAGACTGGCGGGAGTGCTTCAACCCGCTCGGCCTTCCAGGAAATTTCAAGGGTCTTCCCGCGGCGGGCGCGATGCATGGTGTGGGCCAGGTAGGCGCGCGCGCTCAGCTGCGCTTCACGCGCTTTGCCGCCCCTGCCGACGCCGGAGATGATGGCGCCGCGGTCGTCCGTCACCGCGATCGAAATCAATTCCTCGCCCTGATCGAGAAGCATGAGGGCAACGCCCTTGCCGCCCGAAGCAACGAAGCGGATTTCGCTCAACGGGAAGGCAAGCAGGCGCCCCGAGGACGAGAGGCAGGCAAGCTTCGCGCCCGCTTCGATGGCACTCACGGAAAGCGTGAGGGGCGGCAGAAGTCTTTCGCCTTCGCCCATCTTCACAAAGTCGCGTCCGGCCTTGAGGCGCGTCGAAACGTCGGCAAGCCTGAGGAGCATGCCCTTGCCGCCGGAAGTGGCGAGAAGCACCGCCATATCCGCCGGACCCGCAATCCACCCCGCGCATTCAAAGCCCCGCGGAAGGTCGACAAAGGCCGATAAGGGCGCCCCGTCGCTTCGACCGCCCGGGAGCTGCGAAACGGCGAGGGAATAGACGCGCCCGTTCGCGTCGAGGAAGGAAAGCTGATCCGACGAGCGGCACTCAATCGCCCGGTCGAGCTGGTCGCCCATCTTGAAGCTCATGAGCGAACAGTCGTGGCCGTGGCCCGTACGCGTCCTCAGGAATCCCTTCTTTGAAATCACGACGGTAACGGGTTCATCAGGCGTCTCCACCTCATGGACGGCGACCTTGGCTTCCTTCACGACCGTACGGCGGGCGTCGCCGAAAGTCTTGGCCGCGGCTTCGATTTCGCGCGCCACCTGGCGCTTCAGAACGCCGTCGCTCCCGAGAATGCGCTCGAGCCCCGCGCGCTCCTTCGTGAGGTTCGCGAGCTCCTTCTCGATTTCAATGGCCGCAAGTCGGGCGAGCTGCTTCAGGCGGATTTCGAGAATATCGTCCGCCTGACGTTCGGTGAGTCCGAATTCGGCCATGAGGTCCGCCTTCGGATCGTCCGCCGCGCGGATGATCTCGATCACGCGGTCGATGTTGAGAAGAACAAGGGAGCGGCCTTCCAGAACATGGATGCGGTCGAGCACCTTCGCGAGCCGCGCCTCGGTGCGGCGCCTCACGGCCTTCTTTCTGAATTCGATCCATTCGGTCAGAATGGAAAGAAGTCCCTTCTGCCGGGGCTTTCCGTCAATGCCGAGCATGACGAGATTCACCGGAACGTTCGATTCGAGATCGGTTTCGGAGAGGAGATAGTTGACGAAGTCGTCGCGGTCGATGCGGCTCGTCTTCGGTTCAAAGACGAGCCGGACCTCCACGTCCTTCCCGGACTCGTCGCGCACGCTTTCGAGCATCGCAAGCATGGCGCTCTTCGCCTGCTGCTGCTTGGCGGAAATCGACTTCTTGTCCTTCTTCGGACGCGGATTCGTGATCTGCTCGATGCGGTCGAGAATGATGCGGGAGGACGCGGCGGGCGGGAGTTCGTCGACGACGAGCTGCCACTGACCGCGGGCGAGCTCCTCGAAATGCCAGCGCGCACGCACGCGAAGCTTCCCGCGGCCCGATTCGTAAATCGCCCGGATTTCGTCCTGAGGCGTGATGATCTGGCCGCCGCAGGGGAAATCCGGCGCAGGCATGAGGGAGAGGATGTCATCGAGCCCGGCTTCCGGCTTCTCGAGAAGCCGCACGCAGGCTTGAGCTACTTCCGTGAGGTTGTGGGGCGGAATTTCAGTAGCCATGCCGACCGCAATGCCCGAAGACCCGTTCAGGAGCACGAAGGGGAGCTTGGCAGGGAGCTCCACCGGCTCCTCAAAGTTCCCGTCGTAATTGGGCGCAAAGTCGACGGCGCCCGAATCCACTTCCTCGAGAAGGAGCGACGAAATGGGCGTGAGGCGCGTTTCTGTGTAGCGCATCGCCGCCGCCGAATCGCCGTCGCGGGAGCCGAAGTTGCCTTCGGCCACAAGGAGCGGATAGCGGAGCGAAAAAGTCTGCGCCATACGCACGAGGGCGTCGTAGACCGACTGGTCGCCGTGGGGGTGGTATTTGCCGAGCACGTCACCCACGATGCGGGCGGACTTCACGCTCTTCGCATCAAATTTGAGCCCCATGCGGTACATGTCGATGAGAATGCGGCGCTGCACCGGCTTCTGGCCGTCCGTAACCTCAGGAAGCGCACGGCTCTTCACCACCGACATCGCGTATTCGAGATAGGCCTGGGACGCGTAGCGCGCGAGCGTGAGGGCGCCGTTTTCCTCGGCCTCTCCTTCGGTCGCGGCGCCCACCGTGATCTCTTCGGCCTGAGCCGTCTTCAGTTCCTCTTCCGAGAGTTCCGGCTCTGCCTCAGCGTCCGAGCCCTCGTCCGAATCGGGGGAAGCCGGAGCCTCCTCGTCATCCGCAGACGCCTGAGGGGCGTCATGAGCCGCAGGCGCATCCCCGGGAGCGTCCGCTTCCGGTTCGCCGCCGTCGCCAAAGAGCGAATCGTGAAAAAGATCTTCCGTCTCATCGGAAAGGGGGTTCTTCTCCGTCATTCTTTTTCCAACCTTTAGACATCGAGTTCAGCGCGGTCGCCGTAGGCTTCCATCCAGAGGCGGCGGCCCGCCACCTCGCGCTCGCCCATGAGGGTCTGCATGACCGCACGGGTAGCCTCTTCCGGCACGGACCCGAAAGCCACCGGAAGGAGCTTCCGGGTGTCGGGCGCGAGCGTCGTTTCCGCGAGCTGCTCGGCCTTCATTTCTCCGAGGCCCTTGAAGCGCGAAATGGAAAGCTGCTCATCGCGGAAGCCTTCCTTCCGGAGCGACTCCATGGTCCTCGCGAGCTCGCGCTCATCAAGGCAGTAGATCTTCCGGTCGGGCTTCCTCCCCTTTTTCGGCGCATCGACGCGAAAGAGCGGGGGCATTGCGACGTAGACGTGCCCGAGCTCGATCAACTTCGGGAAGTGCTTGAGAAAGAGCGTGAGGAGAAGCACCTGAATGTGCGATCCGTCGACGTCGGCATCGGAGAGAATGCAGATCTTCCCGTAGCGGAGTCCCTTGAGATCAGGCTCGCCGTCTCTCGGGTGCGGATCAACGCCGATCGCGAGCGCGATGTCGTGAATCGTGTCGGAGCGGAAAAGTGAGCCGCCCTCGACTTCCCAGGTATTGAGAATCTTGCCTCGAAGCGGGAGCACCGCCTGAAATTCCTTGTCGCGCCCCTGCTTGGCGGATCCCCCTGCGGAGTCGCCCTCGACGATGAAGAGTTCGTTTCGCGTGATGTCGCTCGACTCGCAGTCGGTGAGCTTTCCAGGAAGAACCGCCACGGTCGACGTGCGGCGGCGCTCGTACTTCGCGGCCTGGCGCTGACGCGCCTGAGCCTGGCTGATGATGTGTTCGGCGAGCTTCTTGCCGTCTTCGACATGGTCGTTCAGCCAGAATTCAAACTGCGACTTCACGAACCCGGAAACGAGCTTGAGCGTATCGCGGCTCGTCAATTTTTCCTTCGTCTGCCCCTGGAACTGCGGGTCGATCGCCTTCGTCGAAAGCACGAAGCTCGCGCGGCTGAAGACGTCTTCGGCGAGGACCTTCACGCCCTTTGCCTGAAGTCCGTGTACGTCCATGAAGGCGCGCACCGCCTGCCAGAGGCCGTCCTTGAGGCCCGATTCATGAGTGCCGCCCTGCGGGGTGGGAATGAGGTTCACATAGCTTTCGCGCGTGAGGGGCCCTTCGGGCGTCCAGACCACCACCCATGCGGCGCCTTCGCCCGGCGCATAGCCCTCGGTCGACTCGTCGGCATAAGCCGCAGCCTCAAAGGGCTCGATCATCGGCTCGCCGTGAATTTCCGAAAGAAGATATTCCTTGAGGCCGCCTTCGTACTTCCAGTGCGCCTCAGTGCCCGTGCGTTCATTGCGGTAGTCGACCTCGCAGCCGGGCAGAAGCACCGCCTTCGAGCGAAGAAGCCGGACAAGCGAGGCTTCCGGAATCTCGGGCGAATCAAAGTATTTCGGATCGGGCTCGACCGAGACGCGCGTGCCCGTCTGCGATTTGGGCCGCGGGCTCCTGCGCACGGCCAGAGGTTCGGCCACGAAGCCGTCCCGGAAGCCCATCGTTGCTTCCTCGCCGTCGCGCCAGACGGTAACGACAAGGTGCTTCGAGAGCGCATTCGTCACGGAAACGCCGACGCCGTGGAGACCGCCCGCAAAGGAGTAAGGGCCCGAGCCGTCGGCCTTCTGGAATTTTCCGCCCGCATGCAGACGCGTGAAGACGAGCTCAACGACGGGAGCATGCTCTTCCGGATGCATGCCGATCGGAATTCCTCGTCCGTCATCCTCCACCGTGATGATGCCGGCCTCGTTCACCGAAACCGAAATCTTCGTCCCGAACCCCGCGAGCACTTCGTCGCTCGCGTTGTCGATGACTTCCTGAATGATGTGAAGCGGATTGTCCGTCAGCGTGTACATGCCCGGACGCTGCTTGACGGGTTCAAGGCCCTTCAGCACCCGGATGGAGCTCTCGCCGTAATCGTCTTTGTTCTTCTGCTTGATGGCCATTGCTGTGTTGAATGCGCGCAAAATGCCCTCAGACGAAAGACGCTGCGGGCAGAAGGAACGCTCGAATTCTTATGGAATGAATGGCCCTGCTCCCGGATTAAGGCTCGAAAGATGAGCTACAGAAAGCAAAGCCGAAGGACTCATTTTAGCAATGCCCGACCTCCGGTTCCCTCAGAAGGCGCCATGCCGACTTCGGATCCGCAGCAATCTCTCGATGCATTTCCCGTGGCCGGGTAAACGAAATGATGCTTGCCCGAACTCTCTAAAAATAGGTACTATTACTGATCTCTCTTATTATGTGAAGGAACCTCAATGGCGAAGCTTTATATGGGTTTTGATGCCGGCACGCAGAGCGTGAAGGTAGGCGTCTACGATGAAAATTTCGAGCTCGTTGCGAGCCGGTCGCTTCCGACCGAACTCAGCTATCCGCATCCCGGCTGGGTCGAGATGAACGTGGACACGTACCTCGAGAACTGCATTACGGCGATGGCCGAAGTAACGAGCGAGCTTCGCCGCATCGGCCGCGATCCGAAGGACATCGCCGCCATCATGGGCGACGGCATCATCTGCGGCATCGTCGGCATCGACGAGAATGCGCGCCCCGTCACGCCCTACATCAACTACCTCGACAGCCGCACGACGGAGGATGTGGAAGCCCTCAACGCGAAGAAGCTTTCGATCTGGGGCCGCGAAACCGGCAACGCCGAAGCCTCTCCGATGTTCCCGGCCATGTTCGCGCGGTGGTTCCTCAGAAATTCGCCCGAATTCTGCGAGCGCGGCGTGAAGTTCGTCCACAACGCCCCCTACGTCCTCATGCGCCTCGCGGGCCTGAAGGGCAAGGACGCCTTCATCGACTGGGGCGCCATGTCGGGCTGGGGCCTCGGCTACGACGTTCAGGCAAAGCGCTGGTCCCCCGAGCAACTCGAGCTCCTCGGAATTGACGAAAGGTACATGCCCCGCATCCTGAAGCCCTGGGACAAGGTGGGCGGACTCTGCGAGGAAATTTCGGTGCGCACAGGGCTTCCCGCCGGCATTCCGATTCTCGCGGGCGCGGGCGACACGATGCAGTCGATGCTGGGCTCGGGCGTCTTTGAGGCGCACCAGGGCGTCGACGTGGCGGGCACCTGCGCCATGTTCTGCGTCTCCACCAACGGCATCATCCCCGAGCTTTCGCAGCCCGGCACCGGCCTCATCTTCAATTCCGGCACGCTCCCCGACACGTACTTCTACTGGGGGTTCGTGCGCACGGGCGGCCTTGCCCTCCGTTGGTTCAAGGACAATGTCTGCCGCCACGAGGGCGACGGCGCCTATTACGGCGAGCTTTCGGCCGGTGCGGAAAAGATCCCCGCGGGTTCGCGCGGCGTCCTCTTCCTTCCCTATCTCACGGGCGGTTACGGCGAGGAAAAGGAAGCGAGCGGGTGCTTCCTCAACATGACGATGGACGACAATCAGTTCGTCATGTGGCGCGCCGTCCTTGAGGCGATCGGCTACGACTACATGGAGCTCGCCGACGGCTATCGCCGCGCCGGGGTTGCCCTCAGCCGCATCACGGTGACTGAAGGCGGCAGCCGCGATCCGCTTTGGAATCAGATCAAGTCGAACATGCTCGACGCCGAGGTCGTCCGCTTCAAGAATCCTGGCGGTGCGGTCCTCACCAACTGCGTCTTCGGCGCCTACGCAACGGGCGGCATCTCGGACGTGAAGGCGGCCCTCTCGAAGGTCATTTCTGAAAACGGCGTCTATGAACCCGTGCCCGAACTCGTGTGCCGCTACCGGGAGCTCTTTGAAAACAGAAAGGCGCTCGTGCGCAGCGACATGAAGGCCGCCTTCTCGCGGCTCGTGCGCATGCGCGAGATATGATCCGGACGGCCAGGCGAAACCGATTTCCCAGGCTGACTGCAAAACCAAGGGAGTGCTTCTTTGGGAGCGCTCCCTTATTTTGTTTTTTCCATCCGGTCGATGCAGTCAGATCCACTTTTCGGGCATCAAACGCACGCCCGACAAAAAGAGCTGCCTCACCATTTTCGGCTTGGCAGCTCTTCTTCCGGGACCTGAACGTCCCGTTTTCAGCTTTTAGAGCGGATTACTCCTGCTCTTGAGGCTTCTCTTCGCCCTTCACGAAATCCGGACGGAGAACCTTCGTGCCGATGGCTTCCTTGAGAGCTTCAAGATAGCCGGCGCGGTCGGCTTCGCCGTAGATCGAACCCAGCTCGCGGGCGAGACCGCGGAGCTCCGCTTCGTTCGCCTGGTGCGAGCGGGCAGCCTCAACGTAGGCAATCGCGTAGGAGCCGTTTGCGAGCGTAGCGCCCGTGTAGGCGGGAAGCTTCGACGTCTCAAGCGCGAGTTCTGCATTAATCAGAGACGTTTCCTGACCCTGCTGGTTCTGGCGGGAAACCCAGACTTCGTCGGAGAAGCCCTCGAGACTCTTCGACTTCTGGAGCTCGGCGAGCTTCGCCTTGCCGGCTTCAAAGGCCTTTTCAGCCGCCTTCTGCGCACGGAGCTTTTCGCCGATGATGCTCTTCACATCGTCAAGCGCGCGTTCCTTTTCCGGGTAGTACTCAACAACGCGGGCCGCAACGAGCGTATTGCTCTGAACTTCGATCGCGTTCGAATTGCGTTTTTCCTTCAGGCATTCCGAACCGAAGAGCGCCTCAGCCACGCGGTCGTTGATGATGCGGCCGAGCTCGGGATCCGTCACGCCGTTGCGGGTGACGAAGTCGGCCGTCTCAACCTTGAGGCCGAACTTCTGAGCGGTGGGCTCGAGCGAGTCGGACTGTTCGTAGACCATGTTCGTGAATTCGTCGGCGCGTTCAGAGAACGTGCGGATCGCCATCTGCTCGGCGTATTCGCGTTCGATCTCAGGCTTAACAGCTTCAAAGGGTTCGACGGACCCGGCCTGGATATCGGTCACATAAATGATGTGGTAACCGAATTCCGTTTCCACGGGACCGACGATGTCGCCCTTCTTGGCATGGAAGACGGCGTCTTCAAAGGCCTTCGTCATCACGCCCTTGCCGAAGAACGAAAGGTCGCCGCCCTGCGAGGCGCTGCCCGGATCCTGAGATTCCTTTTCAGCGACGCCAGCGAACTTCGAGGGATCAGCCTTCACTTCAGCAAGAATCCCTTCAGCCTTCTTGAGAGCTGCAGCCTTGTCGTCGCCGAACTCAATGAGGATGTGGCTCGCGCGGCGCTGCTCAGGAATGGACCAGCGGTTCTTGTTCTGCTCGTAATAGGCCTTGATGTCGTCGGGATTGGCCTTCTGATCCTTGAAGTTCTCGGGCGAGAGGACGATGTATTCGGCCTTGATGTGCTCGGGCGAGAGGAATTCGGACAGATGAGCGGAGTAGTAAGCCTTCACCTCATCATCCGAAACGCTAACGGAATTGAGGAAGTCAGCCGCATTGATCGTGAGCGTGCGGACCTGACGTTCATTCGTGAGGATCTCGTGCATCTGCTCAACCAGGGCCTTGGGCACCGGATAGGCATTGGAGACGCCGGCGATCAGCACTTCCTTTTCAAGGTCGCGCTGAACCTGAGCAACAAACAGCTGGTCGCTCTTGCCCTGGGAGCGCAGGAACTGCTCGTAGAGCTCGGGGGAGAACTTGCCGTCCTGCTTGAGCGCGTCGGCATTCTTGATGAGCGCCACCGCTTCAGCTTCGCTCACCATCACGTGATTCTTCGCCACCGTCTGCGTAATAGCGGAATCATCCATCAGCATGCGCAGGATGTCTTCACGAGCCTGTTCGTTGTCGAGGATGTTGGCGCGGAAGCTTTCGCCCATCTGCTGACGCAGACGCTCAAGCTGCTCGCGCTTGGCCATGTCGAACTGTTCGGGAGTGATCTTCGCCTCGCCCACCTGGACGATGGCGTTGTCGCTCTGGCTCATGCGGTTGTAGGAGTAAATGCCGGTAACCACAAAGCTCGGGATGATCAGCACCATGGCAATGAACATCAGCCAGCGCTTGTGCTCGCGGAATGCCTGAAGCATAGAGGTTCCTTTATCAATTCGATCCTTTTGGGACAGCTCAGGAGCCCCCATGCGGTCGAACAGGGTGGACAAAGTTATAGGTAAGAAAAAAGGCGAACCTCACGGCTCGCCTTTTTTCAAGAATCTCTGGCGGAGTGGACGGGACTCGAACCCGCGACCCTCGGCGTGACAGGCCGATATTCTAACCAACTGAACTACCACTCC
>CAKQON010000039.1 GCA_934255515.1 uncultured Sutterella sp.
ACGAAATATTAAATTGTTGCAGATGAAAAATTCAGGAAATTCCAATTTTGAGTGCAGTCAGGCCTGGAAGTTCAGGTATACAGCTTCATTTTATTTTTCTTTACAAGGTGCAAAATGCAAAAATTCCCGTTCAAAGCCGCGCTCAGTCTTACCGCTTTTTCCGCCGCCATGCTCATCGCTTCGGCTCCGGCCGAAGCGCGTGAGATAACCGCTGCTGTTGCGACGGGATTCACGACGCTCGATCCCTGGGATGCGGTCGACAACCTGTCGCGTGCGGTTTCGCGCTCCTTCTACGAAAGCCTCTACACGTTCGACAAGGATCTGAAGCCCGTTCCTCAGCTCGCCGAAGGTTATGAGGTTTCCAAGGACGGCCTCACCTACACCTTCCGGCTCCGCAAGGGCGTCAAGTTCCATGACGGTACGGAATTCACCGCCGACGCCGTTAAGATGAATTTCGACCGCGGCATGAATCCGGAGTCGAAGCTCACGCGCCGTACCTTCTTCAAGTTCGTCGACCGCGTTGAAGTCGTCGACCCTTACACCGTCCGCATTGTTCTCAAAACGCCGACCGCGGGCTTCATTCAGCGTCTCGCCAACGGCACGGCAGGCATGATCTGCCCGAGCCTTCTGAAGCGCGCCACCACAAAGCAGGTGACCGCATACGAAGCTTGCGGCACGGGTCCCTATACATTGAAGCGCTTCAGCCCCGCCGAAGAGCTCTATACCGTCAAATTCCCGAACTACCGCGTTCCGGGGCTCCCGAAGTTCGACGCCATCCGCTGGGTTCCGGTCACGGAAAACTCCACCCGCGCGATGATGCTTCAGACGGGCGAGGCGCAGTTCATTTCGCCCGTTCCCAATGAGCAGTTCCTCCCGCTCTCAAAGAGCGGCAAGCTCTCGCTCCAGAAGACGTCTTCCGTGGTGACCCGCTACCTCTCGATGAACGAGACGAAGAAGCCCTTCGACGACATCCGCGTGCGCGAAGCCGTGAGCCTCGCGATCAACCGCAAGGCGCTCATCAAGGTGGCCTACAACGGCTTTGCCGTTCCGTCGACCGGCTACCTCCCCGCGCAGATTGAAGGCAGCGTCGACTTTGGTGAATTCCCCTACGACCCGAAGCGCGCCCGCGAACTTCTGAAGGAAGCGGGCTTCCCGCAGGGCTTCAAAACCACGATCTGGTCGGCCTACAACGACGGCAAGACCGTGAAGACCCTTCAGTTCCTGCAGCAGCAGCTCGCTCAGGTCGGGATCCACGCGGAAACCAAGGCCCTGGAAGCCGGTCAGCGCACCGTGATTTACGGTGCCAAGACCCCGGCGGAATCGCAGCACCAGCTCTACCTCATCGGCTGGACCAATTCCGCCGCTGAACCCGACTGGGGCCTGAGGCCGCTTCTTGACAGCCGCAGCTGCCCGCCGGTCCTCAACAACGACTCCTACTACAAGAACCCGAAGGTGGATGCGCTCTTTGATGAGGCCATCAAGGAAACCCATACGGAAAAGCGTGTCGAGCTCTATCACGAAATCCAGAATCTCGTGAACGCCGACAAGCCCTGGGCGCCGCTCATCTTCGAGATGGTGACGGCGGGCACCGCGAAGGAGCTCAAAAACTTCACGGTTCTCCCCGACGGGGGCTTCGACTTCTATTCAGCTGAGTGGAAGGAATGATTTTCCGTAAAGCTCAGATCTGACTTTTCCTTCAGCCGTATCCCGGAGGCTTTCCTCCGGGATATTTTTTCCTGCGTTTACATTCATTCTCGAGGATCTCTCATGACGATTGCTCTCACCGGCAAAATGTCCGGCACGGCCGATAAGCACACTGCCGACTCGCTCAAGGCTTCCTTTGAGAACGCCTGGTTCGCGGCAGCCCGGGGCGCTTTTGAAGGCAAGCTTTCGGATGCTCCCGAAAATCTCCCGGCCGCTCCGATTCTTCTCTTTGCGCACGGGAGTTCAGGCATCGGCGCGCCCCTGAAGGCCTTTGCCCGCTTCGTCTCAAGCCTCGGCTGGTCCTTCCTCGCACCCGATTCCTTCGTGTTTCCCGACCGCATTACCTATTCGTCTCCCGTCTCGCGCGAAAACTACGAGCGCGTCCATGCGATGCGCTCTCAGGAACTCTGACTATGCCGCCCGGCACCTTGATGAAGCGCCCGGCTTCTCGGGCCGCTATGCCGTGGCGGGTACGAGCGAAGGGGGCGTTGCCGCCGCGCGCTTCACGGCTCCCGAAGGCCGCCGGGAATCCGGCCGCATTCTCTTTTCCTGGCCCGCGGAAGACAACTACCACGTCGTCTCCCACCAGACGCATATCCCCGACGATGTTCCGGTGCTGAACATCATGAGCGCGGAAGACAAATACTTCAGCCGGGCAAATCCGTGGTTCGCCACTCCGGACGCGCTCGGACACGCCGGGCGGACGCTTGCGCATCATCCGCAAACGTCGATTCTCCTTATTCCCGGAGCGCCTCATACGCTCTTTGCACTCCCTCAGACGGAGTCCGCGGTCAGGGCATTCCTCGTGCGAATTTGACGGTCTCAATTGGAATGCGCTTTCCCGGAATGGCGCAATCTGCTTTATCGGGAAGGCGCTTTTGACTTCAGGCCGGACACCCCGGGATGGGCTTCACTCCGCCCGGAATTCCAGAGGCGCATGGAAGTTACGCACACTTATAGCGCGCCGCGTATTTCGCAGAAAACGATAAATCTGCATAACTCCAGGGCTCGATGCGAAGGCCGGCGAATCGGAAAGAGAGCGTCCCTGCAGCACGATCTGATTCCTTCCCGGGAGCGTCAAAGGCTCTCGTCATTGACCGGAGGCTGGCGGCCGCCTCGTGAGGCGGCTTCAAGTCTTCCCACTGAGATGCTATCCGCACGAACCCATTGCGCTACAATGGGCGCCCTTCAAAGCGCATCTCTTTTTTCCCGTTTTTCAATAACTTTCAATGTCATCGAGTTCACTCGCCGCGCGTCTGCGCAAGATTCTTCCCTTCATCGGCCGCAATACTGCCAGCGCCGACCGCGAATGCTATCTGCGCGCCTTCCGCCGTCTCTATGCTGAAGACCCCATGGCCTTCAGCGAAGTCTTCGATGACGAGCTGGAGAAGCTCCGCTCGGAATATCCGCGCGAGATCACGGAACTTATCGAGCAGGCGGGCTACGCCGAGCTCGACGACCAGATCGTCGCCGCAGAACGCGAGGACGGATCGGTGACGACGCTCTATGCCGCGGGCTTTCTCGCCTACGGGCTTGAAAACCAGGCGCTCGCCGCGGAAAACCTCACGCGCGAGGATGCCGAAAAGCTGAAGGCGCTTCTTCTGGACGAATATTTCGACGAGTCAGTCGCGAAGATTCAGATCTATGAGCATCTGATGCCCATCAACCACCGAGCCTTCGTCGATGCGGGAGAGTCGCAGCGTTTTCTGCGCCAGATGATGCGCTCGAAGGGCGACTTCATCGCGACCTTCGATTCGATCGACATGCCCGGGATCGACTACACGCTCGACGAAGAGGACGGCACCGACATTGCCGCGCGCTTCCGCCTCATTCTCTTTACCGTGCGCACGCCGCGCGGAGAGAAGCCGGCTCTCAAGCGCCCCTTCCGGTTCCTCGGTTTTGCGACGAATGAAGGCAAGAATGCGGTGCTCACGAGCGAAGCCATTTTGAAGACCCGCTGGGGCGCCGAGCTCACGGCACTCCTCTCGGTGCGCTGCGGCCGGGGGCTTCGCTTCTGCGTGACCGAACCCACGCTTCTCAACGACACCGTCCGGCAGCTCGACTACGTGACGGGCCTGAAGCGCATCATGGTGGTCTTCACCCGCACGGCGCTCGACGAAAATGTTCCGCCCGAAAATCTGATCGTGAGCCTCGGCGCCTTCTCCGATCCC
The DNA here is from genome assembly GCA_934255515.1 of uncultured Sutterella sp. GTDB lineage: Bacteria > Pseudomonadota > Gammaproteobacteria > Burkholderiales > Burkholderiaceae_F > Sutterella. The sequence goes on from CAKQON010000039.1 coordinate 3,876, forward strand.
CTGAAGGGTTATTCCGAACTTCGCGTCGCCTTTGCGCGCCCCGAAGCCCCCGACGATCTGATTTCGGGCGTTCCGATTCCGCTCCCCTCCGGACCCAACGTCTCCCAGGCCGTGGGCGAAATCGCCAACATGATCGTCGGGCAGTTCGAGATGGAAGGCATTCAGCTCAAGACCCCCATTCACGGCGAATGTCCCTGGCTCACGGCGGAGCCCGACACGATGGACCGCCTCTACAACTCCATCCACAACATTCAGAAGCCCCTGAGAAAAAAGGACGCCATGCCGCGTCCGACGATGCCGAGCATGATGCTCAACTAACACCTTTCACAGTTCAAAGGCTGCTGAAAAAGCCCGGTCTCCAGTAAAGGAGCCGGGCTTTTCATTGGGTTCTTCAGGAGGAAATTACTTCTTCGCGCCCGAGATGTCCGGATGGCCTTCCGGGAGCTTGGCGCCCGCCGGAATTTCAGGATGACCCTCGGGGAGCTTCTTCGCACCCGCCTTCGGCTGATCCTTCTGAATCTCTTCCTCGCGGATGGGCACCTTGTTTTCGCCCTGGAGGAGGTCCGGACGAACTTCCTGAATGATCGCCGCTTCAGGAGCGCCCGCCGTCTGCATGGCGCAGAAGATCATCGTCTGGCCGTTGTAGGGCTGGATGTGGAAGGCGCGCTCCGTCATGTCCATTTCCGGATATTCGTAGTTGTCCGGGCGCTTGTAGGGCTTCCAGACCGGTTCGTTGTTGCTGCGGACCATGCGGTTCGCGTGCGCGGACATGTGGCGCGTATCCACGGCTTCCCAGTCGACCTTGAAGGCGTCGATCGCCTTCTTCCAGTCTTCCTTGACGATGAGGCCCCAGAAGTGGGTGTGCATGTCGGGAACGCCCGGATAGCGGATGATTTCGTCGTTGAAGACGTAGCCCGTCACGGTGAGGCCCGAGTCCTTGAAGGGCTTCGGGAACATCACGATGTCAAGGGGCTGCTTCTCGACCTTGAGAAACGCCATGTCGCCGGAGCGGATCTTGAGCGTTTCCGGAATGTTCTTATCCTTTGCAATGGCCTTGAAGTAGCTTGCATTGCAGGCAAGAAGCGAATTCAGAATCTGCGAATCGGCAGCCTGAGCGGCGCCGGCCGCGATACCGAGAAGGGCAAGCGCAAGAACCGTCTTTTTCACGTTGAGTCTCCTGTACGAGGGAATCATGGCGCTTTCCGGATATTCTTCCTCCGCCATGCCATGTGCGGGATTCTCGCGCCGGCGTCTTGCGTCCGGCTTAAGAAACGAAAAAGCGCACGGGACGTAGGAGGCAGAGTTCCTTTTCCCATGCGCCTTTTCTTAAAGCTTTCGATGAAGCCTCAGGCGCCCGCCCGTATTGAACGGGCGCCCCGGGCATTCAGAGGATCAAAGCCCTCAGGCCTTTTCCTTTTCCGCAGGCTTTTCCACCGTGAAGGTGAATTCGTCGCCCTTGGCGTCGACCTTCACCGTATCCTCGGGCGCGGCCTTCCCTTCGAGGAGGAGGCGTGCAATGCCGTTTTCGATGCGGTCCTGGATCGCGCGCTTCAGAGGCCTTGCGCCGAACTGCGGATCAAAGCCCACCTTCGCAATTTCGTCGAGCGCGGCTTCCGTCACGTCAAGGCCGATCTGCTGCTCGGTCATGCGCTTCTTCAGCTGCTTGAGCTGGATCTCGGCAATCTTCTTCACGTTCTGCGCGTCAAGAGAATTGAAGACCACGATCTCGTCGATGCGGTTGACGAATTCCGGACGGAAGTGCTGACGCACCTCCTTCATCACGGCATCCTTCACCTTCTCGTGCGGCTCGCCCGTCATCTCCATGATTTCCTGAGCGCCCAGGTTCGAGGTCATGACGATCACGGTGTTCTTGAAGTCCACCGTACGGCCCTGGCCGTCCGTCATGCGCCCGTCGTCGAGCACCTGCAGAAGCACGTTGAAGACATCCGGATGGGCCTTTTCGACTTCGTCGAGCAGGATCACCGAATAGGGCTTTCTGCGGACGGCTTCCGTGAGGTAGCCGCCTTCTTCATAGCCAACATATCCCGGAGGCGCGCCGATCAAACGAGCCACGCTGTGCTTTTCCATGAATTCGCTCATGTCGATGCGGATCATGGCCTCATCGGTATCGAAGAGGAATTCAGCAAGCGCCTTTGTGAGCTCGGTCTTGCCGACGCCCGTGGGCCCGAGGAAGAGGAAGCTGCCGTAGGGGCGGTTCGGATCTGAGAGGCCTGCACGGCTTCTCAGAATCGTCTCCGTCACGCGGCGCACCGCCTCGTTCTGGCCGACCACGCGCTTCTCGAGGGCTTCAGCCATGTGAAGAAGCTTCTGGCGTTCGCCTTCCATCATCTTCGAGACCGGGATGCCCGTCGCGCGGCTCACCACCTCAGCGATTTCCTCAGCACCGACGGACGTGCGCAGGAGCTTCGGTCCCTTTTCGCTCGCTTCCGTGCGGGCTTCGGCCTTCTCGGCTCTTCTCAACTTCTCCTCGAGCTTCGGGAGCACAGCGTACTGGAGCTCAGCGAGCTTTTCGTACTGCGCGCTTCTCTTATATTCATCCATCTGACGATGAACGCGGTCGATTTCGTCGCGGACCGACTTCTCGCCGAGAGCCTCGCTCTTTTCCTTCTTCCAGACCTCTTCAAGGTCGGAATATTCGCGCGAAAGCTTGGCGATTTCGTCTTCAATCACCTGGAGGCGCTTCTTCGAAGCATCGTCCGTTTCCTTCTTCATCGCCTCGCGTTCGATCTTGAGCTGAATGAGGCGGCGGTCGAGCTTGTCGAGCGCCTCGGGCTTCGAATCGATTTCCATCTTGACGCGGGCAGCGGCCTCATCAATGAGGTCGATCGCCTTGTCGGGAAGGAAGCGGTCGGTGATGTAGCGGTGCGAGAGTTCCGCAGCGGCAACAATCGCGGGGTCGGTAATTTCGACGCCGTGGTGCGCTTCGTACTTTTCCTGCAGACCACGCAGAATGGCGATCGTGTCCTCAACAGAGGGCTCGTCGACCATCACTTTCTGGAAGCGGCGTTCGAGTGCGGCATCCTTTTCGACGTACTTTCTGTATTCGTCAAGGGTGGTCGCGCCGATCACGTGAAGTTCGCCTCTCGCGAGGGCGGGCTTCAGCATATTGCCGGCATCCATGCTCCCCTCGGTCTTCCCCGCACCGACGACGGTGTGGAGCTCATCGATGAAGAGAATGATCTGGCCCTGCTGGTCCGTCACTTCCTTCAGCAGCTTCTTGAGGCGCTCCTCAAATTCGCCGCGGTACTTGGCGCCCGCTATGAGGCCCGCCATATCGAGCGAAAGAATGGTCTTCCCGCGAAGAGTATCAGGCACTTCGTTGTTGACGATGCGCTGAGCGAGCCCCTCGACGACGGCCGTCTTGCCAACGCCCGGTTCGCCGATAAGGACGGGGTTGTTCTTCGTGCGGCGCTGCAGAATCTGCATCGTGCGGCGAATCTCGTCGTCGCGGCCGATCACGGGGTCGAGCTTTCCTTCACGGGCGCGGGCCGTCAGGTCGATCGTGTACTTCTTTAGAGCCTCGCGCTGATTTTCCGCATCGGGATTGTCGGCGGTGTCGCTCCCGCGAACGGCCTTGATGGCTTCTTCCATCGCACGGCGCGTGAGGCCGGCGTCCTTGGCAAGACGCCCGGCCTCGGAACGGTCGTCCGAGAGCGCAAGAAGGAACATCTCAGTCGAGACGAACTCGTCGCCCGCCTTCATCGCTTCCTTTTCAGTGAGGTTCAGAAGGTTGACGAGATCGCGCGACACCTGGATGTCGCCGCCCTGACCGGTCACCTTGGGCAGACGGTCGATGGCTTCATTCACGTCGCGCGTTAAGCGCTGCACATTGACGCCGGCACGCTCGAGCAGGCTCCTGCTCGAACCTTCATTGTCGGCGAGCACGGCTGCAAGCAGATGCAGGGGTTCCATGACCTGGTTGTCATGGGCGAGTGCAAGCGACTGAGCCGCGCCGAGCGCATCCTGGAACTTAGTCGTGAGCTTGTCTTGACGCATATGTATGAAATCTCCCTTTGGGACGCTCCGTATTGGGATCATCCCGAATATGCAATACATATGGGGGCTGAGCTCAAAAGATCAAGGGCGCGTCCCCCGCGAAACGCGCCCTTTTTACGTTTGGTTTCAAAGAGATGTTTGACGCTCTTATCGACTTCTGGCAGGGATGACTAGCCCCAGCGGGCCTTTGCCCGGTCGTCCGACTCCCGGGCATCAACCCAGCGTTCGCCTTCAGGGGTCGTCTCGCGCTTCCAGAAGGGCGCCTCGGTCTTAAGCCAGTCCATGATGTATTCGCACCCTTCGAAGGCTTCGCCACGGTGGGGTGCGGAAACCAGGCAGAGCACGATCTGGTCGCCTGCGCAGAGGTCGCCCACGCGGTGAATGACGACGACGTCCTCGAGATGAAAGCGCTCGCGGGCCTTCTCCACGATTTTCCCGAGCGCCTTTTCGGTCATGCCGGGATAGTGCTCGAGCGACATCTTCGAAACGCTCGCGCCGTCGTTCCTGTTTCTAACGACGCCCACGAAGGAAACAACAGCCCCCGCGGAGGGACTGGCCTCGCGCACGCGCGCGACTTCAGCGTCAACGGAAAAGTCCTCCGGGCTCACCCGGATAGTGGTTAATGCCACGGCGAACCTCCCGTCAGCCGCCCGTCACCGGCGGGAAAAAGGCGACCTCGTCGCCGTCCTTCACGGCGGCGTCATCCTCGGCCATTTCCTGATTGACGGCGCCGCGGATACGCCTCAGATTCTTAAAGGCCGAGTTCCAGGGCTCGCCCCGGACAACGAGCGCCTCGCGAACGCCCGCGAGCGTCGACGCGTCGCCCGGAATGTCGATCATTTCGCCCGGTTTGCCGATCTTGTCGCGAAGGCTCGCGAAATAAAGCACTTTTACCTGCATCAAAAAATCCTTCTGAAAAAGCCGCCGGTCCTCAGGCGAAGAACTGCGCAAAGGGGAAGTAGTGAACGATGTCGCCCTTCTTCACCGATGCGCCCGCCGGAATGTCGACGAGACCGTCCGCCCAGGCGCAACTCGAGAGCACCTGCGAATTCTGCGTGTGATAGAGATCGAGCCCGCCCTCGTCGTTTCTGCGCACGCGCACGAATTCCTCGCGGTCGCCGGGCTTCGCCCAGTCGAAGTCCGCGCGGATCTTCATCGGCGTCATGTCGACCTTGGCCAGGCCCATTCTGCGCATGAGGTAGGGGCGCGCCATCATGAGGCAGACGACGAAGCCCGAGACCGGGTTTCCGGGGAGTCCGATGAAGGGCACGCCCTTCACTTCGCCGAAGGCGAGGGGCTTCCCGGGCTTCAACTTGACGCGCCAGAGGTCGATTCGTCCGAGCGCCTCAACGGCGGGCTTGATGTGATCCTCTTCGCCCACGGACATGCCGCCCGTCGTCATGATGACGTCCGACGTTTCCGCCGCGTTCTCGAGCGCTCGCTTCGTGGCCTCAAGGCTGTCGGGAATGCTTCCGAGGTCCGTCGCCTCGCAGCCGAAGAGCGTGAGGAGGCTTCGGATCATGAAGCGGTTCGAGTTGTAGATGCCGCCCGGACGAAGGGGATCTCCCGGCTGCACGAGTTCGTCGCCCGAGAAGAAGACCCCGACCCGGAGCTTGCGGTAGACGGTGACGTAGGCGCGGCCGATCGAAGCCGTCATGCCGATGGCGCCCGGCGTCATGCGCACGCCCTTTTTGAGGATCACCGAACCCGCGGCAACGTCGGAACCTTGACGGCGCACCCAGGCGCCCTTTTTCGGAGCCGTTCTGAATACCGCCAGATCGCCCTCGCGCTCCACCTCTTCCTGCGGCACGACGGTGTCGGCGCCTTCCGGCATCGGAGCGCCCGTAAAGATTCGCGCGCAGGTGCCGGGTTCAATCGCGACGCCCACCTTGCCGGCGGCAATGCGCTCAGCAACGGGAAGGTGCACGGGAGCATTTTCCGAAGCGGAGGCGAGATCAGCCGCCCTCAGGCAGTAGCCGTCCATCTGGGAATTGTCCCAGCCCGGAACGTCGATCATGCTCGTCACGTCTTCGGCAAGCACGCGGCCCGTGGAATACATGAGCGGAATGGTTTCTGTCTCATGAATGGGCTCGGCTTCCCGAAGAAGCATGGCGAGCGCCTCAGCATAGGTAATCATCGATTCTGTCCTTCAAAAGGGTCTTTACCGGATTTCCCTAGCGGTCTCTCCGGACATCAGATCCTCGATCAAGTCTGCAACCGCCTGCGGATCGTTCAGGCTGAGGCGCGGGATTCCCTCGAATCCCGGCTCATCGAAATCCGTCGCTACCGCAACGGGAGGGTTCTTCAGTTCCCCGCGCTCTGCGAGCGGAGGTTCCTTTGCGGCCTCCCTGCGGCGAACCTCAATTCTAGGGAAGCTTCCCTCGTGCTTGAAGCCCTCAATCAGGATGATGTCCGCTTCGCCCGCGAGTTCGATCAGTTCCGCGAGGGGCGCCGGTCCTCCGGGCGTTTCCGACATCACCGCCCAGCGTTCGGCCGTGCGCAGAATGACGCGGGAGGCGCCGGCCTCCCGGTAGCGCCAGGTGTCCTTGCCCGGGCGGTCGAGGTCGATCCCGTGATGTGCGTCCTTGATGGCTGAGACCCTGCGGCCGCGCCTCACGAGTTCTGCGAGCACTTTTTCCGCAAGCGTCGTCTTTCCCGACCCCGAACGGCCGATAAAGCCCACGGCAAAGGGCTTTTTCCGGGAGATCATACCCAGGGCTTCGAGGCAAAGGCAGCAACGGCCTCTCGGATGCGAGCTTCATCGACCGCAACCGAGGTCTTTCTCTGCTCGCGCTCGAAGATATCCGTGAAGGCGGGGGGCAAGGGCACCGTCTTCCCCGTCGCCTGCATCGTCATCTTCGGGAACTTCACGGCCTGAACCGTCTCAAAGCAGATCGTCTTCACGCCGACCGGATGGAGGTAGACGCCCGTATAGAGGCAGTCAGCCGTATGCGGGTCGATCGTTGTCGCGTATTCGATATTGAGCGACTCGATGATTTCGAGGCGGTTCGCGTGATTGGACGTTCCCGCGGCAAGGCCGGAGCGGCGAACCTTCGAGAATTCCTGCTGAGTAAGCTCGAAGGAGCCCTTTTCCTCGAGGTCTTTCATCAGTTCCTTCACGCGCACGCCGTTTCGTCCGAGCACTTCAAAGAGGAAGCGCTCGAAGTTGGCCGCGCGCGAAATATCCATCGAGGGCGACGAGGTGGCGATCGTTTCGCTGGCCGGCCGGGGGCTGTAGACGCCCGTACGGAGGAACCTGTCCATCGCATCGTTTTCGTTGGTGGCAACGAGAATCCTCAGGATCGGAAGCCCCATCGCGCGCGCAACGTAGCCCGCAAAGGCGTTGCCGAAGTTGCCGCCCGGAACGCAGAAGACCACCTGTTCGTTTTGCGCGCCCGTCGCCTGGATGTAGGCGTAGAAGTAGCAGGCCACCTGAACGGCGATTCGCGCCCAGAGGTAGGAGTTGACGGCTCCGAGCTTGTTGGCCTTGCGGAATTCCTCATCCTCGAGGAGCTTGTAGACCAGTTCCTGGCAGTCGTCGAAAGTCCCCTCGACCTCGAGGTTGAGGACGTTCTCATCCTTATTGGAATAGAGCTGCGCGGACTGGAATTTCGACATTCTGTCCTTAGGCGAAAGCATCACGACGCGCGTGTCCTTCCGGTCGCCAAAGGCGTATTCGGCCGACACCCCCATGTCGCCCGTCGTGGCACCGAGGAGCGTGATGTTTTCGGGTTCAGTACCGAGATGCTTCGCGTGAAGGCGCTTCAGGAACTGGAGGCTGAAGTCGTCGAAAGTGAGTGTCGGGCCGTTCGAGAGCTCATAGAGCCCCACACCGTCATGAAGCCACTTGATGGGCGCGACGTCGTGGGCCTTGAAGGGATCGCGGCCGTTGCCGAAGTTCGCAGGCTGCCAGGCATCGCGGCAGAGCCCCCAGAGATCCGGCACGGGAATCTGCGTCCAGAAGCGGCGGAGCACCTCGAGCGCAATGCTCGGGAAGTCGCGGCCGCGAAGGAGCGCCAGATCTTCTGAAGAGAATTTGGGATAGTTTTCAGGGACGTAAAGACCACCGTCCCGTGCGAAGCCTTCAAAGGCGATGTCCGCGAAGGTCTTGCCGTCTGCGGCGCCGCGCGTCGAGATGTAGAGCATGTTGAGAGATCTCCGTTCGGGGGCCCGGATTTTTCCGGCGGCGCTTTGCTTCCTCTGAAGGAAAGCCGTCTCTCAGGAACTGAGAGTGCCGGAAAGCCATGGGCAGAATCGAGTGTCGCCAGTTTGCTTCAATGGCGTATTCATGAAATCGTACCTTATGGCTAAACCCATGGGCTCTCCCGTGATGCGGAAATTTCCCTGCACCCCCAATACCCTTCTTTCGGATATCCAGAAAGCACGCCTTCCGGATAAGGTCAATTGCTGTTTCCTCCCTCCAAAGCTGTAGCCGGGACTACAGACAGGGGGCGCGGAGGATTCAAAAATAGCGTGTTGAAGAATAAACGCTTCGAGGGCATCCGACGACCAGAAGAACGGGCGCCATCAGAAAAGGAGAAAAAGTCATGAAGCACGCATTCAAGCTCGCCGCCGCCGCTACGGCCGTCGTTCTTGCCATGAATCCGGCACTTGCCGAAGACCGGACCTACGACGCCGACGTCGTCGTGATCGGCGCCGGGGCCTCGGGCTCCGCCGCTGCCTGGGCCGCTGCGGAAAAAGGCCTCAAGGTTGTGACGCTCGAAAAGTCCGCAATGGCGGGCGGTACGGGCAAATTCTCTGAAGGCATCTTCGCCGTCGAAAGCTCCATGCAGCGCGACTGGAACTACGGCCTCACGAAGGATCAAGCGTTCACTATGATCATGAATTACGGCCACTGGCGCGGCAACGCCCGCATGGTGCGCGCCTTCGTCGACCGTTCGGCTGAGACGATCGACTGGATGAAGAAGCAGGGCGTCAAGTTTGAGAAGCTCTTCTCCAACTACCCGAACGGCCTCTACACCTGGCACATCTACGAAGGCCGCGGCGCGGGCTGGATCAACCTCTTCATGAAGAAGTACCTGGACGCCGGCCAGACGCTGCTGCTCAACACCTGGGGCGAAAAGCTCATTCAGGAGAACGGCCGCGTCGTTGGCGTTGAAGCGACCAATAAGGCGGGCGACAAGATCACCGTGCGCTCGAAGACCACCATCATCGCCACGGGCGGGTTCTTCGACAACAAGGAAATGCGCGAGAAGTATCTGCGCTTTGCCGATGCCGACGGCCTTGCTCAGACCGGGAAGACCGGCGACGGCATCCGCATGGCCTGGTCCGTGGGCGGCGGCAAGGAAGGCACCGAAGTGCAGGCCTCCTACCGTCCGGGTCCCCGCGGCGTCGGGACGACCAACCATGTGAGCGCCACCGCCAAGCAGCCGCACCTCTGGCTCTCGCCCAAGGGCGAACGCTTCTGCAACGAGCAGATCATGCTCGAGTGGCCGTTTGCCGGCAACGCCCTTGAACGCATCGGCGGCACGATGTACGTGGTCTACGACCAGAAGACGCTCGACCATATGGAAACCGACCAGGGCATCGACCTCGGCGTCGGCGTCATGGTTCCGGTGGGCACGAAGCTCGTCAACTACCAGAAGGAATGGGATGCCGCCGTGAAGGCGGGCTGGGCATTCAAGGCCGATTCGCTCGAAGACCTTGCGAAGGCGACCGGCATGAATCCCGAAAAGCTCGCGAAGACCGTTGCTGAATACAACGGCTACTGCGCCGTGCGCCACGATGCCGAATTTGCGAAGGACCCGAAGTACCTGCGCGAGGTGAAGACCGGCCCCTTCTACGCGATCAAGTCGGTTGCCTCGACGCTCGGCACCCTGGGCGGCATCAAGGCCAACGAACGCTTTGAAGTCGTCACGCAGAATGAGGATCCGATCCCGGGTCTCTACGCTGCCGGCAACGACGTGGGCGGCATGTACGGCGACTCCTACGACCTTCTGATGGCGGGCTCCACCGTGGGCTTCGCGGTCAATTCCGCCCGCATTGCGGTCGACTCCGCGGCTGAGTACATCAAGGCCCAGAAGTAATCCCCGCACGTCCTGAGAAAGCGCGCCGGTTCCGATCGACCGCGCTTTCTCTCTCCCATCCAGAATCTCTCCACTCCCGGCCGGATGCCTGATGAGGCTTCCGGCCGCTTTTTTACTTTTTTCGCGTTTCTCAAATCACTTGAGCTTTGCGTATTCAGCAGGATCCTCCGGTTCCATCCAGGTTGTTCCCGCACCCGTCGACATGATGGAAGGATGCTGGAACCAGCCGCCATGCTGCGAGCCGTGCCAGTGTTTGACGTTTTCCGGAATCGTCGCGGTCGTTCCGGGAAGGATTCCCTTCGGTTCCTCGCCCCAGATCTGGTACCAGCCGCGGCCGGAGACGCCAGAAACGTTTGGCCCGTGAAGTATTTGGCATAGCCGACATTCTCGACGCCGATGGGAAAGACCGTGCCGCCCGCCTCGAGGAGAGAGGCGGAATTTTCTTTGACCTGCGCTTCCGAAGGCGCCTGAGGTTCCGCGGTGGCCGCTGCAGTACCGACGGTCAGGGCAATAGCCGCAGCGGATATTGTGAGGAGGATGTGCTTCATGGTGGTGCTCCAGTAAGTCGTTCAAAAGATGCAAAAAAGCGCCTGCACTTCAGCCTTGAGCTTATTGGGACCCGTCTGCCGCTCTTTGCCGAACTATCTTGCGGGCTTGCGGGTTTCGCTCAAATTGATAGATTTCCTTCGACTCGGGTATGAAGGCGCTCATTCGGTCCTGATGGCCGGGTTCCTCACTGATATTTTTTAATAGTTAAATATTAGAAAATATATAATTTCATTATTACATTAATGAAAATTAATCATGCCCGACTTTGTCCGCAGAGGAATCGAATTCGCCATTGCAAACGCAACGGCGTCCGCAGCCGCAGTCATCATCGGACCCCGCCGGTGCGGGAAGACGACCTTCCTGCGCAACCTCGTGACGTCGTATGAGGGTGAAGCGCGATGGCTCAACTGCGATCTGCCAGGAGCCTCGGCCAGATTGAACTTTGACACGGAAAACGATGTCGATGCGTTCCTGAGGCTTGCGCCGACCATCATCATTGATGAAGCTCAGCGCGTTCCCAATATCGGCCTCATCCTCAAGATGCTTGTCGACAGGAACGAATTGAGAGAACGCCCGTCGAGGATTTTCGTCACCGGTTCCTCTTCGCTCGATCTCGCCGACTCGAATCGAGAAAGATCTATGCCGACAGACGGAACGCTGATTCCCGGCAAGGTAAAGCAGATTCACATCACGAAGGACTGCGGCAAATGGTTCGTCACTTTCGC
>CAKQON010000040.1 GCA_934255515.1 uncultured Sutterella sp.
AATTTCAGCGCGCTTTACTCCATCACGGAAGTAAATGACGCAGCGGCGGCGAAGCTCCAGCCGGGCTTCAGGAGTGGCCTTGCGACCGTCGAGAGTAGCGGTAGATTTAGTTTCATAACACAATTACAATGTATATAATAGCTAAAACGTTTTATCCACTATATCGATGCTGTATTGATACCAGGCGAGGAATTTCGCCTGCGGATGCCAGGAAGGCCGCCGGTGTTGGATCAGGCGCGTGAAGAATGGCAGGAACGAGGCTCATGCATATGGCCTTCCCGAACGACTTCTTCCAACATAACAAGCTGTACTCTCTATTGGAGATGAAATAGCAACCTTCATTTGTGTTTGAAAACCGCCGGATGCCGAACGGCACGTCCGAAACGGCCCCAATCACTGGGCCATGCGGTGTGGTAGAGGGCCTCCTGAGAAGGGGCCCTCTACCCGATTGGGGGCTCGGAGCCCGCCGGCGTCAATATTCTTCAATAGGCTTCAAAGCCCGGAGCCAGCATTTCGGCTTCCGCCGCATCGGCGCCGAGCTCGAGCGCCCGGTCTTCCCAGAAGGAGAGCACCCGGCGCATTTCCTGGGCACTCGCCTTGGCGTCGGCAAGCGTCATGGCAAAGTAGGGAGCGAGGCGGATTGCATCGTCGAGCGACGCGAGAGGGCGCCGGCCGTCAACGGTCATCATGCGCGTTGCTCCCGGGGCAGGCGAAAATCCATGCGTTTTCGCCAGACGCCACCCTAAATCCGTACGGTAGAAGAGCCATTTTTCGCCTCGGTCCTCCGCGCCCGTGAGCAGCGAGAAAACCATTCGCCGCCAGACCTGCGGAAGATCAAGCCTGGGCGCTGCTCCCTCGCGGTTGAGAATGTCGGCAATGCCGAGATAGGACACGGATCTTTCGGGCGACAGGGTGCGCGCTGAGAGCGTAAAGCGCTTTCTGCCTTCATTGCGGTCGGCGCGGTCGGCAAAGAGGGCGCGCGCGCCCATGGTGTCGGCGAGCCTCGTTTCAACGCATTCAATGCTGCAGTCCCGGGCGAGCCGCATGAAGACCTCACGCCAGAGGGGCGCATCGATCAGATCGGAATAGCGCCTGAGCGTCAGCGCTTTTTCGTCATTCCCGGAGACCACGACCTGCGCAGTATGACGGCCGGGGAGGGCAGTGGCGGAAGAGAGGTCAATGAGGGCCTTCAGATTGGCTCTGCCTCGTTCTTCTGCATGAAGCGCATAGAGAATGCTTTCAAGACTCGAGGATTCATTCGGAATTCGGGAGGCGCTCCCTGCCTGTACGCCGTCAGTATAGAATTCGGCTCCTCCTGCATGCGCATCCCGATGCGGGAGAAGGAGCGACAGCATTTCCATATCGCCCGCATTGCGGAACGCCTCTGACCCGTCCATTACTTTTGATCCGGCCGCTCGTGCGGATTGAAAGATGGATCCGGATTGAGGCGAAAGCGCCCGATCAGCGATAAACCCGAAAAGCTTCTTTCCGCGGGAAGGCATCATTATTCTATTTTCAAGCGGAAGGTCTGATCCCAAAGCGAAGCCCGATTCAATCCATTCTGACGAATAGCGGAACCTCGGAAGAATCGACTGATTGAGGCTTGATGAAGATGCAATTCTCTCTCTACTGCTCATGATTGTTTTATTATTCTTTTCTCTTTTCAATGAGTCATTATCAGAGTCATTGGAATATGATTCCATTTCATTTCTTTCATCATTCAGATGAAAGAAAAGTTCTCCAATCAAAAGCGCTCCGGATGAGGCCGAAGAACGGACTTCCCAGCGTCTGAATTCGATCTGCTTCATAGTAGAAATGTAATGAAAATCGTGAAGAGAGAAGAGCATATCCTGATTTTATTCCGTCGCTGAACGGAATCATGAGGAGAGGGCAGTCTTCTTTTTCTGACGGATTCTCCGGGGAAGGTTCTTCTCTTCCATCAGTAAACCCGCATCATCATTCTCAGAGGATGCAAGAGAAGTGAGTAGGTGGAGAAGGCCGACGGCATTCAGTATGGAGGCAATGTTTCCGATCGAAACGCCGCAGTCGCCGTTCTCCACTTTGGAAAGGGTATTGAGTGAAACCCCGGCGCGTTCTGCAACGACAGACTGAGGGAGCCGGCGGCGGAGCCGGGCATTCCGGATATTGGCGCCGAGTGTCTGTACGGCGTCTTCAACAGCGATTGATGGTCTCATAACATGTACTTTAATGTGTGTTAGGTAGTTAAATTCACATGATTATGCGAATTATAAACTTAATGCAGGAAGTGGGCAAGTAATGCCGAAAACGCCGGATAAAGTCTTTTTTCAAGGTTCTCAGCGTGTTCCCGGCAGCAGTTTTAAATTATATAAAACGCAATATATGATGTTCTAATTTATATAACAATGCATATGCTGCATGTTAGCATGTAGTAAAATTGACGGGAACGACCACGGACGGACTCGCGCCCGCGCCAGGAATGCGGTCTGAGTGGCGCATACAATAAATTGGCGCTTCCTTTGATTAATGAATCTCCCCTCCCCGGGGTCGTGCGAGGGCTTCTGAAGAACGGATCATCAAACCGAAGTTCTGACTGAACATTATGGATGTAATGCCATTAATTGCTTCAGATGTAAGTATGAAATCAATGTCCTGCTGATGTAATGATGGTAGTGCAATGAAAAGTACGTCCTTTCTGATGTCGCGAGTTTATGATTAACTGCTGAAGAAGCATAGAATGCCGGATGAAAGGCGCGACCGTTCTGCTGATTGATTTCATTCGTTGATATGGCATTCTAATCAAATATGCAGACATTGAAATTGAATCAATACGAATGATCACTATAAATCATTATTTTTCATTTCACAGGAAATCATCATCGAGTCCGCTATTCTTCTGCGTAATTTGACTCACTATCATTCGAAAATGATTTTTTCATCTCTGATTAAATTGATCAGAAGATTCAATGCCAAGTGATCTTTTTTTACAGGATTCCCCGCTTCAATTCTCCTATTCAAATTTTCATCATTAGAAGACAATCCGGTTTATGTTTCTATTGACTCCGATCTCGTGCAGTAAGGATGAAAATCATTGCCAGCTCTTCGGTAAGGAGATTCTTCTTCGCTCCATCATTGCTGTCTCTGATGATTCCACGCCTTCTTTTTCTTCAGATTCGTTTTTTTTTCAGCATCACGCTCCACTCAATGCGGATCCGCTCTTTCCGATGTCCTTATTTTCCTGTGGGATGGGAATCCCAGCCAGATCGTTACGACGCAGTGAGATTTCAGTTTCCGTTCCGGTATTTACTCCGTCGTATTGGCAGGCATGCTCTCTTTTCTTCCGATGGTCTTTCTTTCAGAGGGCGACAACTTTCGTTACAAGTTCGATATCGAACTATATTGACAATTCATACATTAATGATTAATCTTGCAAACAGTTCGATATCGAACTACATACAAAGGAAATAAAACATGTTGAAGATTGCAGTTGTCGGCGCGAACGGCAAGTCCGGCCGACTTATTGTCACTGAAGCGCTTCGCCGCGGATACGATGTCACAGCGGTGGTCCGTCACGCAAATGAATCTGGTGCCGGTTCCGTCATTGAGAAGGACGTTTTGGCGCTTACGAAGGAAGATCTGAAGCCTTTCGACGTCGTTGTCGACGCACTCGGCTTCTGGACTGCGGAGACGATTCCGCTTCACATCACCGCGGCGGAACATCTCTGCGATCTCCTCTCCGGCACTGAAAAGCGCCTCTACATTGTGGGCGGCGCCGGGAGCCTCTGGCTCGACCCTGAGCACACCCGTCAGGTCGTGGATGAGCCGTCCTTCCCGAAGGAATACTTCCCGCTCGCCGACGCCCAGCGTCGTCAGGTTGCCGCCGTGAAGGTTCGTTCCGATGTTGTGTGGACCTATGTGAGCCCTGCCGCCGCGTTCCTGCCGGATGCGCCCGCCACGGGTAAGTACGTGCTCGGGAGCGACGCGTTCTCGGTTAACGCCGCGGGCGAGAGCGTGGTGAGCTATGCCGACTATGCGCTCGCCATGGTTGATCTGATCGCGAAGGGCGGTCATGCGCACGAGCAGGTGTCGGTCCGCTTCTGATGCTCTGACGCCTTAGGGTTCCAGCAAAAAGGCCTTTCCGGCATGAACCGGGAAGGCCTTTTCGCGATGCTCTTTAGTTCCTCGTCATCAATAGCGCTTCGCCATCTCCAGCGCTACTTTGGCGAGTCCCGTCTGCGCGCTGATGACGCCGCAGAGAATCATGCCGGCGCCCATGAAGCCGATGTAGCTCCAGGTATCGTCGAGTATGAAGATGCCCCCGAGGACGGCCGCGAGCGGCCAGATGAAGGTGTAGATGCGCGCTGCGGGAGCCCCGATATGGCGTTCCGCATTCTGCCAGAGCACCCAGCCGATCGCTGAAACCACGAGCGCGAGGAAGAGGAAGTTCGCGATGACCACCGGATCTGTGAGAAGCACGGCTTCCGTGGGGCCTTCGGCAAGGAAGAAGGGAAGGGTGCCGATGACGCCGTAGCCGGTGGCTTTGCGGAGCACAAAGAGAGCCGAGAGGTCGCCGAGCGCGCGCAGAAGAAGCGCGTAGAGCGCATAGGCGGCCGCGGCGGCGATCCCGAGGAGGAAGCCTCTGCTCGGGAGCTCCTGCATGACGGCAACGTCGAAATAGAGAAGAAGCGCCCCCGTGACGGTGGCGACGAGTCCGAGCATCGTCATCCAGTGCATTTTCCAGGTGCGGAGCGCCGCCATTGCGAGAAGCCCCGTGAGGATCGGTCCCATGGCGACGAGCACGGCGACGGTGGACGCCTGGCCCGTCACGAGCGCCTGATTCTGGAGACCGTAGGAGAGCGGCACGCTTGCAAGGCCGAGAAGCGCGACGGTAACTTCGTTCCGGAAGGTCCCGGCGTAAAGGTCCTTCGGCGCGATGAAGATGAGGAGCCCGTAGGCGAGCACCGCGCGAAGCGCAACGACTGCCCAGGGGCCCATGCCGTAAGCGTAGAGCACCTTGGTGCTCACGAATGCGAGACCCCAGCAGATCACGACGAAAAGCGCGAGAAGGTGGTAGGGGAGGTTGCGCATGCGGGTATTCCTTTTCTCTTTGCGGCAATTCTTTAATTTTAACGGCCGCCGTAAGGCGTCCGCTTCAACCGGGTGCAAAAAAGCCGGCTTTCCGAGGAAGGCCGGCTTCTGGCTGCGGAAGGTCTCAAGAAGACGCTTAGGCGTGAGCTTTTTTGTCCTCGCGGATGAAGACGAGGCGCGTGAGGTTGGCGGAAAGGACCTTGCCGAGGAGAATGATCCCGAGGCAGGTGCCGATCGTCGTCGGAACAACGAGAGAGCCGTCTGCGCCGCGAAGCGAGAAGAAGACGATGCCGCTCGAGAGGAAGTTTCCGATCGCAGCGCCCGCGGTCATCTGGAAGGCCGCAAAGATGAGCGTTTCGCGTTCGGTGATGTCGCCCGATTCCTTGAGCGTGCGGGTGAGGACGGCGCCGGCGTCCGTTGACTGGAGCGAGGCGATGATTGAGAGCGAGCAGCAGCCGGGGAGACCGAGGAGCGGACGCAGAATCGGGTTGAGGAGGCGTTCCGCGGCATTGAGGGCGCCGTAGTGTTCGAAGACCGCGATCATGGCCGTGGCGAGCATGATGGTCGGAACAAGCGCGAGCGCGAACATGAAGCCGTCGATGGCGCCCGATCCGCCCTTGCCGCGGAAGTTGGACATGACGGTCGAAATTTCCCCGCCCTTGTCGGTTACCTTGGCGACGACGGAGCCGAAGTCGCCCAGGAGTACGGTGTAGTCGAAGATGCCCCACCACTTGTCGGTAATGAGCAGGCCTGAAAAGAACGCAACGGCGAGCGCAAAGGCGATGTAGGCGACGATGCCGGGGTTCTTCTTCTGAATCAGGGCAGGATCAGTTGCCGGGGTGGGCGTTTCGCTATGCATGATGATGAACTTCGGTGGCAGTGGTGGAGCGCCGGCGGGAGATTCAGAAAAAAACGGCTTCAACGGGCGCATTGGAATTGTTTTCGAAGAGCATTGTAGCGGCATGCGAATGCGGAAGCGCATTCGGGATTTCAATGGGGGGAGGCCTTGCGCTTTCGGTGAGTGACACGCTTCCGCTATCCTTTTCAGATAATTGCGTATTTCTTTTCAAGAGGCACGTTTATGACGCTTATTGACGAGCTCCATATGGAACTCATTCACGCCGCAGACTTCCGGATGTACGACACCAAGGGCGTCATGCTCCCGGGCGTGCCTTACCGCATCGGCGTTCCGATGGCGGCCGTGCGCGCCGCGGCGCAGAGAATCATCCGGAGCGGCCGCTCGAGAGAATTCCTCGCGGAAGCGCTCGTCCCGGAGAAGGTTCGAGCGCATGAAGTACTCAAGACGACCGGGCTCGTGATCGCGCTCGAAAAGACGTTTTCCCTCGAAGAACGGCTTCAATATGCCAGGCAGTATCAGCCCTTCATCACGAACTGGGCGCTCTGCGACCTCTTTGCGGGATCGATGAAGTGCCTCAGAAAGGCGCCCGAAGATGCTTTCTGCTTCATCCGCGAACTCATTGAATCGGATGATCTCTGGCGCGTCCGTACGGGTCTCGTGTTGCTCCTCACCAATTTTCTCGACGAGTCGACGCTTCCCCGAGCCCTCAGCCTTGCGCTCGACAAAAATGTGCTCCGCTGGGCCGGGAAGGCCTACTACGTTTCCATGGGGCTCGCCTGGGCGCTTTCGATTTTCTATGTTGCGGACGCGGATCTCACGCGCCGGACCTTCCTCGAAAGCGCTGCTTCGGGCGGCATCGACCCTGTGACGGCGCGAAGGACGGCGCAGAAAATCCGCGAGTCGCTGCGCGTTTCCCGCGCAGACGCGCGCGAATTCAAGGAAAATACGGAGTCGGCAATTCGCCGGAGCCGCGGGTTCTAAGGACTGTGCCCCGGCGGATTGAACGAACACACTTTAAAAAAACATAAACGCACCCAAAGGTGAATCAAGACAATGCGCAAGTTCTTTCAGGAATTTCAGGCATTCATTTCGAAAGGGAATGTCCTTGACCTGGCCGTCGCCGTGATCATCGGCGCTGCTTTTTCGAAAATCGTCGACAGCCTTGTGAAGGACATCATCAATCCGATCCTCGGCGTCATCGTCGGGCGCCCGGACTTCACGAACCTCTTCATCGTGCTGAAGGATGCTCCCGCGGGCTATACGGGGCCTAACACGTATGAGGCTCTCGTGAAGGCTGGCGCCACCGTTTTCGGCTACGGCGCCTTCCTCACGGCCGTCGTTCAGTTCCTTCTCCTTGCCTTCTCGGTCTTCTGGCTTATCAAGATCGTCGTGACGGCCCGCGCCCGCATCGCGGCTGAAGCCGCTCGTCTCCTTGCCGACAAGGATGCGGAGGAGAAGAAGGCTGCCGAAGAGGCGGCGAAGAAGGCAGCGGCCGAAAAGCCCGCTCCGGCTCCTGCTCCCGCGCCCGTCAACGCAGAGGAGCTGAAGCTCCTCGCCGAAATCCGCGACCTTTTGAAGGCCAATCGAAAGGCTGCCGAATAAAGCGCTTTCCCGCTTTTGACTCATAAAGAAAACGCCCGCTGGAAGTTGTTCGCTTCCGCGGGCGTTTTCCTTTTTTTTGAGATTTTTTCTTGCCGCGCTCGTGCGGAGACCGCGGCACGGGTACTCCCCGATCGATCAAAGGATCAGATTCACGGTGATGAGCATGACGACGTAGCGCGTGAGGCACGGGATGATCGTGCGCTTCACCATGGTGATCGCGAAGCCCGAAACAATGATGATGACGCCTGCAACCGGGCTCATGGCGCGGAGCATTTCGGATGCGGTGTGCATCATCAACATCATGGCGATGCCGTTCTGGTTGAAGGCCTGCGCCGCATCCGGCACAAGATGCCCGAGGCTCGTGAAGGCCGAAACGCCCGAACCCGTGAGGACCGTCACGACGCCGATGATTGCCGAGAGGACGACGCTGGTTTCCATGTAGTCGAGGCCGATCGACTGCGCGCCGCTCATGAGGAGGTCGACGATGCCGATGTTCTGAAGGCCCTTCGCAAAGAAGGCGGCAGCGAAGATGAGGTCCACGGCCGAGGTGAGAATCGACCCCATGCCATTGAACATGGCGAACGAAAGGTCGAAGGATTCCTTCACATTCCTCCGAACGATCAGGTCGATAACGAAGGCGAGGATCCAGGCGATGAACATCGCGGTGGCGACGTTCATGCCGGTGCCCCAGACGAACTAGTTGAAGACGAGGAGAAGCGCGATCGGGAAGAGCGGCATGAGCGCATAGAAAGCCGGCGTCTTTTCGAGATTCTGGCGCTTCGATTCGAGCTCGGCGAGGTCGGCAACCTCGCCCTTGCCCTTGCCCTCGCGCCGGTCGAACCCGTACTGCGTGAAGACGTGCGCCACGGCCATGGAGAGGACGACTGGCACCGCCATCGGGAGCTGGTAGCGCACGAGGTATTCAATCGGATCAAGGTGCTCGATCTGGGAGGCGATGTTCGCCGTCCGCGAAGCCGGCGCGTAGGCGATCGCGAGCACGCTTGCGACGACGGCGGCAGCGGCAAGCGGCGAGCAGCCGACGCGGATGATGAGCGGGTAGACGGTGACCACCATAAGCATCGCGAGGCCCGCCGCGGACGTGATGACGAGACCGAGGCAGTGTCCGACGATGAAGACGGCGACGAGGATGAGGTACGGGTTTTTGATGAAGGAAAGAGGCTTCGCGCAGACCGTAACGAAGAGGTCCGAAGCGCCGATTGCTTGCATGTAGGCGGCAAAGTCCCCGGAAATCAGGATGAGGAAGCCTGCGCCGCTCACCTGGGAAACCGAGATCGTGCGCAGGAACTCGACGAGGTCGAACCCCAGGATGCCGGTGGCGTTGAATTTGGCCGGGAAGACCTGGGCGCCGCCCCGGACCGCGAGCGCGTTGAGAAGAAGGCCGCCGAGAAGCTGACCTGGTACTTCCTGACGATCGCCCATCCGCAGAGGATGAGCACGGCTATGCCGCACCACGGGAATATCGGATTCATGAGGAATTTCTTTGGGGAAAAGAGTGATTGGGTTCGGCGCCGGAGATGCTTCGGGGAGGCTCTGCGCTCACCGAAAGCCTCTGCTTCGAAAGGCGTAGTGAGAACGCAGGAAGCGCAAAAAACCCGCGCCTCCGTCAAAGGAAGTGCGGGTTTCGGCTTAGCGCTTTCAGAGCCCGGCCCTTGCGGGCTGAAGTGCTCGATTACGCCTTGAAGACGGCTTCAAGGAAGGGCACGACCTGCTTCTTGCGCGACATGACGCCTTCGAGCCAGAGATTGTCGCTGCCGAGGGTCTTCTTCCAGGCGGAGGCGATCTTCGCGGGATCGTCGGAAGCCATGAGGAGGAGCGACCCTTCCTTCATGATGTCCGTGAGGAGCAGTATGGCGGTGTGGCGGCCTTCGGCCTTCATGCGGCCGAGTTCCTCGAGAAGCTCGGGGATGCGGTCCTCGAGGAGCGCGAGGTCGACGAGTTCGAGCTGGCCGATGCCGACCTTGTGGCCCGACATGTTGAAGTCCTTGAAGTCGCGCATGATGAGGTCGCGGGCGGCGACGCCCTTGACGGCGGACTTGGCGGTGAAGAGCTCCATGCCGAGGGCCTTCATGTCATGAACGCCAGCGATGAGGGCGAGCTCGCGCGCGGCGGCGCGGTCGGCTTCCGTGCAGGTCGGGGACTTGAAGATCACGGTGTCGGAAAGGATCGCGCAGAGCATGGCGCCCGCGATTTCCTTCGGCGGAACGAAGCCGAGATAGTCGTACATGCGCTTGAGGATGGTGTTCGTGCAGCCGACCGGCATGATCACGCATTCGAGCGGAGCCGTGGAGGTCATGTCGCCGAGCTTGTGGTGGTCGACGATGCCCTTCAGCGTGCATTCGGCAAAATCGTCCGGCGCCTGATTGAGGTCGGAATAGTCGACGATGTAGACCTCGCGGCCGGCAACCGACGTGACGACTTCAGGAGCCTTGAGGCCGAAGCGTTCGAGAACGAAGGCCGTTTCAGGAGCCGGCGTCCCCTGAGCGGCCGGGACGACGTCGAGGCCGCGCTTCTTATAGAGATCCGCGCAGGCAATGGCGGAAACAATGCTGTCGGTATCGGGGTGCTTATGGCCGAGAATGATGGCGGACATGTAGGTATGCCTTCAGATGTTTTGTTGGGAAAGTCTCATGCTGCGGAACCGGAGGCCTGAGCCCTCGCGTTCCGCAGGTCGAAAAGATAATCCCGCTATTTTAGGAGAAGGCGGGGAGTCTGCGCACAATCAGGCTTCCGGTAGTTTATTGCTAACGGTCATCTTCCTTTCATAGAGTCTACTCTTTACGAGGTAGTGGATTAGCCGTATCTCTGGTCTTAAGCCTCGGGTCAGACAAGCGCTAAGTCTCCGATAAACGTCAAAACTTCAATGAATCAGAGGCGTTTTGCTATTCCAAACATGAATAACGAATTCGAAAAACCGAGGGCTTTCCCTGTAAGAGAAGAGGGCGGGGGCCTTTATCTTTGCCGTCAGCGGCAACTATACGGATTCATTAAGCATTAAGGCCGCGACCCTGAAAAAAATTGATTGGACAGATGTCTGCCAGGACCCCGCAGATTGTCATTTGAAGTCTTGAGCTCGCTTCCGGGAAAGCTTCCTTCTGAAGAATTCCCCTGGTGATCCGTGCCTTCAGGACAGCTTCTGCTTTCTTTATTTGTCTGGCGGCAATCTCTCCTCAAGAGGAGATTCTCATGACGAAGAACGTTGAGCCCTCCGCGGCCCGCGGTCCCGGTCTCTCCCGCCGCAGCTTCATCGGCGTCGCCGGTGCGGTCGGCGCGGCTGCAGGCACGGGAACGATCGGTGCGGCTGTCTGGACGGCTGCCGATGAAGCCATTGCGAAGGAAGTCGAGGCGCTCAAGTCCGAAGGCTGGGAAGCGCATCCGACCGCCTGCATGGTGTGCGGCGGCTACTGCGGGCTGCTCGCACTTCACAAGAAGGGCGAGCCCGTTTCCCAGGCGACCGTGAAGATCATGCCGAACCCGACGCATCCGCAGCGCGGCTGCTGCGCCCGCGGCGCGCAGGCGATGTGGGTTTGGAACCACCCGCAGCGCCTGAGAAAGCCTCTGAAGCGCACGGGCGAGCGCGGCGAAGGGCAGTTCGAGGAGATCTCCTGGGATCAGGCGCTCACTGAAATTGCCGAACGCGTGAAGAAGATCGTCGAGGAGCACGGCGAACGCGCGATCTCGATGACGTCGCACAATTTCTCGGGCCTTCAGCAGTGGCTCGCGGCGCCTCTCGGCACGCCCAACGTGATCAGTCATTCCTCCACCTGCAATTCCGCTTCCGTTGCCGGACGCCGCATGGTCTTCGGCAAGGGCTTTGACGGCGCGGGCAAGGTCGAGCCCGACTACGAACGCTGCCGTCTGCTTCTCTGCGTGGGGCGCTCGCTCAACTGCGCCATGGGCGTGACTGCGGTCTTCGGCCGCGCGCGCGAAAAGGGCGCGAAGGTGATCTTCGTCGACCCGCGCATGCCTGAAAACGCCATGTCCTCGGGCGCCGAATGGGTTCCCATCCGCCCGGGCACGGACTCCGCGTTCCTCCTCTCGATGATCGGCGTCGGCCTCACGGAAAAGCTCGTCGACTTCGAGTTCCTGCGCCGCTACACGAATGCGCCCTACCTCATTGAGGTCGGTACGCACCGTCCGATCGCCGCGAACGAACTGATCGAAGGCGCTTCAAAGGACGCCTTCGTCGTCATGAACCGCGCTGCCTCAGCCTATGCGGCGATGGGGCTCGCGCGCGACGAAAAGGGCGCCGTCACGGGCTTCGACGAACCCGAAGGCGTCGACCCGGATCTCGACTATGCGGGCACTGTCCGCACGGTCGACGGCAGGGACCTCGCGGTTGAAACGGCCTTCGTGCGGTTCTCGAAGACCGCGATTGCCTGGACGCCCGAAAAGGCGTCGCTTACGACGGGGATTCCGTCTGAAACGATCGTGCGCATTGCGCGCGCCTTCTTCACCGAAGGCGGCGTCTGCGACGACGGTTGGTACGCCTCGAGAAACGGCAACGACACCCACGCCTATGCGCTCATGAGCATGATCAACCTCTTCACGGGGCAGATCGATCAGCCGGGCGGCTTCGTCGTCACCCAGGGCGGCGGCTTCAAGGGGCCGGGCGCTTCGCAGTCGGGCGGAAAGGGCAAGGGCCCGCACGGCGAATCCTGGGAGAACGCCGAAGGGAAGGCCCTCGACAAGGTTCTCTACCCGGAAGGCTCCGGCACCTACTCGGCCATCTTCAGCGCGATTGAGGAAGGAAAGCCCTATCCGATCCGCGCCGCCTTCATCACGGGTTCGACCATGTTCCACCGCGAGGCGAATTCGGACAGGATGGCCAGGGCCTTCAAGGCGCTCGACCTCATGGTCGTGCAGGACATCTTCCCGCACGAGGTGATCGACTACGCCGACTACGTGCTCCCCTCGACCTTCTTCCTCGAAGCCTACGAATACGGCGGCGTCAAGTGGGCTCTCAACGGCAACGTCCAGTTCTCGAACGCCGGGATCGAACCTCCTGAAGGGTGCGACGCACGCGATGAGATCTGGCAGTTCTGCGAAATCCTTCGCCGCGCATTCCCCGAGCGCGCGAAGGAGCGCC
Organism: uncultured Sutterella sp.; assembly: GCA_934255515.1. Classification (GTDB taxonomy): domain Bacteria; phylum Pseudomonadota; class Gammaproteobacteria; order Burkholderiales; family Burkholderiaceae_F; genus Sutterella. The sequence continues at coordinate 12,636 of CAKQON010000040.1, forward strand.
TCGGCTACGACCACGAGATGAAGACCCGCGAGGAATTCAAGAAGTGGTACCGCGGCATGATGGACGGCGCCTGGACGAAGTTCATCGCGAAGAAGAACAGCGACAAGCCCGGCGAAGGCGACCGCATCGATGCGGACGTAAAGGCCCGCGGCTGGTCTCAGGTCTCGGCGAAGAAGTTCGGCGTCTTTCCGCAGAAGAAGCCCTTCGGCACCCCCACTGGCAAGGGCGAAATCATCTCCTTCCTCTTTGCCGGCAAATACGAAAAGAAGGGCGCTTCGGGCCTTTCCGACTGGGCGATGCCTCCGGCCTACACCATCCCGAGACCGCGCTCGAACGAGTTCTATCTCGTCTCGGGCAAGGACAGCGCTTCGAATTCGGGCGTCTCCATGTGGACGTGGCCAACGAAGTTCCTCGGCGACCGCACGGTCTGGATGAACCCCGTCGACGCCGAACGCCTCGGCATCCGCACGGGCGACACGGTCGAGCTCACGAGCCTCGACACGGGCGTTAAGGGCCGCACGCAGGTGACTGTCACCAACCGCGTCGTTGCGGGTTCGCTCTTTGCCCACGGCTTCGCCGGCGGCGTGAGAACGAAGAGAAACCTCGGCGCCTATGAGTGGACGCGCGAAGGCATCAACTCGCACTGGTTCTGCACGGGCTACCGCGAACCGGTGACGGGTTCGCTCGCCAACAACTCCACCGTCCGCGTCGAACGCATCTAAGAGGGAGGCATCAGGCAATGACTCAATACAGCAAAAAGCTTGCGCATCTCTTTGATGCGACGCAGTGCGTCGGGTGCTCGGCCTGCATCGTGGCCTGCGCTCAGACGAACTATCCGGACATGCTGAACGACGAGAATACGGGCTGGAAGTCTCTTCCCTCGAACATCCGCGTCGTGAAGCTCGAGACGCTTCGCCGTCCGCAGCAGATCCTCGTGCAGTGCCAGCAGTGCGACGACGCGCCCTGCATCGGCGTCTGCCCCTTCGGGGCCAACTACCACGATCCGCTCACGGGTCAGGTGAAGACCGATCCCGAGCGCTGTGTGGGGTGCGGCTACTGCGTTACGGCGTGCCCCTACGACGTGCGCTGGCTCCATCCGAAGACGGGACTTCCCGTCAAGTGCATGGGCGAAGGCTGCGAAAAACTCGTCGCCCAGGGTCAGGACCCGGCATGCGTCGCCGCCTGCCCGGTCTCGGCGCGCGCCTTCGGCAACGTCCTGAATCCGGAATCCGCGGTCTCGCAGCGCATCGCCCGCTCGCGCACTGAACGCCTTCTCCCGCAGAAAGGCACTAAGCCCAACTACTTCGTCGTGGTGCAGAAATGACTCCTGAATACATGGAACTTACCGCTCAGGCCGCCACGAGCCACTGGGCGTGGACGATTGCGTTCTTCCTCTGGTTCGTCGGCCTCTCGGGCATGGCGCTCTTTTTGAACATCTGGCTCAAGAGCCGCCGCGTCTTCGTGATCGCGGGCATTGCCGCGATCGCGGGCACGCTGCTCGTGCTTTCGCACCTGGGGCGTCTTCTCAACCTCCCGTTCGCGGCCTTTCACGCGCTCGCCAACTGGTCCTTCAACTTCACGAGCTGGATGTTCATCGGCATCTGCCTCCTCGCGGTGCTCTGCATCGCCGTGGTCGTTGAAGGCCTCATGATCTGGCTGGGCTCGAAGGCGGGCGGCAGCCGCGTCCTCGCCGACATCGCCGAAGGCGTGATGGTGCGCTGGTGCAACGGCATTCTGGGCGTTGCTGCCACGGCCTATTCCGGGTTCCTCCTCACCCAGGCCGCGGGCGTTCCGCTCTGGAATACCGCCGTGCTCCCGGTCCTCTGGATCTTCTCGGGCCTCGGCTGTGCCGTGGGTCTCGCTGAGCTTCTCGCCGCGGGCGGAAAGCTCGAGACGGGTGATCCCGGCTGGCTCGGCGGCACCGCCTGGGGCGTGCACCTGGGCGAAGCCTTCGTGATCTTCGCCTTCATCCAGTCGGCCTGGACGGGTACGCCCGGCGCCGCTGCGGGCGCGGAAAGCCTCCTCATGGGCGGGACCTCCCTCATCTTCTGGGCGGGCGCGATCGGTCTCGGCATCGTGATGCCGATCCTCTGCACTTTCCTGAAGGAGCACCGCTCGATGGTGATGCTCGGAGGTCTCTGCTCGATCATCGGCGCGCTCGCGCTCCGCGCCTCCGTTCTCTTTGCGGGCTACTTTGATCCGGTGATCTGGTAATCCGTAAGAGGAAAGGGTTCCTGACGAGCTTTCCCTTCGGGGAACTTCAGGAAGCCTCACCGACAGACAAGCCCGGCCGCGGACGCTTCCGCTGCCGGGCTTCACTTTGTCGGGGGACTGCATTTTTCTTTCGGGAGAACGTTTACGCGACTTTCCCGGTTCATTAAATGTGAGCAAAATGCACTGAACGATAAAAGTGGTGTTCCTATAATCGTTTTCCACCAGTGCGCGCTCCCCGCTTTCATATTAATTAAAGGATTCCCAATTGTCTGAACTAAGAATCGCCCCAAAAGTAAGGGTTTGATCTCTTGCGTTCTTCAAA
>CAKQON010000041.1 GCA_934255515.1 uncultured Sutterella sp.
CACAAGAGCGGACTCTAGCCGCTTCGGCTGATTCGCATGCCTCGTAGTACAGAGAATTGGGAATCTCTTAATTAATTGGAAATTTCGGCAATGATCCGTCTTGCTTGCGACTACCAGGAAGGCTGCCTTCCGGCGATTCTTGAACGTCTTCAGGAAACCAATCTTGTTCCGGCGCCGGGCTACGGCGAGGATGAGTTTTCCGAAAATGCCCGCCGCCTCATCCGTGAGGCCTGCCGGGCGCCTGAGGCCCGCGTCTTCTTCCTCGAGGGCGGCACGCAGACCAACTCCATCGCGATTCACGCGATTCTTGCAGGCTGCGAAGGGGTTCTGTCCGCCGAGACCGGTCACATTGCCGTTCATGAGGCGGGCGCTGTTGAAGCGCGCGGCCACAAGGTGATCACGCTCCCGCAGAAGGACGGAATGATTTCCGCCGCGTCGATTGAAAAGTGGATGGAAGCGTTCCTTCGCGATACGAGCAGGGACCATGTCGTGCAGCCCGGGATGGTCTACATCTCGCAGCCGACGGAATTCGGCACGCTCTACAGCCTCGCCGAGCTCGAGGACATTTCAGCCGTCTGCTGCCGCTACGGGCTGCCGCTTTTCATCGACGGCGCCCGCATGGCCTACGGCCTCGCTTCGGAAGCGAACGACGTCGGGCTTTCCGACATCGCGCGGCTGGCCGACGTCTTCTACATCGGCGGCACGAAGTGTGGCGCGCTCATCGGCGAAGCGCTCGTCGTCACGAATCCGGCCCTCATGAAGCATTTCTTCACGCTTCAGAAGCAGCAGGGCGCGGTGCTCGCCAAGGGGCGGCTCCTCGGCATCAATTTCGAGGTCCTCATGAGCGGGACTACTTACGTCGACGCCGGCCGCCACGGCGTCGAGCTCGCGCAGAAAATCCGCGCGGCGCTCCTGGAAAAGGGCTACGAGCTCTATGTCGACTCCCGCACGAATCAGATCTTTGCCTGGCTCGCCGATGAGGATCTGAAGCGCATCGGCGAAAAGGCGGCCATCTCCATCTGGGAGCGCCGCGACGACGGGAAGACCCTCTGCCGCTTCTGCACGAGCTGGGCGACGCGCGAAGAGGACGTCGACGCCGTGATTGCGCTCCTCTGATCCGGAGAAAGGCGGCGAGAAGCATCAGCAATTGTTCCCGATTCTGTCCTTAAGGTTCGCGTGAGGTGCGCGGCGTAAGGTATGAGTCATCAGGAGGAACTCTGCGAAGCTTCCCGCCGCTTCAAGTGAGCTTGCTTGGTCGCAGCTGTTTCAGGGGTTCCTCGTTTCATTCCCCGTATCCCCCAATACATCTGCCATGTCGTTCTCCAAAGTCCTTTTCGCCGCTCTTTTTTCCGTCAGTCTTGCTGCGGGCGCCGCTGAGACCGCGCACAAGGACACGGGGCTTGAAGGACACTGGTCTGGCGTCCTCCTCTCTCAGGCTGAGGAAGCCGCGGACGCGGAACTGTCGCTCGACCATTACGGCTGCTACGCGCTTTCCGTCAAGAAGGACCGCGGCATTGAAACGGGCTTCTTCGAGGTGAAGAACGGCCGCGTGCTTCTCAAGAATTCGGGCGGCGTCGTCAATCGCGAGTTTGAGGTCGGAAAAGACGGCAAGCTTCATCTCCTCGACGCCGAAGGGAAGCCCCTTGTGATGGCTGCCGAGAACTGCTGCTCGCTCTACAAGGACTGAGCAGGGGTTTTTTCGCGGAAAAACAAAAACGCCGGTACTGACTTTTGATCGTCAGCCGGCGTTTTTTTCTATTGTTGTCAGCTCTTCATCAGAAGCGCTCGAACGCTTCCTTCATCTTCTCCGGATTCCATCCGAAGGTGACGAGCGCGAGCATGGCGAGAATGCGAGCCTTCTGGGGAGAAAGCGTCCCCGAGGGGATGTAGCCGCGCTCCTGCCACTCGGCAAGGCCCGGGGTCACGCATCCGCCCGGCACACGGCTCGCCCGGATGATGAAGACGCCGCGTTCGGCGGCCTCGGCGAGCGCCTTTTCGGTTTCGGCATGAATGGAGCCGTTTCCGGTGCCGGCATGGACGATGGCTTCGGCGCCCGCTTCAACGGCGGCGCGCACGAGTATGCCGTCGTCGTCTGCATGCGAGTAGAGGATGTCGACGCGCGGCAGGCGCCTCGGGTGCGAGTAGGTTTCAAGCTTAAAGGGCGTGCCGGCGCCGAAGGGCTTCTCGGGGCGGCCGAGCCAGACGACGGCGTCATCCGAGATGATCCCGAGCGGTCCCTCGGCGAGTCCGCCGAAGGCGGCGGCGTTCGTGGGGTTCACCTTCATGGCGGCGCGGGCGCCGTAGATCACGTCGTTGAGGGCAACGAGCACGCCGCGGCCGCGTGCTTCAGGGTCGACGGCGATGCGCACGGCGTTGTAGAGGTTGAGGGGGCCGTCGGCGGAAAGCGCGGTCGAAGGACGCATGGCGCCCGTGAAGACGACAGGCTTCGAGGTCTTCATCGTGAGGTGCGTGAACCAGGCGGTTTCCTCCATCGTGTCGGTGCCGTGCGTGACGACGATGCCGTCAATGTCGGGATCCGCGTCAGCTTCCGCGATGGCGCGGCCAAGGTCCTTCCAGACGGCGCTCGTCATCGACATGGAGTCGATGCGGGCGACTTCATGGACGTCAATGCGGGCGACATCGGCGAGGCCGGGAACGGCCGCGAGAAGCGCATCAACGCTGAAGTCCTTGAGGCGGTAGCCCGTCATCTGGCTCGCGCTCTCGCCCGAGGAAACAATCGTGCCGCCGCAGGTGAGGAGGCGGACCTTGGGTAACTTTTCAGCCATGGTGGAATCCAATGGAAGTGGTGTCGATTCCAAAGGATTCTAACGATTGATGCACCGGATGCAAAAAGAGCGCCGGTTTCCCGGCGCTCTCCCTGCGGAGTCGGATCTGTCGCGCAAGGCAGATCAGGCTCCTTTTGACCTCGAACTAGATACTACGGGAAAGTCGGGCGATTGCGTATCGTATTTATTCGTAGGTGGTTTTACTAATTCTTCTTTCACCAATGTGCAGAATCCTTCGCTGAAGACAGCATTTGCTTCGATAACCCCAAGAAAAACAATATGATGTTTGCCATTACGCAGGATCATCCGACGGGAATCGTTACATTTTGGAGGCCGCTTCGAACCATCGTTCACCCTATGATGGAGATCGGTTTCGTGCAAGGATTGTCCTGCCGTTTACATTTCTCTCCCTCCGCTGGATGTCGTCATGCCGCTTTCATCGATCCGTCCTTTCGCCATTTGCGCAGCGCTCGCGCTTTCGCTTTCCGGGTGCATTGCGCCTTCAAACGGTGCGAAAGAGGCGCCTTCGCCCCAGGACGGAGCAGCTTCTGCAGTTGCGGGCGTCTATGAAGGCATGCTTCCGTGCGCGGACTGCGAAGGAATCCGCACGGCGCTCTATCTGAGGGCGTCGGGCACCTATACGCGCGTTTCGCACTATCTTGGGACGGACGGCACCTTCGATGAAGGCGGAAAGTGGTCCTTTGAGGGCGGGAAGCTCCGCTTTGATTCCGCGGCGCCCGGTGAGGATCCCTGGTATGCGCTTCCGATTCCGAATGGCGTGAGGCTCCTCGACCGTGAGGGGAAGCCCGTCGAGGGCGTCCTCGCCCCGATGTACGACCTCATGCGCCCGTGAGCGGCTTTTCTCTTCTCTCCTTCAGATTTCCCTTAAGCCGCGATTCCTAGAATTGGGATACGAAAACATCCGCTGCCTTCGGACGACCGGATCCCGGGAATGACCGGGGTCTGCTTTTCCGGGGCGGCGTCTTAATCCATTCAAGGAAGCGCAATACCGTGGCTCGTGATACTTCTCTTCGACTTCTTGGAATTTCGTCATCTTTGATTCTTGCCGGCACGCTCGCCGGCTGCGGCACGACCGGAACGTCCGGAACCGGGGTTCTTTCCTCTTCCTTCGCTGAAATCGAGGCGCCCGCACCCGTGCAGACCCCCAACGTGATGCTCGTAAGAAAAACCGTTCTTCCGTACGACGAGACGATTCCGCTTGAAACCGCTTTCGAGCAGTACGGCGCCTGCACGCCGAAGAGCCGTCTCTGGGAAGAGGTTGAGGCGGGCGACGTCCAGTTCTCCTGCAGGCTCGACGACGGCACGGTGATCCAGTTCGACTTTCGGATTGATCGACAGCAGAAGGCGGCGCTCCGCATGGTGACCTTCACCTCTATGAACGATGCCGAATATGCGGGCATCAGCGTGCGCGGTCCGGATGCGGACGACATGCTGAAGAAAATCTACATGAACGAGCCGCTCTTCTGACCGGCTTTCCCCTGAGAGCCGCCCCGGCGGTTCCGCTCTCTCTTTCCCTCAGAGAAGGCGCTCAGCAAAAATCCCGGATCCGGCGCCTGCCGAACCCGGGATTTAGTTATGCGATTGACTGAAAGGTCAGGGTGCTACTCAATGCGCTCGCCGTGCGAGGCAAGGTCGAGGCCCGAGAGCTCATCGTCGGTCGAAACGCGCAGACCCATGGTCTTCTTGATGATGAAGAGGATCACGAAGCTCATGACACCGCCGTAGACGAGTGTCGCGACGACGGAGAGAACCTGGATGCCGACCTGGGTCCACATGGCGGGAAGTTCAGAGCCCGTAACAGCGCTCGAGGCAAAGAAGCCCGTGAGGATGGCGCCGAGGATCCCGCCAACGCCGTGAACGCCGAAGGCGTCGAGCGAATCGTCGTAGCCGAACTTTGCCTTCACGACCGCAACCATAAAGAAGCAGACGACGCCGGCAAGGAGGCCGATGAAGAGCGCGGGAGCCGGTTCAACGAAGCCCGATCCCGGGGTGATGGCAACGAGGCCGGCGACGGCGCCCGAAATCATGCCGAGGAGCGAGGGCTTGCTGCGGGTCTTCCATTCCGTGAACATCCAGGCCACGGCGCCGGCAGCGGCCGCGATCTGCGTCACGATGATCGCCATCACGGCGCGTTCATTGGCTGCAAGGCCCGAACCGCCGTTGAAGCCCATCCAGCCGAACCAGAGGAGAGAGGCGCCGATGACAGCGAGCGCGAGGTTCGCGGGAGCGAGGTGCTGCTGACCCCAGCCGCGGCGGGGACCGACCATCAGGCAGGCAACGAGGCCCGCAATGCCGGCGTTGATGTGGACGACGGTGCCGCCAGCATAGTCAAGCGCGCCCATTTTGAAGAAGAATCCGTCCGAAGCCCAGACCCAGTGGCAGATGGGGGCGTAGACGAGAAGGCTCCAGGCGGTCATGAAGATGAGGAGGGAGGAGAACTTCATGCGGCCGGCGATCGAGCCCGTGATGAGCGCGGGCGTGAGGATCGCGAAGGTCATCTGGAAGAAGACGAAGAGGAGCTCCGGAATCGTCCCCGAAAGCGTATTGATGCCGATGCCCGAGAGGAAGGCCTTCGAAAGCCCGCCCACAAAGGAGCTCCCCTCCGAGAAGGCGAGGGAATAGCCGACGAAGTACCAGAGGAGCGTGATGATGCCGCAGATCGCGACCGACTGCGCGAGCGTCGAGAGAATGTTCTTCTTTCTCACCATGCCGGCATAAAAGAGCGCAATGCCCGGGATGGTCATGAGGAGGACGAGGAGCCCCGAGACCATGACCCAGGCGGTGTCCGCTTTGTCGAGCGCCGGGGCGTCAGCTGCGAATCCCGGGGCGCTCATGAGTGCAAGGAGCCCCGCGAATGGGATGTATTTGATGTAGGCGTGCATTTTTTGTACTCCGTCTTTGGGAGTTTTTTTGATATTGGGGGTGTTAAGAACCGTTCTGAAGCTTCCGGGGCGTCAGATGGCGGCTTCTCCCGTTTCGCCGGTGCGGATGCGGACGACCTGTTCGAGGGGCGTCACGAAAATCTTTCCGTCGCCGACCTTACCTGTGCGAGCGGCGGCAATGACCGTTTCGATCACGTCGTCGAGCATGTCGTCCGTTACCGCAACGTCAATGCGGGTCTTGGGAAGAAAGTCGACGACGTATTCAGCGCCGCGGTAGAGCTCCGTGTGGCCGCGCTGCCGGCCGAAGCCCTTCACTTCCGTGACGGTGAGGCCGTGAACGCCGGCGTCGGAGAGGGCTTCCCGGACGTCGTCGAGCTTGAAGGGCTTGATGATGATGGTGACAAGCTTCATGAGTGTTTCTCCATGGGACGGAAGAAGAATTTCTTTCGTCGCTCAAAAACTCTGAAGCAAGATTTGTGCCAAAAGCGCTCTGCCAGGTGAGCTTCTCTCGGGCGGACAAGGATGTCGAGACGTCGGAATGTTATTCACCGGCTGCAATGCAGTAAGCAATATGCGTACGGCATTGCCTTCTGCGCAAAGCAGTGCGAAGTGGGCGGCGGCAAGCTGCGGGCAGTTCAGGCGACGGCCTCTGAGACCGGCTTTCCCGGGCGAGAGGACCTGAGCTCGGGCGCGCCATGCGGCATCCGCTAAAATCAGGTGCATTGCAACCATTGAGCGGAGCGTCTGCGCCATGACCGGGAACGTCAAAGACAATAAGAAGGAAGAAGGAGTGCCGGAGGAGCCGCTCCTCGACAGCCGTGGATGGCCTCTTGTCCGCCTCACCAAAGTCTTTCCCTGCATGAGCAATTCGGACATCGCCGCGAGGGCGCACTTCTTCGCGGGCCTCCGGGCGCTTTCCGCAGCCGACTACATGGCCGGGAAGGGCATGACGGTCGAAACAATCGTGCGCGAGGATCCGCGCTACGGACCGAAGGATGTGGTCTACAGCATCGGCGGCGAACCCCGCAAGGAGAGAAGCTACGCCGAAATGGAAGCGGAGCTCGTGAAGGCCGTTCGGGCGGCGCATGCTGCTTACGCAAAAGCAAAATAAGGGCGCTTCTGGCTCAAGCGGGCTATCTAACAATACGGTCTGTTCGCAGTATCGGTTATGTTGAGCTCGGCTATCCCAATAAGGAAGAGGAGCTCTCTATGGCGCAGCTTTACGCGGATGAGCTTCTGCGCGGCAACAATCTTGATCCCCTGGGAGTTCCGATGCTCTCCGAACTCATCGACTCAGGGACGTTGAACGACATCGTTGCGCGTTTCAACGACGGCATCAATTTGATTGACTATCAGAATGTCCCGATTACAACGGAGGCAGCCTGTCGCGCTTCAATCCAGCTCTTTCTCATGGGAGCTGCGCTGATGCCGGAAGTCTAAAAGCATTCCGCGCTCGGGAGAAGCGACCTAAAAGTGCGCGCCGGAAACCGGCACTGGGTCTTTGAGTTTAAATTCGCGGCCGACGCTCATGAGGTCCCGAAGCTCCTCGAAAGAGGAAAAGAGCAGATTCTGAGCCGCCGATACGGCGAAGGTCCGCAGGAACGAGAGCTCCGTCGGGCAGTCCTTGTTTTCAACGCCGAGACCCGGCGCTTCGGGAAGTGGCTCGAAGTTGACGCAGGCGGCGACTGAACCGGAAGGTCGTTTATCGGCAACTGATGCGGAGCGGAATCGCTTTCCTCAAAGCGTTTCCTCAGCACTGAGAAAAAAGCCGGAAGATGGTTCGAATCTTCCGGCTCGTCTGCTGGCGATTTTGGCTTTAGATCCTTTCAGCGAAGAATTTTTCTGCAGGAATGCCGCCGAAGGGCGACTCGTTGGCTGCGTCCCGGATTTTCTCCGGCGTGCTTTCACGCATGCAGAGGTCAAGGACCCGTCTCAGCCAGACGCTTCCGCCGAGCGTTCTGAAGAAAGTCTTCTGTTCAGCCGGCAGGCGAATGACGACCATTTTGTCGAGGGCCTTTTCGCCAAGCGGTTTGCGGCCGGCGCCCTGACGAACGCCGCCCCAGCCGTCATGACTGGAGGCTTTTCTCTTGGCAAGGGGTTTGCACGGCTTGATGGGGCTTGGTGCGGAGTGTGTTTTCTTACCCGGCATGGTGGTTCCTCCTTCTAAGGACGGATTGCCATTGCTCAGTTTCACTGTATGGCGCTTTCAAGCGTTTGGCAACTCGATTCGGTATAAACAGGCAAAAATCAGGGTTTCTTCTCGGGGAAGGACGATCCTTTATCAGCATTCGCGTACTTCTCTTGACTTTTCTGGTAAACAATGTGAGAGTGCAGTGGGTCTACCGAGACCGAAGAGGGAATTTCAAAAAAACAGTAGCCAATCTTTTACCGATAGTTTTGTAGTTTTTTGGAGTACTGCTTTTCATTCCCGGAGCCTCTGCTCTGATGACCGGCCGGACTATGCCCAAAAGCGGAGCGCATTATTCCATAGGGAGTGCTTCCGGAGGCTTAACGGTGGGCCTTTCGGAGAATGGCGGCTTATGAGCCTCACTCGATATAGTTGGGATCAGCATAAGAAGAGTCTCCGGCAGCATCCGCACCCCGATTTCCAGAAGAGAAAGATGCCTGCAGGAACACTCTCAGGGAGGAAATTCATGAATACACAGGAACTCTCGCCGGGGCGCTATGCCCGCGACGTGCTGCTCCTCGGCATCGGCAACATCCTCTGGGCGGACGAAGGGTTCGGCCCCAGGGCGGCCGAGGCCTTCAACAGCCGCTTCCGGTTGCCTGAGGGCGCGGAAGTCATGGACGGCGGAACGCTCGGCGGCTGGCTCGTGAATGAGATCTGCTCGACGAAGCGCATTCTCGTTTTCGACTGCTGCGATCTGAAGGCCCCTCCGGGGACGCTTCGCGTTCTGAGAAAAGACGACATCCGCATCTGGAGCTCGACCAAGATCTCGCCCCACCAGACGGGCTTCAATGATCTCCTCGCCACGGCGGCGCTCATGGGCTCGAGCCCCGAGGATATCGCCGTCGTGGGCATTCAGCCGGAGCTCCTTGACGACTATGGCGGAAGCCTCACCGAAACGGTGAAGGCGCGCATTCCCGAGGCCCTTGAAGCCGCCCGCGGCATTCTTTCCGAGTGGGGATTCCCGCCCGTCGAGAGAGCGCCGGGCGAGCGCGTGCCGCCGCTTTCCTTTCAGAGCCTTTCCATTGACGCCTATGAGTCCGGGCGCCCCGACGAGGCCGAGGCCTGCCGGACCGGGGACGAGCGGTTTCTGGTTCGTCCTGCGGGTCATGCGTCCGACCCCTCATAAGGATCGGTTTTCGGGAGAACACCTCAAATGTGCATTGCCTTGCCCATGAAAATCGTCGCGCTTGAGGAAATGAAGGCGCGGTGCGAGCGAAAGGGAAGCGAAGTTGTCGTCGACATTTCCATGATCGACCCGCCGAAGCCTGGCGACTGGCTCCTCGTCTTTCAGGACCGCGCCATCCGGGCGATTGATGAGGCGGAAGCCTCTGAAATTGAAGCCGCGCTCAAGGCGACGGCGCTTGCCATGGCGGGTGAAGCCGACGAGGCGGCGATCCGCGCGGGGTTCGGCGACTTGATCGATCGCGAGCCCGAGCTCCCCGAACATCTGCGCAGGCTGGTTCCGGGAAGAAGCTGATCCCGCAATCGCTTCAATCCTCAATAAAGAAAAGAATTTCAAGCATGTCCAAATTCACGCGAATTGCGGAAATCGATCCGCAGACGAACCCGCTCTTTCAGCGCATGCGCGGGGAAGAGGGATTCAGAACGCTCTCCGAAGCCTCGCTCGAGGGCTTTCTTGCCGAGCCGGGGCTCAAATTCGTGATTTTTGCCGATGACCCGAATACCCGCAAGGAAACGATGGACATCGTCGTGATCGGTCCGGAAATCCGCCGCAGCATGGGGAGCATCGTTCAAAGTGCCTGGTGCACGGATGTGGCGGAAGGGAGAGCTCTTGCCGCCCGCTGGGGCGTGAGAAAGCTCCCCGCGCTCGCGCTCTTTCGCGGCAATGTCTATCTCGGCGCCGCCGAAGGGCTCGACTCCTGGGACGGCTACCTCGCGAAGCTTGCCGGGATTGCGGCGCGCACCGAGGCGCCGAAGCGCTCCGTCGCGATTCTCCCGAGGAATGCGGCCGAAGAGAGCGCCTGCTGCTGACCGATTTTCGCAGAAGAATTCAAAACCTATTCGGACAAGATAGAGATGAGCCTTCAGACTTATTCCGCCGCCGACGTGGCGCGCCGGTGGCAGAACGCCCCGGAACTCGACCCGGAAACGGAGCGCAGGGCGGCGCTCGCAACCATTGACTTCCTCACAGACGTCCGCGGGAAGCTTTTGCAGCATCTCGACGACATGGCGAAGGGCAATGCCGCCGAAGACGGCTCCGACCTTCACGCCGTCTGGGATTTTTCGGGCTTCGACCCGAAGCATCTCGACTTCCTCCTCCCCACGATCGGCGAGGGTGAGGTGAAGATCCTTCTCTTCAACGGCGAAGCGCGCGCAGCCGACACTGGCATTCCCGCTCTCTGGCGCGTTCAGGCGGGGGACGAAGGCCACGCCGCCAACTCCTTCGTGTTGGGGCGCCTTCCCCGCACGGTGCTCGTCGTCTCGGAACGGGGCGAAACGGAAGTCCCGAAGCTCGTGAACCCGAGCGCCGACGTTTTTGCCGCCCCGGCGATCCTTGAGGAACTCGGGCATGAGCTGAAGGAAGAAACCGCCTCGGGCAGAATCGAAAAGCTCTCGGACGACCCGGCATTCATGGTGGAGCTCCAGCGCCAGCCCCTGTCGCCGGGCGACATGACGGCGCTCCTTTCGACTCTCGGCACGGGCGACATTGAAGTGGAGCTTCAGGGGTTCGCGCACTCGCGCTTCACGCGCACGCGCGTGAAGAACCTCTGGCGCAGCCGCATCATCAATAATTCCGGAAAGACGCTTCTCGACGCCTTCGTGATCGCGCGCGTGCCGCCCGAAGTGCCGGTGTCGGCGGAAGAGTTCCCGGAAGCGGTGAGAAAGTGCACGGACCTCATTGAATGGATCCGCCACGACCTTGAGCGCGGCACGATCGGAGGCAAACGGGAGGCGTCGCATGCCTGAGGAGAATTCCGGGCGCTTCACGAAGGGCTCTGAGATTGAGGCGCTCCTCGACCGGCTCTCCGCCGAGCGCGTTCCGCCCGATGCCCGCATGCAGTGCAAGGTCTGCTGGTACATCTACGACCCGGCCGAAGGGTGCCCCGAGGAGAATATTCTCCCGGGAACGCCCTTCAGGGACCTTCCTGACGAATTCGTGTGCCCCGACTGCGGTCATCCGAAGTCGGCCTTCATTCCGGCCGACGAGGATCATTGACGAAAGAAGTTGTCCGACGGGGGCGGGAGGCAGAGCAACCCGACCCCGGCGATGATGAAGAGCACGGGGTGAACCCAGGCGCCGGCGCAGGCGAGCGTGAGAATGAGTCGGCTGTCGATGAAGATCCCGAGACTGAAGATCCCGAGGAGCTTTTCGAAGATGACGCCGTTCAGCATGAGGACGTCGGCGTAGACGCAGGCGATGACGACGAGAAGCGTCGTCGCGAGCACCGCGGAAAAGAGGCGCCGCACGCGGTCGACGGGATTGAAGATTCTTCCCGAGGCGAAGAGGCCGATCATCATCAGCAGACCCGCCGCTACCGGAAGCGCGCACCAGAGGAAGTCCGTGCCGGAGACGCGGGCGGAAAGCGTCCAGAGGCTCATGCTCCAGAAGAGGAGCGTGCAGAGAATCAGAAGAAAGGTAAGTACACGGCGCATGTGCTTATGGTCCCCGGGTGCCGTTGAGGTCCGCGCAGATCGGGCGCAGAGAATCGCTCTCAACATTTTATCTGCCGTTCGATCGGACGGAATCTCTGATAAAGAAATATGACAAAAGAATCGCAGGAGGCCTCCCGGGCGGGCTGGAAAAGGATTCGTCCATCAGGAAATCTGCAGAGGCGAATCTCCTCCTCGCCGCGGTAGTATCGAACCTGTCCGGCAAATGCGGGATTTAAGAATGAACTATTTAAGGCAGGGGAAAGAGACATGTTCAAATGGCTGAAGGAGAAGCTGAAAGGGCCTTCGGCGGATGCGTCGAGGGAATCCTCGCTCGAGCAGCCGGTCGATGAGCGGCTTCTCGAAATTCTTGAAAAACTTCCGGCCGACGGACTCCCGCGGTGGCCTGCGGCGGTCGCGGCTTTCGAGGCGCTTCCGGCCGAGCGGCTCGACGACCCGCTCTACGCGAAGAATCTCCTCCGGGCGCTGTTCGCCGCGCTGTCGCACATTAATGCCCCTGTGCGCCAGACGATGGCGCTCGCGCAGATTGCGCTCAACCATTTCGCGCGGATTGCAGCGGCAGTGAGGCAGTCGGATGCCCACGGCCAGCGGGCGCTCCTTCCCCTCGCGGAGGGTCTCCTTGCGCTTCGCACCGGGCAGTTCGACCTTGCTTTCCGCCTGATCGCGCGCGCCAACCTCGAGCGCCGGATTTCGGATGCCTGGGCGGAAGGGAATGTCCTCGAGGCCGCGCCCGACTATCTCGTGACGGCGGTGTCCCTTGCCGCGCAGACGCTGATTGACCTTAAAAACCCGGATCTGCGCTACTGGGGAACGGTCGCGGAGGCGCTCCCCGAAGACCCCAAGGCCATCCTTGAGCCTGAGAGCTTCCTCATGGCCGTAGGCGACCTCGTCCTTGAATTCCATCGTGCGGCCGCGGAGGCCGTGACGCTCGACGCAAAGGAGCGGCTCGAGATTCTCGGCAAGGCCGACGCCCGCTACGAGCTTCTCTTCAGGCGTCTTCATCCGCAGGCGGAAGACTGCCGGAGAATGTTCCGGCGCGTTGAGAAGATGTTCGGGATTCTTGCCGAGGACAAGGATCTTCGCGCCTGATTTTTTCTATTCCTCAGTATCAAAGAGGCGCTCCGGGATGCCCGCAGCGCCTCTTTGCCGTTCCTGATTTTCCTTACCGGCTTCTGCCCGAGAAGTCGTATTCGGGCCGCAGGGTGGAGCTTTCGATACCGAGAATCCCGAGTACGCCCGACCAGAGGTTTTCGTGCGAAAGGGCTTCCTTCGAGCGCGCGAGGATGTACTGGGGATTGAGGCCGAAGGTGCGCGCAAAGCCGTCGTTCATCCAGAGAATCATCGGTACCTGAGTCTGGTCCGAAGGCGCTATCCACCAGGGGGCGCCGTGGAGATAGAGACCCGATTCGCCGAGCGACTCCCCGTGATCCGACACGTAGAGGAGCGCTGAATCCATGCGGGGCGAGCTCGCTTCGAGGCGCCGGATGAGGCCCGCGAGCACGCGGTCGGTTTCGCCGATCGAATTGTCGTAGGCATTGACGACTTCCTCGCGCGAGCAGCTCCCCAGGTCGGCGTTCCGGCATTCGGGCTCGAAGGCCTTTGCGGCTTCGGGCGAACGCTCCGAATAGGCGGGCCCGTGGGAGCCGATCATGTGGAGAAAGAGCACCGTCGGGCGGTCGGCAGGGAGCTTCGGGATTTCCTTATCGAGCTCTGAGAGGAGCACGTCGTCGTTCCGGCACTTCCCTTCAGGACACGCGGCCTCGCGCGTCGGAACGCCTTCGCAAGTCCCTTTGCACCCCGACTGATTGTCGATCCAGAGCACGTTCATGCCGGCGCGCTCGACCGAGCGTCGCGTTGTAGAGCATGCGGCCGAACTCGAATGCCTTTTCGAGAAAACGATTTTGCTGATCGTTTACACGAAGCGGGAGTTCGACGATGTAGGAAGAAGTAGTAGATCGCATATGGCTATGTTACTTCACGTTCCAAAAATGGGTACGCCTTGGCCCCTTTTTGAAAAGAGAGGTTTGCGGCGTACTGTTTCTATCAATGCGGACCTGTCCGCATCGACGCACTACACACAGAACGGTGGAACGCTGACCACGAGCTACGACAGCCTGTTCACTTCATCCTCAACGAATGCCGTGGCGCTGTCGTCGATCGACCTCGCCGCTGAGGTTCCGCAGACGCCGCAGACCTTCACGGAATCGTTCTTTAACGAATACGTTCCCGGTCAGCTGCGTGCAGGACTGGCGAATAGCGCGACCTTCAACGCCGGAAACGTAGTTGTCAGCAGCGGCTCCATGACGAGCACTGAGGCTTCAGATCTCCTGAATGCATTCAAAGAGACGCTTTCACGTGTAATTTGAGATCTGATTGCAAGTGAAAACACCTCTGACCGGTATTTTTACGGTATTATTCCGGTACGTTAACCATGTCTGGGAGTCTTGCCATGGCAGAACTTACCGTCCGTTTTGAATCATCATTGCCGATTTCGTCGTTTGACATAGTGAAGCAAGCTGCGGCAATGTCTGGGATGACCTTAAAAAGCTTCGTCGCCAGCGCTGCCTACAACACTGCGCTCGAAATGCTGAACAAGCGCGAACGCACCATCAACTTCACTGAGAAAGACTGGGAACAGCTTCAGTATTACATGAAGCATCCCGAGCTTTTCGACTCCTCAGTAGAGAAAGCTATGGCGGCTACGCAGAATATCGGCCGCATTGTTGAGAAGCCCGAGGATCGCATATGCTGACATTCGGTCGATTGCTCAAGAGGCATGACCGCAAAGGATTCGATTGCGGAAACGAGGCATTGAACGACTATCTGCAACGCCGTGCGTCTCAGGAAATGAAATGCGGCGATGCGGTTTGCCACGTTCTTACTGAAGACGACGGGAATGAGATCCTTGGCTTCTTTACGCTTTCCAGTGCGTCAATCTCCAGCACGGGCTTGAGAACACTTTGCGGAAGCAAATTTTTCTATGCTGAAGCCGGATTCTTTTTATTGGGGAGACTTGCAGTCAGCAAAAAGGCTCAGGGTCGAGGAATAGGAACGCTTCTGGTGAATGAAGCTATCCGCATAACCGTTCAATCAGGCATAGGCGCGCATGGACTTATTGTCGATTTGAAAGATGAACAGCTCTTTGATTTCTACAAGCGATTTGGATTCCTATCCTTTCCCGACAACAAACTGCGAATGGTTCTCATAGTCCGTCAAAAGACGTAATTCTATACCTGTTTATCCAACGGGCCGTAAAACCCCGTCATTCATGGCGGGGATATAAGGCCCATCGATCGAATATGGATTACTTTCATAGATCGCGAAATGCATTGCTGTTCACTATAATGCAATGTAAATCTGCAATTTAATGATCCGTTAATATATAATAGACGGATAATGAACCTCTTCTGCAACTTCAAGTACGAACTGATCGCGGACGACACGCGGCGTTCGGCGCTTAGCCTTGATATTTCATCCGGCCTCGGAGCTCCGATCTCCGAGGCTGAATTGAGAATCGATCTCATCTAGTCACCATAAATCCGCGCAGCGGGTACAACACCCCCTTACCCCCGAGTTGACAAC
>CAKQON010000042.1 GCA_934255515.1 uncultured Sutterella sp.
AGTCAGTGAGGCAACTTGTTCTGGAGTGAGGGTTAGAGGGGTAACGATGGGGCGGCCGCGAGGCATGAGGAGGCTCCGGTAGATGAGGACCTCCAATTATACCAGAATCGGCAATTTAATGGCTCTATTTACAGAACGTTATATTAGTATGTGTAGTATAAACCCGAGTTTGACAATGTTGGCAATCTGCTACGGCTTTCAATTTAACCTGTAAAATAGTAAATTATTTATTTTAAATTTAATTAAAATTAAAGGGAAAAGATAATCATTCAAATAATCTTACCGACGCGCCAGCATCTCCTCATGCGCCTTCATGCCGATGAGCGATCCGGATGGCATCGGTCTCGGAAAAAGCTTCGCCACGATGGGGGTGAGAAGATCGGCATAGTCGGACGCACTGATGCCGGCTGCGCCGCTGCCGCTCGCCGAGAGCGAGAGAAACTGCTTCGCATCCCCGAGCTTCGTTTCAATAACCTTCCGAAGATCCATGGACGGACGGATGAAGAAAACCGCATTGTTCGTGCGAAGAACCGGTGCCGACGGGCGCCCGGCTTCGGCAGAGAGAACGAGTGCGTTGATGACGGTTTGCAGAATATCCTTCGTGCGCATGGCTTCCGCCCAACGCAGGGGATCCTCGGACCGGCCTCCCTTCGATTTGTATTCGAGCGCAATGAGACCGGACGAGAGTTCAATCACGGCATCGGGCTGCGCAAAAAGGTCGCCCGAGGAGAAGGTTTCCCTGTCGGACTCGGTAATCAGGAGCTTGCCGCTTCCCTGAGGAAGAAACGGCACCAGGCGAAGCGTCACATCGTCCCAGCGGGATACGTCTTCCGGATCAAAGAAGACGGCTTCGATGTCGGCGCCGCAGAGATCCGCGTGCGCCAAGGAAAGTCCCACGCGCCTTTCGAAGGGAAGCGTGAGAAGGAAGTTCGCTCTCCCGAAAGGATCCGGAAGCTTCGGCGCTATCGGAGCGGAAGCAAAGGGGGCAGGCTGGGGATGTTCAGGAGCGGGTTCCGCTGCCGGAGCCGATGCAACTGCAGGCTCGGCCTGAGGCTTCTCTTCCGTCTTCAAGTCTCTTTCAGGAGCTGCAGGTTCAGGGGCGCTTCCAGGCATCATGGGTTCAGCAGCTTCCGTAATGTCCGGGCCCTGGGCACGCAGGCGCGCGAGTGCGATCGGCGCCTTCAGCGACCGGCGGTCGAAGCTTTCAAGAGGATCCCCGGCAGAGCCGGAAGTCTCTTCCGGCGTTTTTTCCTGAAGCGCATCTTCTGACGGCTGAACAGCAAGCGGGCTCTTCTTCTTAAAGAGCGATGCAATAAAGAAGATGAGTCCCGTGATCAGAAAGCTCGCAAGCACGAAGGCCGCCGCCGCGAGGATCAGAAGTCCCGCGGGGGTTTGTGCGAAGTCGAGAAGCTCTTGCCAGAGTGCCAGCATGCCTTAATCCTTGTGTTACCGTCAGGAGCGGTTTGAAGACGGGCGCTTCTTTCTGAGGGGCTTTTCCCCCTGAGGCTTGCCGCGGGAGAGATTCTGCCCTATGCCTTTGCGGGTAGCGTTCCTGGGCGCATAACGGGGCGCCTGTTTTCTTCCGGGTTCAGCAAGAAACGCAAAGACGCAGGGGATTTTGGGGAGCGTGCGTTCCTCTTCCGTTGCCTTCTTCCATTCGGCAACTGTCTTCGTGCGGATGCTTTCGGTTTCTCCCGTAATGTCGAGCGCTACGGTTAGGCGCGTCGTAGGAGAGAGCGTCTCAATGAGTCCGGCGAGGAAGGCCGTGTTTCGGTAGGGCGTTTCGATGCAGAGCTGCGTTTCGCTCGCCCGGCTTGCGGCTTCAGCCGCAAGAATCGCGGCACGTCGCTCATCCTCATGAATCGGGAGGTACCCGAGGAAGCGGAAGCGCTGCCCGTCAAGCCCCGAAGCCATGAGGGTGAGAAGAAGCGAGCTCGGCCCCGTGAGCGGCACGACGCGGATTCCGAGTTCGTGCGCGCGCTGAACAATCTGCGCTCCCGGGTCGGCGATGCCGGGGCAACCCGACTCGGAAATAATCCCGGCGCTTCGTCCTTCAACGACGGGCGCGAGCCAGGCGTCGATTTTCCCTGCCTCCGGATCGTGCCCGATCTCCTCAATGGTGAGAGTCGAAATGGGCTGGGGATGTCCCATGCTCTTCAATGTCCCCCGGGCCGTCCGGGCAGCTTCAACGAGGAAGTAGTCGAGCGACCGCGCGACCTCGAGCGTGCGCTGAGGAATGGTTTCCGCTGGCGCACTCGAGCTGATCGGACAGGGAATGAGGTAGAGCGTTCCGGACATGAAAATACGCCTTTGAGCGAAGGAGAAGAACGGCTTCCCGGGGAGTCGCGAGCTGACGGATCAGCCTTCAAGAATCCCGGGTAGGACCTCAATGCCGGCTTCGGCAAGGAGGGTCGTGAGCTTCATGAGCGGGAGCCCGATCAGAGAGGTCGGGTCGTCGGATTCGACGGAAGCCATGAGCGCAATGCCGAGCTTTTCGATCTTGGCCGAACCCGCGCAGTCGAAGGGCTTCTCGCGGTCGACATAGGCTTCGATCGTTTCACGGGAGAGCTTCCGCATGCGGATCGTGGTGAGGCTTTCGAGCTTCTTCGCATTCCCTTCGGCGTCGATCACGCAGAGGGCGGTGGCGAAGACAACGGTATTCCCCTGCATGCGGGAAAGCTGCTCGATCGCGCGTTCGCGGGTATGGGGTTTGCCGAGCTTTTCGCCCAAAAGATTAGCCGTCTGGTCCGACCCGATCACGACGGATCCGGGGTGCTTCTCCCAGATGGCGCGGGCCTTCATTTCGGAGAGGCGAAGCGCGGTTTCGCGGGGCGTTTCTCCAGGAAGAGACGATTCATCAATGTCGGGGCTTTCAGTAAGATAGGGAAGGCCGAGACGGTCGAGGAGCTCGCGGCGGTAGCGGGAGCTCGAGGCAAGAATGAGCTGTTTGGTCATAGTGGCTCAATTCTAGCGGCGCTCTCCTGTGCTTTCTTAGGTGCGTGTCTTTTAATGCGCAGACTCCTCGTTAAAAATCGCAAATCTTCCGGTGCCGTCGTCCCCGGGATCGGTAGACTTCGCGGTGGACTGCGAGCGGCCGCTTAAGGACGTGCTCGGATCCCCAATACCCCCGAAGAGGGTTGAGGCATTTGCGGGCGGAGGAAATCTCAGCCGCAGGAAAAACGCTCAGGATAAAAGGCAGAAAGATGACGCAGTTCGTTGATATTTTCGAGCTTTGCAAAAGAGAAGAAGAGCTTGAAGGCGAGGTGCCGGTGAAGGATCTCCCGCAGCTCTGCACGTTTCTCGCGACCGATCGCGGCGTGATCAAGTTCGCTGCGTCGGGCGAGGGTGAAATCCGGGGACTTCCCGCCGCCACGCTTTCCATGGAAGGCGACGTGGACATGTTCTGCGCACGCTGCAATAAGCCCGTCACGGTGCATATTGAATCGGAAGCGGTTTTCCGTTTTGTGAAGACCGAAGCCGAAGCCAACGCCCTTCCGATCGAAGACGACGAGGAAGGCGAAGACGTTGCGGTCGGCTCGAGGCACTTCGACCTTGAGGACTGGGTGGAGGAAGAAGCCATTCTTTCGCTCCCGCGCATGGCCGTGCATGAGGACGGCTGCGAAGAGAAGCCCGTCTGGGAAGATGAGTCGGAAGCGGAGGAAGAGAAGCGCCCGAATCCGTTTGCAGTGCTCGCAGGACTTAAAACTCACGAATAAGACCAATGCGGGAAGCTTCGCTGAGGCTGCCGGGTACCACGGAACTCCTGAGGCTAAAGGTTCGGGACTTGCGCTCTCAGCGGTAATCCCGCACTTCATTCGAGCGAAAGGGAAACGCCTTCAGACGTTTCTTTTTCGCTTCCTATGCCTTTATGCCAGAGTGATCGATTCCCTGACTGGGGATCAGTCAGGCTTACGCATAAAAGACACGGGATCGTATTTTTGCTGCGAGCGGCGGCTTCTGCAGAAGCTGCATTCCTGAAGGCACTCGCGGTATCTCACGGTATCACCGTCCCAATCTAGGCATTCCCTCAAGCCTTGTGGTGAGAAAGGAGCGGCAGAACGCCGGGCATCTCTAAGACCTCCAGGGAACAAGCATCCCGATACCTTCACCAGCGAAGCCTGTGCTGTTGATGAAGCGACTACGAGCCGATTCGATCCGGAGAGCTTCATTGCGGATGGACTATCTCTGAATTTTTGCAAAGACACCGGGGCGAAATGTTCCGGTCTCAATAGTCAAGCTGCCTTTTTTCGCGCTATCGAAAAGATAGGCAAAGACGAGTCCAAGTAGGGCGAGAGTGCCCGCGAGAAGGCAGATCGCTTGGTAGCTCATGCCGGCCTCCTTGAAAACGTTCATCGCCATGGGGCCGGCGAGGCAACGGAGAAGCCCGAAAACATGATCCCGTAGTTGACCGAATTGTTTTTTGCTCCGAACTCCTCTGCAGTAAATCCAGGGTAGATCCCCATGACGGCCTTGAAGGAGAGGCCGATAGCAAGAATGCCCGCAGAGAAGAGGAGATGCGCGTTCTGGTCTGAGAGCGAGAGCAGAACGGTCGCCAGAATCGTGAGAATGAGCGCGCCCGAGAGCGACGCGAGCCGTCCGAATATATCGGAAAGCGCGCCGACGAGGAGCATTCCGAAAACATTTGCCAGCACCAGCATGGAAACCATCGCAGAGGCGGCTCCCACATCAAGCCCGGCCACGTCCTTTGCGAGACTCCAGCAGTGCGAGATGATCATCATCCCGGGGATGGCGCCGCAGAGCATGAGCGCCGCCATGGGAGGAAAGCGCTTTGAACGAAGCATTCCTCTCCAGCCGCACTCTTCCGCTACCGTTCGTTTGCCGGGTGCGGCAGCAGTGAATTGCTTTGCAAAACCATCGGGGCACTTTTCGAGAAGAAGGCCGCCCGCTGCAATCACGACCATAAAGACGCCGCCCAGCGTGAGGAGCGCGGCTTCAATGCCTTCCGTTTCAATAAGCGCATGCGCGACGGGAGGAAGAGTCACGGAGCTGAGGCCGTACACCGCCGTTGCAATTACGCCCGCAAGTCCCCTGTGGTCGGGAAACAATTTGAGTGTTGTGTTGACGCTCGACCCGTAGACGAATCCGAGTCCCGGGCCGAACCCCAGTCCGTAGCCGAGGATGAGCTCAAGCGGCGTCGCGGCCCTTGCAGCCAGATAGAAGCCGATTCCCATCACAAGGCCGCCCGCGGGAATGATGGCGCGCGGTCCGAAGCGGTCGTTGATCCAGCCGCCCAAGATCATTGGAATGTGGGCAATGCCGTTGGCGAGACTGAAGGCTGCGGCGAGGCTTCCCGCAGTGACGGCAGTGCCGGTGATGGGGGAGAGTCGTTCAGCAAGAGGCGGCGCAAAGACCGACCAGGCGTAAATCGATCCTGCACAAAGGTTGATGAGGCACGCAGCGGCAAGGAGGAGTCAGCGTTTTTTGAGGAGGTTCATGTTTTTATTCCTGCGCGTAGTGTTTGGGCGGAAATCGGGGGAAGCGTTCGATTGCATCCGGGAGCCGGACCGGAAATAGCGTTGCGGTCGATCTTCGGTACGCCTCCGGGAATGGCATGCGCTTTTTACCGCATCTTCTCCTTCGGCAGTTGTAAGGACAATCCCGCCTTTGCCGACAACGACGCCGATGCTCGTTCTCTACCGAACCTCGCAGCTTCCGGACGGCCGGATCTGCGAATCCCGCATTGAGCGGGCGGACGTGAGGTTCGTGCGCATAGCGATCTGAATGTCTTAGAGCGATATTCCGGATAAGGCGAAAGCTTGTTTTCGCAGTATTCTGAGTATTGATTTAAAAAAACCTTAAAAAGCAAAGATAATGTGCTTCTATATTCTTGACATTGACTTGAGAAGGAAGAGAATTTTCTTCTCTTTTGCATAAAACATCCTTCGCTTAGGCAGATCTACTTAAGAAAATGGAGGTTCTGGGATGTTTTCACTATTGCCGGGAGGGGACGCAGGGTGCATTATTCACCGCACGACAAAGGAAATGAACATTCGCTTTCCATAGAACTCAAATAGATCAACTTTTCGTTTTGGAGATTTCGCAGATGCATTCAGAGGCTTCCCAAAGCACGGTTTCACGCCGGATGCATCTTGTTCTCCATGCCGGTCTCCTGCGGCTTCGACTTAGGGTGGAGGACGGCATCTGAAGCGCTTCCGGTTCTGCCGGAAAAGCAAAGAGCCTTCCTCCCAAACCCCCGCAAAAATGCAGAGGTGCCGGATCCTCAATGAAGTCCTGAAGACTTTCGGGAAATCGACCGGGCGAAGCGAAGAACAACATCCCAATCGCCTGAAGCTCCCGGGAAGCGCGTCATCCTCTGCGGTTTTAAAGAACCCATACCTTCTTTTTGGATGACCATCATGTTTGCTCCCTCCTTCTCTTCTTCCTTCTTCTCCTCGATCTCCCGCCGCGACTTCATCGCCGCCGCCACGCTCTCCGCAGCCGGCATTTCCTCATCCACCTTCTCGCGCGGCGTCTGGGCAAAGGAACCCGAAAAGAAGTCCGTGACCATTGCCGTCGGCGGCAAGAACCTCTACTACTACCTCCCGATGGCGCTCGCCGACTGGATGGGCTTCTATAAGGAGGAGGGGCTCGACGTCAAGGTGGTCGACTTCCAGGGCGGCTCGAAGTCGCTCCAGGCCGTTGTTGGCGGCTCGGCCGACGTGGTTTCGGGCGCCTTCGAGCACACCCTCATGATGCAGACGAAGCGCCAGCGCATGACGGCCTTCGTGCTTCAGGACCGCGCTCCACAGTGCGTCTTCGTCATGAACCGCACGACGATGAAGGACGAAAAGGATCCTGCGAAGCTGAAGGGCCGCCGCATCGGTGTCTCGGCCCCGGGTTCCTCCACGCACGTGATTGCGAACTTCGTCATGCAGCGCGCGGGCGTGAAGCCCAATGAATTCTCCGTGATCGGCGTGGGCACGGGCGCAGGCGCCATTGCCGCCATGCGTGCCGGTCAGATCGATGCCTTGGTCGGCCTTGACCCCGTCATCACGCAGCTCACCGATGCAAAGGCGATCACGAACGTCACCGACACGCGCCGCGTGGATGAATCGGATGCGCTTTACGGCGGCGCGATGGTTGGCGGCTGCCTCTACGCCCCGGAAGCCTTCGTGAAGGCCAATCCGGAAACGGTTCAGCGCCTCACGAACGCGGTTATCCGCTCGCTCAAGGTGATCGAGAAGGTTTCGCCTGAAACGCTCCTGAAGTCTGTGCCGCGTCAGGCATTCATGGGGAACCCTGATCTCTACGCCCACTGCTTCGTAAACAACCGTCCCTCGATGTCGACCGACGGCCGCTTCCCCGCGGGCTGCGTTGAGGCGGCGGCGAAGGCTCTCTCCTCCGTGACGCCGGCGCTCGCGTCCTTCAAGTTCGACGCGGCCGCCTGCTTCGCCAATCAGTTTGCCGAAGCTTCGCCCATCAACGCCAGAAAGGCGTAAGGGATCCTGCAGGCACGCCAATTCCATCCATTCCGACTTTTAAAACCGCATTCAACTCAGGCATCCGTGATGTCCGCATCTACCACTTCGCAATCGGGCGATATGCCCGCCCTCGAATTCAAGAACGTTTCCTGCCGCTTCCCTGTTCCCGGAGGCATCTACACCGCGACGGAAAACGTCTCCTTCTCCATCGGCGACGGTGAATTCGTGAGCGTCGTGGGACCGACCGGGTGCGGAAAGTCGACGATCCTCAATGCCGCGGCCGGGCTTCTGAAGCCCGCCGACGGCGAGGTGCTGGTCTACGGGAAGCCACTTCAGGGACTCAACCGCCGCGCGGGATATATGTTTCAGGCCGAGAGCCTCATGCCCTGGGCGACGGCGCTCGAAAACGTCACGATGAGCCTCACCTTCCGGGGCGAGGAGCCGAAGCACGCCCGCGAGCTTGGCATGAGCTGGCTCGCCCGCGTGGGACTCGAAAAGTTCCCCGACCGCTATCCCCACGAGCTTTCGGGCGGCATGAGAAAGCGCGTCGCGATGGCGCAGACCCTGATTGCGGATCCGGACATTCTCCTCATGGACGAATCCTTCTCGGCGCTCGACATTCAGACGCGCCAGCTCATGGAAGACGAGCTTCTCGCCATCTGGCAGGAAAAGAAGAAGGCCGTGCTCTTCATCACGCACGACCTCGACGAAGCGATCGCTATGTCCGACCGCGTGGTGGTCTTTTCGGCCGGTCCCGCTTCGCACCCGATCGGCGACTTCCCGATTACGCTCGAAAGACCTCGGAATGTGGCGGAAATCCGCATGACGCCCGCCTTCAACGAAAGCCATGCAGCCATCTGGAATGTGCTTCGCGATGAAGTGCTGAAGTCCTATCAGCAGCACCGCGCAGCGATCTGATTCAGGGGTTTAGGGAAACAAGTTTCTAGAGGCAGGCAAAAGAAAATGAATCATCACGCGAACGCCTTCAAAATCCGCATCTGGCAGTGGGGGCTCCTCGCCGCCATCTTCGTCTTCTGGTGGGCAATGACGAAGCCGGGACTGATCCCGCCTTTCTTCTTCTCAAACGACAGCCAGGCGGCCTTCTTCTTCGGCGAGCCCTATGAGATCTTCATGCGGATCAAGGACTGGTTTGTCGGTGGCGAAATCTACCGTCATCTCGCGGTGACGCTCTACGAAACCGTGATGGCATTCGCAATCGGCACCGTGGCGGGTCTCGCCACCGGCCTCTGGCTCGCGCTCTCGCCCATGGCGGCCGCTGTGGCGGATCCCTTCATCAAGGGCTTGAATTCCATGCCCCGCGTGATTCTTGCGCCGATCTTTGCAGTTTGGTTCGGTCTCGGGCCCGCGTCGAAGATTGCCTTGGGCTTCACGCTCGTCTTCTTCATCGTCTTCTTCAACGTCTACCAGGGCGTTCACGAGGTGAACCCGACGGTTCTCAATTCCGCAAGGATGCTGGGCGCGAACGCGAAGCAGCTCTTGAAGCACGTTTATCTCCCGTCAGCCATGAGCTGGGTCTTCTCGAGCCTTCATACGTCGGTCGGCATGGCGTTCGTCGCCGCTGTGATCGGCGAATACCTGGGGTCGGCCGAAGGCGTGGGCTACCTGATTCTGCAGGCAGAAACCACCTTCGACATGAATACGGTGATGGCAGGCATTCTGGTGCTGACCGCCTGCGCGCTCATCCTCGATCGCATCGTCACGGTCTGCGAAAAGCGCCTGATGCGCTGGCAGCCTGAGCTCTGCCGCTGATAACGCGCTCCATTGAAGGCACTAAAAGCAAGGCTCTGAGCTTCTCCCGGGAGGAGAAGAATTCAGAGCCTTTTTCGTTTTGTCCTTTCGCGTTTGCCGGAAGACTTTGCCTTATCCGCGCCGCGGTCCGATCGCCCGGACGGCGTGGCCGCCGCGCGACCCTCTGCCGTGCGTAGCCTTCACCACATTCGCCGTGGTCTGAGCGGGCTTCTGGGGCAATGCCTTCTGAGGAGACTTCTTCGCAGCGGAAGAAGAGGCTGAAGAGGCGGCCTTGGATGAGGCCCCGGATGAAGTCACATTCCCACCCGGGCTGCTCTCGTCGCTGCTGCCGTTTCCAGATCCCTGAGGCGAAAGTCTGGCGAGCGTTTCATAGACGATCGCGAGGCGTTTTTCAGGATCTTCGCTCGAGCCCTTGAGCCTGAGCTTCTCGGGACCGAGCATCTGCGCATCCGTTCTCGACTGCAGGAACTTGATGAGCGCGAGCGGATCGAGATTGGGCTTCTGCGTGAAGATGATGATGATTCCGGCCGCCGCAGCGTCGATTCTGCGGATGCCGATCGCTTCGCAGCGAAGCCTCAGGCGATGGATGTCGATCAGCCTCCTTGCCGGGTCGGGGAGCTTCCCGTAGCAGTCAACCAAGGCCTCGGTCGACTTTTCGAGCGCGTAGCGATCCTCGGCGGAGGCAAACGCCTTGTAGTAGGCGAGGCGCTGCGAGACGTCGGACACGTAGGAAGAGGGCAGGAGTGCGGGCGCATGGAGATTGATGTCGGTCGAGAGAGAAAGCGGCCCGTCGACCGACGGGCTTTCGCCGCGCTTCAGGGCCTTCACCGCCTGCATGAGCATGCGGTTGTAAAGGTCGTAGCCGACTTCGGCGATTTCGCCGCTCTGGTGTTCGCCCAAAACTTCGCCCGCGCCGCGAATTTCGAGGTCGTGCATGGCGAGGTAGAAGCCTGAGCCCAGATCCTCCAGAGCCTGAATGGCGTCAAGGCGCTTCTGCGCATCCTTCGTGAATGCGCCGTCGGGAGGCGTAAGCAGATAGGCGTACGCCTGATGGTGCGAGCGCCCGACGCGGCCTCTCAACTGGTGGAGCTGCGCGAGGCCGAATTTGTCCGCGCGCTCGATGATGATCGTGTTGGCGGAGGGAACGTCGATGCCCGTTTCAATAATGGTGGAGCAAAGCAGCAGGTTGAAGCGCTGCTGATAGAACTCGCGCATCACGCGCTCGAGTTCGCGCTCATGCATCTGGCCGTGAGCGACCGCAATGCGGGCTTCAGGGACGAGCTTTTCGAGCCGAAGCTTGGCGTTCTCCATGGTCTCAACTTCGTTGTGAAGGAAGTAGACCTGACCGCCGCGCTTCAATTCTCTCAGGATCGCCTCGCGGATCGTTCCGTCCTGGTCGCTCTGAACGAAGGTCTTGACGGAGAGACGCCGCTCCGGAGCGGTTGCAATGACGGAGAAGTCGCGGATCCCTTCGAGGCTCATGGAGAGCGTGCGGGGAATCGGGGTTGCCGTGAGCGTGAGCACGTCGACTTCAGCGCGAATTTTCCGCAGAAGTTCCTTCTGCCTGACGCCGAAGCGGTGCTCTTCGTCGATGATGACGAGCCCGAGGTTCTTGAAGTTCACCTTGTCGGAAAGGAGCTTGTGCGTGCCGATCACGATGTCGACCGTGCCGTCGGCGAGGCCTTCGAGGGCTTTGGTGGTTTCCTTCCCCGTGCGGAAGCGCGAGAGCTCGGCAATCGTTACAGGCCACGCGCGGAAGCGGTCGCGGAAGGTGGCGGCATGCTGTTCAGCGAGAAGAGTCGTCGGGCATAGGACTGCAACCTGGCGGCCCGCCATCGCAGCAATGAATGCGGCGCGAAGCGCAACTTCAGTTTTCCCGAACCCAACGTCGCCGCAGACCAGGCGGTCCATGGGCTTCCCTGAGGTCATGTCGCTCACGACCGCTTCAATGGCGCTTGCCTGATCGGGCGTTTCGTCGAAGGCGAAGCCCTCCCGGAAGGCCTGATAGTCGTTGGGATCGAGCTTGAATCTGAGCCCTTCGCGGGTTTTTCTCAAGGCGTACAGATTGAGGAGTTCGGCCGCAGTGTCGCGCACTTCTTCGGCGGCCTTCCGCTTTGCCTTTTCCCAGTCCCCGCGGCCGAGCTGATGGAGCGGCGCATGATCGGGGTCGGCACCCGCGTAGCGGGAGATAAGCTGCAGATTCGTGATCGGAACAAAGAGCTTCGCTTCGTTCTTGTATTCGATCTCGAGGAACTCGGCTTCGCCTTCGCCCGTTTCCATGCGGACGAGCCCGCGGTAGCGCCCGATGCCGTGGTCGGCATGAACGACGGCGTCGCCGGGCTTCAGTTCCGCGACGTCGCGCACCATCATTTCGAGCGTCGTCGCATGCTTGACGCGTCTCAGACGTTGCCGACGGGGGCTTGCGGCATAGAGCTCTGTTTCCGTGAGGATGACGAGCTTTTCCTTTTCAAAGACCGCGCCGGAATAAAGGGGCGTTGCGGCGATGTTCACCTTGTCGCCGGCCGCGAGGAAGTCTCCCCATGAGTCGACGGGCGAAAATTTGAGGCCGCCCGAGCGGAAGAGCTCCGACATCGTTTCCTCGCGTCCCGGAGACGACGCGGAAATGAGCGTTCTCCAGCCCTTCATGCCGAATTCCTGCGTGCGGTGGAGGAGCTTTTCAACCGGGTTCTGGCTCTTCCTGTCGACCTCAACGCCCGTGAGGAGCTCGAGATCTTCGGCGCGGTTACGCTTTTCGACCGTAAAGCGCGCGAACTTGTTGAGGGACTTAAAGAACTCCTCGGGCTTCTGCCAGAGCATTTCGGGCGGGAGCGCCGGACGGAGGATGTCGGTCAGAAGAACCTTCGCGCGCGAGGTCATGTCGCGCCAGAAGGCCTGGAGCGCCTTTTCGGCGTCTCCCACGAGAAAGACGCGGGTCGTTTCCGACAGGTAGTCGGCGAGGATGGAGGTCGATTCAAAGAAGAGCGGCAGATAGTATTCAATGCCGGGCGAGAGAATGCCCTTTTCGATGTCGGTGTAGACCAAGCTCTTTCTCGGGTCGCTCGCAAACTGCGTGCGCCAGCGCTGGCGAAAGGCAAGGAGCGAATCCGGGTCCACCGGGAATTCGTGCCCCGGGAGGAGTCGGATTTCTTTTGTTTCCTCCATCGAGCGCTGGGTCTCCACGTCGAACCATCGGATCGATTCGATTTCGTCGTCGAAGAAGTCGAGTCGGAAGGGGCGTTCGGACCCCATCGGAAAGACGTCGACGATGCTCCCGCGAACGGCAAATTCGCCGGCCGCAAGAACCTGCTTCACGGAGGCGTAGCCCGCGAGTGCGAGGCGCTCCTTGATCGCGCCGATCGAGATCCGCTCGCCCTCGTGAAAGAAGAAGGTGCTCGCACCAATGTAGGAGACCGGAGCGATTCGCTGCGACGCCGTGATCGCTGAGGCGAGAAGCACGTCCGCGCCCCCGGTGGGAGCCGTGAGGCGGTAGAGCGTTTCGAGACGCTCGGAAACGAGGTCTTCCTGAGGCGAGAGAACGTCGTAGGGGAGCGTTTCCCAGTCGGGGAGCGGCCGAACATTCAGTTCCGGTTCGAACCAGGGAAGTTCGGAAGAGAGCCTCGGTACATCCGCCGGATCCGCGCAGACGACGAGCACGCGCATGCCCTTCGCCTTCATCTCAAGCGCGGCGCGGGCAATCGCCGCGGCGTCACTCGTCTGGGCGGAGATTTCGAGCCTGCGGCGAACGCCGGGTTCGACGGCAGCAAGGTTTTCCTTGAAGAGGATGGGCGTGTCGGTCATGGCATGACGTAGAGAAGGAGACGTACAAACGTCGAAGCCCGCCCGGCGCGGTGCTGCGCAGAGCGGTCCATAAAGAAGCGCTGATTTTGCGGACATTCTGCCACAAAGGGAAATTGAAAAAGCCTTCGCTTGCCGCACGATCGGATCCTCAGGACGGACATGGCCGCTCAGCGCAGAGACGTGTTAGCCTTTCGGACTTTCTAATCTTTACCCCGGATTTCTTGACTCATGACTTCACTGCCGCTTGGGAAACGCCTTCTCGTCGGATTCACGCTCTTCGCCATGTTCTTCGGCGCAGGAAACCTCATCTTTCCGCCCTGGCTCGGCGCTCAGGCCGGCGTCGACACGCTTCCTGCGCTCGCAGGCTTTCTCGTCACTGCCGTGGGCTTTCCGATTCTCGGCGTGATGGCAGTGGCGGAGTCGGGCGGTTTGAAGTCGCTCGCGGGCCGCGTGCACCCGGCCTTCGCCTTCGTCTTCATGCTCCTCATCTACCTTTCGATCGGTCCCTGCCTTGCAATCCCAAGAACGGCGAGCACGTCCTTTGAAATGGTGGTGCGTCCGGTTCTCGAAAACTTCGGACTCCTCGAAGCTCAAATGGGCGGCTGGTCGCTTCTCGGCACATCGCAGTTTGCCTATTCGGTGGTCTTCTTTCTTCTTGCCTTTGCAGTGGCGCTGAATCCTGAGAAGCTTACGCAGCGCCTGGGGCGCTTCCTCTGTCCCGCGCTCATTACGCTCATCGCCATTCTCTGGATCGGCGTGATGGCGACGCCGATCGGCGAACCCGGGATCGCAAAAGCGGGCTACGCCGCAAACGCCTTCTTCACGGGCTTCATCGACGGCTACCAGACGATGGATACGCTCGCGGCCCTCAATTTCGGCCTCATCATCGCGATGAACATTCGCGCCTTCGGCATCCGATCGGAAAGCGCCGTCGTGAAGGAAACGGTCTTTGCTGGCATCGTGGCCGCGGTCATCTTCTTCTGCGTCTACGGTGCGCTCTCTCAGGTCGGCATGGAAGCGGGGAACATCCCGAACAGTTTTGAGAACGGCGCGCAGATTCTTACGGCGGCTGCCGGCACGCTCTTCGGACCGTTGGGCACAGTGCTTCTCGGATTCGTCTTCTTCATTGCCTGCTTCAATACGTGCGTGGGCCTTATTGCCTGCTGCTCGGACTATTTCAGCTCGCTCATGCCGAAGCTCGACTACCGCGGCTGGGCGGCGCTCTTTGCTTTCGTGAGCATGATCGTGAGCAATGCGGGCCTTACGCTCATTCTCAAGTTCTCGATTCCGGTGCTCGTCGCCATCTATCCGATCGCGATCGTTCTGATCGTGCTTGCGCTTATCACGCTCGTCTGGCGGCGGCTCCCCGAACATCGCTGGGTCTATCCGATGACGATTCTCTTCACGGGCGTCGTCGCGATCACGCAGGGTCTGGAAGCCTTCGGGCTGGCGGTTCCCATGCTCTCCAATGTCTGCAGGGATCTCCCCTGGGCCGCTGAGGGTCTGCAGTGGGTGAGCCCGGCGATCGGGGGGTTCTTCGTGGGGCTCTTCTCCTCCTGGAAGATTCCGCACTGCTGCGATCCGAGCTGAGTGCTTTGATGTCTCAGGGAATCATGATGATCTGATTCCAGAGGAGACAGCAGCAGTGAACTCTTTTGCGGGCATTCGTTTTCGGACGGGTGCCCTTTTCTTGGTGCGCCCGGCAGCGCACGTGTGTTTATGTGGTGAAAGTCCACTGACCGCCCGAGAAGGGGAAGGTCTAGCGACTCGGCAGAGTCAGGGAGGCAACGATCTGATGAAGGAAGCCGATAGCAAATAGCCAGTCCGACGAACAGGAAGCGGATGCGAGGCGCATCAATTGGGAGAGCGAGCCTAAAGTCGTTATTAATGCAGCATATATAGTTAACAAAAGGTTTTGGCTATGATGTAATTGATAAATGAATTACAAAATTTAATCTACCGCTACTCTTGACGGTCGCAAGACCACTCCTGAAGCCCGGCTGGAGCTTCGCCGCCGCTGCGTCATTTACTTCCGTGATGGAGTAAA
>CAKQON010000043.1 GCA_934255515.1 uncultured Sutterella sp.
GCCGCGCAACCCTTGTAAACTCAGGGTTGGCGGCTGTTTGGACATCGAGTTCAAAAACTATTCATACGGTCGCCCTGTCACCTGACTGAAGTCAGATGTTTCCTTGCGGCATTTCTATGAAGCTTCGATGCATCAGCAGGCTCGCGCAGACGCAGCACGCAGTGGTAGACCACGAGGAGCGCAAGAATGATAAGCGCCACGGCGATGAAGAGCTGCAGACCGCCCACCATGAAGACGAACGTGCCGTCCGCCATCTGGCCGAAAATCTTGAGCACGGCCTGAACAAGGGCCGTCATCGTCACGACGAACATCACCGTCATCGGGCCGTAGAGCATCCAGCCCTTGCGGCCGGTAGCCTTCAGGAAGACGGCAAGGCCCGTAAGAACGAGCGCCGAGAGGAGCTGGTTGGCGGAGCCGAAGAGCGGCCAGACGGACATGTAGCCCGCCATGCAGATCGCATAGCCGAGAAGGAGCGTGAGAACCGTCGAGAAGACCGTGTTCGTGAAGAGCGCCTGGATCGGGCCCTTCTTCTCGCCGGGACGCGGCGTGAAGAGTTCCTGGAGCGACATGCGGCCGATGCGGGCCACGGCGTCGACGGAGGTGAGCGCGAGCGCCGAGACGCACATCGTCAGGATGCAGGCGGCGATGTCGGTCGGAACGCCGAAGAGTTCAGTGAGGAACCCGGCAACCGAGTGTGAGAAGGTCTGGAAGGGCGTGCCCGCAGGGAGAACGCCGCCCTGGGCCGCAGCGCAGACGACGACGAGCGCGACGACGCCGAGAACCACTTCAACGCACATGGAGCCGTAGCCCACGAGGCGCATGTCCTTTTCGTTGGCGACCATCTTGGAAGACGTGCCGGAGCTCACGAGCGAGTGGAAGCCCGAAACGGCGCCGCAGGCGATCGTGACGAAAAGAATCGGGAAGAGGTCGAGGTTCTTCACTTCCCAGCCGACGAAGGCGGGCATGTTGAGGGTCGGGTTCTTGACGAAGACGCCGAGAACGCCGCAGACGATCATGCCAATCAGGAGGAACATCGAGAGGTAGTCGCGGGGCTGCTTGAGAAGCCACATCGGCATCACGGAAGCGGCGAAGAGGTACGCGAAGACCACGTAGCGCCAGGACACGGAGTCGAGGTAGACCGGGAAGCAGATGCCGAGGGCGACCATCGCAACCATCAGTACAATGCCGACAATGAGCTGAACGCCGGCAGTCGGGCGCATGTACTTGAGGTAGAGGCCGAAGAGAACGGCGCCCACCATGTAGATGAGCGAAATCGAGCCCGCAGCCGCACCCGGCATGAGCTCAGTGCCGTCCTTCGCAAAACCGTTGAAGGTATTGGCCACCATGTCGCAGAAAGCCGCGATCACGAGGAGCGTGAAGAGCCAGCAGAAGAGGAGGAAGAGCTGACGGCCCGTGCGGCCGACATAGTCCTCAATGATCATGCCGATCGAGCGGCCGCCGTTCTTGACGGAGGCGTAAAGCGCGGTGAAGTCCTGAACGGCGCCGAAGAAGATGCCGCCGATGATCATCCAGAGAAGCGCCGGGAGCCAGCCGAACATGGCCGCAATAATCGGGCCCGTCACAGGGCCCGCGCCCGTAATCGAGGTGAACTGGTGCGCGAACACCGTCCATTTGTTGGCAGGCGCATAGTCGCCGCCCTTGTTTTCCACGGCCGGTGTGGGCCGGTTGGGATCGATTCCCCAGGTCTTCTCGAGCCAGCGGGCGTATCCAAAATAACCCGCTGCCAGAGCGACGAGAGCGATCAGCATGATGGTTAGACCGTTCATTGCCTGAAATCCTTGGTTCTTGTAGGAATGAAGTTTTATTGGGAAAGCACTTCGGAGCTGCTTAGATCGAGAGAAGCACTCAGCCCCGGAAGCGAGCAGCGCAGAAAGAACGGAATCTTCTGCGTCTGACCAGAAATAGTACGATTCAATCTGCATTCATGCAAATGCAGATTCTATTTTTGATTTATTTATATAATTTGATATATATGGATTTTTTATTGCGTTATCTTAATTAAATCAAAACTAAAAGCACGCTTTGGCTTCTGCATCAATCCGGATATTGCAAAGAACTTATCGGGTTTACCCTGAATCATCTGTTTACAGAATGGCAAAAATAAAAGGCCCGGGACTTTCGGCATCCCGGACCTCTTGTTTCTGAGTCCGCTTCCCCGGAAACCCGGGAAGCGGTCAGTTTGCTTTTCAGCCGTTCATCAGCTGAGGATGTAGACGGCAACGAGAAGAATGAACATCACCGGAGCGGTGCGCTTCACGATCGCAAAGGGCGACACGCCGGCGATGCCGGCCGCGATGATCATGCCGCCGGCAAGGGGTGACGAGAGGCGGCCGAAGTTGCCGGAAATGGCGGCGAGGTAGCCGAGGCCGTCAATCGTCATGCCGAAGCTCGCGGCGTGCGGAGTAACGGCTTCATTGAAGGCGAAGGCAGCCGCGTCGCCCGACCCCGTGACGAGCGCCATCAGGTAGGGACCGGCTGCGGCGCCCAGCTTGGCGATTTCGTTCGCATGCGTAAGGTAGTTGACGAAGGCGTCGATCACGCCGCAGGCGCGCAGGCCGGCAGCAAAAACGCCGGCCGCGATGATGATGCCGATGATCTTGGCGTAGCCCGAACCCATGCCGTCAAAGAACTTCTTCGTGACGTCGGCGGGGTTGGTGCGGGTGACGGCGATCGCGTAGATCGCGCCGATCAGCATGGCCGTCGCAACGGACATCTTCATCTGGGGCGCCCAGATGTTGGCGCAGACGAGAATGACGACGGGAAGCATCGGGGCGATGGCGAAGAGGATGTTGGGCTTCTCAGGAAGATCAACCTTCTTGCCGCCCGCGGCGCCGGCGCCTTCAGCTTCATGGAAGCCCTCGCGGCGGAAGTCGCGGTAGACGAGGCAGACGACGACCATCAGGACGATGGCGCCGAGCGCGGCGCCCACGGTGATCGGCATGAAGCGGCCGATGAACTCAATGATCGGAATGTCCGCAAGCTTCGAAACGAAGGCGTTGTGCGCGACGCCGGGCGAGAGGTACGCCATCGTGATGGAGCCCACCACGGCAGCGGCCGCCATGGCCGGATGGAAGCCCGCTCGGATGAGGAGCGGAATCACCGTCGGACCGACCGAGGCGACGAGGCCGGAGGTCGAGGGGATCGCGATCGAAATGAAGGAGACCACCAGCATGCAGGCGGGCAGAAGGAGGAGCCCGAGCTTTCGCAGCGGCTTCGTGAGAAGCGCAACGAGATGCACGTCGCACTTCGTGAGCGCAACGACGGAAGCAAAACCCATTGCCGAGCAGATTGCGATGATGAGCGAGCCGTTCGTCATCGACTTGTCGAACTGCTTGAAGGCGATCATCGGTTCGAGCGAAAGAACCGCCATCAGGAGGCCGGCTGTAAGAAGAACAAGGCGCGTCTCGTAGCGCTTGATCAGCGCCCAGACGGCGCCGACGGTAACGACGAGCGCTACGCACATGGACCAGGTGGCCATAGGGAAATCTCCTTTCGGGGGAAAAAGTTTCAGGTATTTTTACGGGCGGGCGCAATTTTACGAGGGAAGCTTCGCGAAGCAACCTGTCGTTTTCGCTTATTGAGGCCGAATTCTGCCCGAATCCGCAAAGGATTTCCTTTTCCTTACGTTCGCCCGCCCGATCGGGAAAATCTTTCCCCCGGAAGTTCAGCCGCGCATGCGGTTTCAATTGAGTCTCTCTCTGAAGCTCGATGCGACAACGGCGAGCCCCCAGAGCACCAGGACCGCACCGAAAAAGACGAAGGGCAAGGTCCAGGCCTCCGTCTTCTCGTAGAGCATGGCGAAGATCCAGGGGCCGCATCCGGCGCCCAGATAGCCGATCCCCTGCGCCATGCTTGATATGCTGAGCATGCGGCGCATGTCGCTCGACTTCTGCGCCATGAGAAGAAAAGCCACGGAGAGCATCGCGCCCTGCGAGGCGCCGGCAACGACCGAAGCCGGGAAAAGCCAGACGCCGCCCGCAACCCAGCCGAGAAACCCGGCGAGATAAACGAGGGAAAGAATGATCCCGGAGACGGCGTCATTGCCGATAAGCTTCATGAAGCGCGGCGTAAAGACGGAAGCCGGAAGACCCGAGAGGAGATAGACGAAAATCCAGAACCCCGTTTCCGAGGCGCTCATCCCGAGGCTCTGCCAGAAGGGCGGCATCCAGGCGGCCGCCGTATAGATCGTGAGGGACTGCAATCCCATCACTGCCGTGAGCGCCCAGGCAAGCGGATCGGAAAGCATGGCGCTGAAAGCGGATTTCTTCTCTTCATTGTGAGGAGAACCGGCCGTCACCATCGCCTCGGCGCCCGGCTGCCGCCTGGCGAGACTCCAGCAAAGGAGCGCAATGCCGGACGCAAGCGCCCAGAAGCCGAAGGGGACTGCAAGCGACCCCGAAAGCGTGAGAAGCGGCGCGGCAAGAAGCCCGCCCACGGCGCCCGAAGAGCCGATGACGCCCGTGTAAAGCCCCATCATCGGACCGCTCTTCTGCGCCCAGACCGTCTTCACGACGACGGGCATCAGCACGTTTAGGATGGCTATGCCCGCGCCGACCAAAAGCGTTGCGGCGAGAAGCACCGACCAATTGGTCACCATTCGAAGAACGGCGCCCGCAAAGAGAACCGCAATCGCCGCAGCAATCCCGCCCCAGAGCCCGAACCGGCGCACGAGGAAGGGCGCAGCAAAGGAAAAAACGCCGAAGGCCGCAATCGGAAGCGCGGAGAGCGTGCCGTAGGCGTCCCAGCCCACCTGCATGGCCTCGCAGATCTCCTGCGCGAGCGGGCCCACTGCCGTAACGGGCCCCCGCATTACGAAAGTAACCGAGAGGAAGGCCGCGAGGAGGAAGCCTCCTGCGGCAGCTGAGATAAGACGAGCCATGGCGGGGAAAGACAAGGATAGGAGAGAGGGATCTCTGGATTTTAGGCCGCCTTTCTTCATTAACGGAGCGGCCGGGTATTCCCAGGACGACAGATTCCTGTCGCATGCGACGGACGAGATTCGTTACGAATGCACAAATTCATGAACACTTGTTCAGCGACTCCTGCGCTAATGTTGCACTTAGAAATCTCTCTTATAGAAAGGATCCTGCGGCCGGGACGGCTGCATGATCCGGAATCTGCGGGGCTCCGGGCTTCCTCCCAATTGTTTTGGGAAAACCTTTTCGAATCGAAGGCCTGCCGCACCCAAAGGATGAAAACCATGAAAAAGAACACAAAGATCGCCGCAGCTGCCGCCCTCTCCGCCGTTTTCCTTCTTGGCGGCTGCGCGAGCGACGGCACCTACTACCGCGCCGATACCTACACGGCCAATCAGGTGAACCGCGTTCAGGAAGTCAATACGGTTGAAATCATCGCCATCAACGCCGCGCGCGTGGCGGTCCCCAACAGCAGCAACCGCGAAACCGCCCAGATTGCGGGCGCCATTCTCGGCGCCATCGCAGGCGCCGCGATCGGCAACCACAACAACCACTCCACCTCCGCCCGCGTGATGGGCGGACTTGCAGGCGGCGCCGTAGGCGGCCTCGCCGGCGGTGCAGTGGGCGGCGACAGCACGACCTATACCGACGGCGTCCAGATCATCTACAAGACGGCCGGCGGCCGGGTGCTCCAGACCTCTCAGGTCGGCCAGCCCTGCGAATTCAAGACCGGCACGGCGATTCTCGTCGCGCCCACGCCGAGCGAAGCCCGCATTCAGCCCAACAACCCCTACGGGTGCCCCCGCAAGTAATGCGCGTTCCTGAGGTATACCAATCATGAAGTTCAGAAATTCCGCCGTTATTGCCACTTCGGTGCTCTGCGCCCTGGCAGCTGCCGGCTGCACCACCCCGTCCACTCAGACGTCGACGCTCCCTCCGGGAACCCAGCGCATGAGCCAGGACCTCATCGACTACAACACGCAGAGCGTGGACGCCGCCGCCCGCGTCATGCAGGAGGAAGCCCGTCAGAAGGAAGCAGCCCGCGCTGCCGCTCAGGCTGAGGCCGCCCGCGTGAAGGCCGCTCAGGATGCACAGGCCGCCAAAGCGCGCGCCGCCGCGCAGAAAGCCAAGTCCACGCGCCAGGCCAAGCTCGACGCTTATCAGGACAAGGTGCGCGAGCTCGAACTTGAGCTCAAGCAGCTTGACGTTGCCGAGCGCCGCGCTCAGGTTGACGGCACCGTGGCCGACAGCAAGGCAAGATCGGAACTCGCGCGCGAACGCGCTCAGCTTGAGCTCGACCGCATGCGCGCGGAAATCGAAAACCTGAAGGCCGCGGACGCGAAGTAAGCCGCCTCATCGACGATCCGTCTCAAATGCCGTCCGGGGGAGCGTTTCCCGGACGGCATTTTTCTGCTCTGAAGCTTCCGTTCCCCGATCGGTCAGAATTCGAATCGATAAAGGAGATCAAGCGCCTGCTCCACCCCGGAAACGGCTTCGAGGTAGAGCCTCGGCATCAGCCGGTAGCGAAGCGTGAGGGTCGCGAGGGAATCAAAGATCCCGACGCCGTACTTCACCTGAAGGCCCGGGAGCACGTAAGCCGACACCACCACCTGCTGCAAGTCGCCCGTACCCGTCGTATCGACGCCGAGCCCTCTCAGACCGACGGCGTCCCCGACTTCGGAGAGAATGCCGCTTCCCTGCGAGGTGCCGACGCCGATCAGCATGCTCGTCATCATGGAGGCGCTGCTTCCTTCCTCGGACCCCAGGCCTTCGCCGCGAATAAGGTAGGAGAGCGTCTCCTGCTCGGAAAGCTGCGG
This sequence comes from uncultured Sutterella sp., assembly GCA_934255515.1. GTDB lineage: Bacteria > Pseudomonadota > Gammaproteobacteria > Burkholderiales > Burkholderiaceae_F > Sutterella. The sequence goes on from CAKQON010000043.1 coordinate 6,755, forward strand.
CGTGGAGAAGAGCGTCACCTGCGGCGACTCGGCGGTGCCCGTCACACGGATGCCGGCCGTCACGCCGTCCGCTGTGTTTTCAGGATTCCTGATGGCTTCAAGACGCAGCGAGGGATTGGTCATGGGACCCGAGAAAAGAATCTGCCCGCTCTGAATCACCAGATCCTGCCCGTAGGCGCGGAAGCGCCCCATCGGCACGTTGATCTGGCCAAGAAGTCCCATTCTGCCCCCCGCCATGACGAACCGAACCTCGCCCGAGAGCCCCGCACGGAGTCCATAGGCTGCAATCCGCACCTCGGGCCCGAGCACCACCGTCACGTCGCCCGAAATCGGCATGCCGTCCGTGCGCACGGTTCTCGGCTGAAGATTGCTGTCAAGAAGCACCTGATCCTCAGAGACGGCAATTGCCGTCGAGGGAAGCGTCTTCACCTCAATCATCGATTTGGGGATTTCTATGCGCCCCTTGAGAGAGGCTGAGGCATTCGTCGCCTCGGCCGTTACGTCGCCCTTGACGTCCACCTGAATCATGGGCGGGAGGGAAAGATGGAGCCCTTCGGTGCGCACTCTTGCATCCGCCTTCCAGCGTTCAAGGCTCTCCCAGGAAGCGTTTCCGGAAAGGATCACGCTTTCTGTCTTCGTCCGGATTTCCCCGGAGAGCGTCGACGTACGGCCGTTGAATTCAATTTCAACGTTTGAGGGCTCCATTTCAATGGGAATGAAGTCGGCGTCGACCACGACATTTTCTGCGCCCGCGCGCCCGTAAAGCTCCGGCCGGGAAAGCGTGCCCGCAGCCCGGAGCCGGGCATTGACGGCGCCTTCGGCGCGCTCGCCTCTTGAGAGGAAGGGCTGAATGAAGGAAGGCGTGATGCCGTCCACGGCAATCCGGCCATCGAGCCGGCGTTCCTTCTCCGGATCAATCACCGCGAGTTCGCCGAAGCTCGAGCCGTTCCCCTCGGGCTTCACCTCCCAGGCGAGCGCAACGCGCTTCCCTGTGATGAGCGCATGCGCGCGGAGCTTCTCAAGCGTCACCGGGAATCTCACGCCCTGCCAGCGCGTGGAGTAGCTCAGCCCGTCGCCGTTAAGGGTCACCTGTCCGGAAGGCATCGGATTTTTGGCGAGATCCCAGCGGAAATCCGCGCTCCCGGTGAGGCTCCCGGCGATGCGGTCGCTCTTCTTTCTCAGATAGGGTTTGAGGACCTCCACATTGAGGCTCTTCAAAGCGAGGTGCGCTTCGCCCGCTCGTCCGAGAACCATGGGCTTCGGGAGGCACACCTCGGCATCCTCATGCATCCAGCAGTGGGTTCCCACGGCGAGCTGCGCCGTCTTCGGATCCCAGCTCAGGGGCGCGGCATTCCTGCTCGACAAGGTGCCCGCCGGCGTCTCCACGCGGGCCTCAGTCAGAGACCCCGTCCAGGAGAGCGTGTCGCGCGAGAATTTCCCTGTAGCCCGGATCGACCCCGATACGGGGTCGCCGGAAAGAGCTAGCGCGATGACGTGGCTCCCCTCGGTACCCTTGAGCGACGCTTCAGCCGAATCCAGAGCGACGCCGGAAGCGGCAAGGTCCGTGAGCTTCAGGCTAGCGCTCCCCTGAATTTCCCCGCCGGCAAGGGAATTGAAGATGAAGGCCATCTTCTCTTCGAGAGAAGCATTGGCAGCAGGGGGCGGAGGAAGATTCGCGGGCGGCGCCGGAGGCGGGAGCGGCTCTCCATCCTTCGCCCCGCCCTTCTGCGGCGCCGCGCCTTTAAAGGGCGAATTTCTCATATCCACAAAGAGATTGAGGCCGCCCAGCGAAAAGAGATTCTCCCAGCTGAGCCCGCTCGCGCGGACATTCGCCTGAGCGATCGGATGCGCGAGGCTGCCGGCAAGCTTCACGGTTCCGTGGGCGCGGCCGCTCAGCCCCGGAATCGTATTGAGGAGCCCCGGCGCATCAATGCTGAGATCAAGCGTGATCCCCCGCATGTGCTCGACCTCGCCCGCAAAGCGGAGCGTGTTTCTGCCGAGGAGGAAGTCGAAGTCGGAGACCTTCCACGAGAGTTCGCTCGTTCCGGAAATTTCCGTCGCGAGCCGCACCGGCGCCTTCTGAATGGCGCCGTCGAGCTTCAGTTTCGCCGAATCCACGCGGTAGGTGCCGTCTGTGCGCAGAAGCCCTTCGCCAGAGAAATCGGCGCCGAGCCTAAGCGGAAGCTTTTTGATCCAGGGTTCGAAATCAACGCCCCGGACCTTCAAAGCCGTCTTCCACGCGAGATCTTTTTTCCAGTCCGCTTCGCCGCTGAGATTAAGTTCGCCAAGCGGCGTCGCGAGATCGAACTTCGAAAGCCGGATCCCGGAGAGGTCGCCCGAGGCATCCGCATCCAGAGTTCCCTCAAAGCGGGTCTCTCGCCCTAGGAGCGCGTCCGGCGCCTCAATGACGGGATTTCCCTTGAGCACAAGCTCCCATGCGGAAGGTCGACCGGCGGCCTCAAGCGCGAGGTTCCTCACGATGTAGCGGCTTTTGGCGAACGTCCCGGCGATGCCTGGACGCGACGAAGATTCCTCGCTGAGCGGAGTCTTTTCCGATGCGGCGGGAGGCGTTCCGGAGCCTTGAGGAGCAGCATCGCTGCCCGCTGTCTCTCTCTTCTCGCTCGAGGCCGCGAGAATTTCGGGCGACCTGACTTCATCCGAGGTGAGCGAAAGACGGAAGGGAAGATCGGCCTCGCCAGGATTCGCCGCAGCCTTCAGCGTCATGGCGGCGGGCCCCTTCGTCATCGCTTCGAGATGAAGCTCCCCGGCAATTTTGCCCGAAAGCGTCGTTTTGAGCTCAGCCTTGGGGGAATCAAACCTGAGGGCGGCGAGCGTTCCCCAGGGCGCAGCATCCGCACGGACCTCGAGAGAGAGATTGACGGGCCAGGCGCCCTCAAGATCCGCGCTTCCCGCAAGCGCGAGATCCGCAGCCGAGGATTCCAGCTGGAAGCGCTCAATCTCAACATGCGACGCCTTCATGGAAGCCTTCGCGTCAATCGTTCGGATCTTGAGGGGGGATAAGCCGGGGAGTCCCTCCGTCCCGGGAATGCCCTCGAGGCGAATGCCGCTCGCCGTAAGAGAGCGCAGCTCCGCATCAAAGGGGAGCTTTACGACCGGAAGCGTTTTGATGAAGGGGTCGGCAAAAATTCCCTTCACGCGCTCGAGATAGGTTTGATGAGACGGCTCCTGAGGGACTGAGGCCGGTGCAGCGGCCGACACCGATGCCGGAGACGACGCTTCCTCTGCGGGCTGAGCCTCTTCCGAAGCGCCCGGAGGCGAAGAGAGATTTGAGAGATCGGCATGCCCTTCGGAGAGCGCCGCTTCTTCAATGACGACGCCCTCGCGGCTCATGCGTGCGGCCGCATCAAATTGAGCGGCCCCGGCGGGAATCCTGCCGAGCCCCGAGGAAATGCCGGCAAGAGAGAATTTTGAGAGCTTGAGAATTCCGTCGTGAAGATCAAGCCCTGCATCGAGCGACTTCAGCTCAATCGTCTCGCCGTTGATCACTGCTTTTGCGTCTCTTGCCGCAATGCCCTCGAGCGTTATGCCGATCGGAAGCTTCAGGTCCGGCAGCTCGAAGGGCGCGGAATCTTCAGGAACCGCTTCCTGCTGAGGGAGCTTCGCGGTCTCGACGAGAGCCTCCGGCCTATCGATCTCAAGGCGTCCGAACTTCAGCTCCTTATCGAAAAGACGGTACCAGTCGAGCTCAATCACGAGCTTTTCGGCCTTCACGTCCACGCCGGGAGAAGTCCATCCAATCCCGGTGAGCGTCAGATGCCGCCAGTCGCCGTCGGACTTCTCAATTGAAAGTCCCGGCACCCAGCGGTCAAGCGCCTTCGTCGTGAGCGAAAGACCCGTCGCCGTCGTTGCGAGGAAAATGAGCGCGCCTGCAAGAAGAAGGATGAGCACGAGGAGAATCCCCGCGAGGCGCAGAAAGATACGGACGGATCTGGCCATCTTAAAGCTCCGGGCCGAGGCCGATATAGAAAGCAAACCCCTTGTGATCCGGGTCTCCGATCGGGCGGGCAATGTCGAGCTTCACCGGTCCCACGGGCGACTGCCAGCGGATGCCGAGACCCGCGCCAACCTTGAAGGACGTGGAAGTGAATTTATCCACCGCTTCGCCGGCATCCACAAATGCCGCACCCCACCAGGCGCCGTGGAAATTCCACTGGTATTCGAGGCTCGAGGTGAAAAGGCGCTTTGCTCCCCGGAGGTCGCCCGACTCGTCCTTGGGCGAGATCGACTTGTAGTCGTAGCCGCGAACGCTTCTGTCGCCGCCCGCAAAGAAGCGCAGATCCGGCGGCACGTCGTCGAAGTCGTCCGTCTGAATCCAGCCGAAGGCGTAGCGCCCGATGAAGCGATGCCGCATGGCGAGCGTGCGGATCATTGCTCCCTGCGCATTAAAGGCCCAGAAGTCGATGTCAGACCCCCAGAATATGCGCGACAGGTCGAAGGAATAGCGCTGCGAATCCCCCCACGTCGGCATGGCGCCGCCGCGCGAGCGCGTTCGGCTGAAGGAAACGCCCGGATAGAAGAGCATGGTCTTCGTCGAGCTCATGCCCTGCGTGAAGTTGTCGAGCATCCAGCGCATGTTGAAGGCTCGCTGCCAGCCGTTTTCAAAATTCCAATAGCGCGATCCGACAAGCGTCGTCTGGGTCGACTTGGTGTCGTTCAGGTCCGTATGCTTGAGGCCGCCCTGCACGAGGTAGTACTCCTCGAACGGGTTCTCGCGCCGGGGCATCTTGTAGCTGAAGTCGAATTCCTGCTCGCTGGCGGAAACCGCGCTCGAGAGCGCCAGACTGTGTCCCTTCGAATTCACCCAGGGCTTGGTCCATTCGCCCGTGAAGCGAGGTCCGACGTCGGTCGAATAGCCGACGCCCACTTCGACGATATTGCCCTTGCGGGGCGTGAGCGAGCCTTCCAAGGGAAGCTCCTTATCGGGCGTTGCATTTCTGAAGTCGGGCGCCACAACGGCGTAATTGAACCAGCCGGTATCGGCAAGGCGTTCGTTGAGGTTGGCGAGGCCCTCCGAGGTATAGGCATCGCCTTTCTCAAAAGGAATGAGGTTCTGCAGAATCTCGTCGTCGATCTGCGAGCCGGAGAAATGCACCTCGCCGAACTTCCAGCGCGGACCGGAACTGAAGGTGAGCCGCCACCAGGCCTGATGAAGGTCCGGCGCCACGGCAAGTTCATTGCGCGTGAAGCGCCCCTGAAAGTAGCCCTTCCGCGTGGCAAGGCTCTGCACTTCCTTCTTGAAGCTCTCGTATTCGCCGTGGTTGAGCACGGCTCCTTTTTTAGGGAGCTTTCCCCGGATAAGCTCGAACGCGCGGTCGTTCGCCGCATCGCCCTCAAGGAGGAGCTCGGCGCCTTCAATCCTCACGGGCTCGCCCGGATCAACCGTCAGCCGGAGAATGCGCGGGTCCTTCGATCCTTCCTTCGGTATCGGATCCCACTTGAAGGTGAGTTTCGGGGCATAGTAGCCGAGCGCCCTCAGGCCGTCCCTCACGCCGGTTCTCACCCGGGCCCGGTAGCGGCCTTCCACGGTAATGCCGGCAAGCCCGAGCGACTCGAGCTGCGCCCGGACATTCTCCTCAAGCTCGCCCTCAAGCCCCGAAAGCCGGTAGCTGAAGTCCTCCGCCCCGGCTGAAAGCGCAAGGGACAGCAGAACCGTCAAAGCTAGTGAACGAAGGCGAATCACGGCAGGATCCCTCGGCAATATCGGGAGAAGAGAAGGATTCCGCTTATTGTAGCGGGCCGTGTTCCGCAGCTTCCCGGCGTGCCGCCCGCAGAGTCTTTTCCAAAAGCAAAAAGCGCCGGAAATTTCAACCGACGCATTTCACTTCTGCCGGTCCGCTCGCGCGGAGGGAGCGCGGCCGAACGATCAGATGGCCGCTCAGGCCTTCACGGGAGCCTGGGGAGCCGCTTTCCTTGCCGGAGCAAGTGCGGCCGCAGGCGCCTTGGCCTCAGGCTTTTCCTCGGCTGATGCAGGTTTGGCGGGAGCCTTGGCGGCGGGTTTGAATGCAGGCTTCTCAGCTGCCTTGGCGGCAGGATTTTCTGCGGGCTTGGCGGCAACCTTCGGCTGCGCCTTGCGGGCCGCGGGCTTCTTCGCGGGAGCCTCCTTAGCCGGCTCGGAAGCCTTGACAGTCGCCAGTTGCTTCACGGCTTCGGAGATCACGCGCTGCACGGTTTCCTAGGGCGAAAGTCCCGTCTGCGCGAGCGCATCCGTAAGCGCCTTCAGCGCAGCTTTGCTGAGCTTGATTTTGGTTTTGATCTTCAGAACGGGCATACTCTCTCCTTCTTTTCTGCCTTTGCGGCGCAAAGGCATTGACTTCTCATTTCTGGCTTTTTTACTGTATCACCGAACCGAGAACCGTCTCATCCTGGGTGCGGGCTTTTCTCGCCGACATTGCGATAAACTGTTTCCGAACCGACTCTGATGCGGAAAGGCCGCGAACGCCAGAAGCCACTTCCGTACGGCATCGCGTGCTCATCTGCGTGCATTGCGGACCCATATCAGCGCTTCTCCGGCGCGACTCCAAAGAAAGCGGGCAATCAAAAACCGCCTGAGGGCGGGAACCCGTCAGGCGGTTTTTGAGGAATTCTATGAATCAGCCTTCTACAACGGCGGTGCCACAGGACGCATCGCCGAGGGCCTGAGTTTCAAGCTCCCCGGCATCCTCGCCGAGTGTATTTTCATCGTTGGCCGCTCCCGCCTTCCACCAGAAGCAGTCCCCCTGGGCTACTGCTTCCTGAATGATTTCGCGGATGACGTGAGAGAGGACAACGTTCTGACTTTTCGCAAGCCCCTCAATGGCGAGCTTGAGTTCAAAAGGCAGTCGACAGCTTATTACGCCGGTCTTGATGCCCCCTAGCAGTTCTTTGGTACTACCACCTTCCTGAGAAACGTACATCGGGCTGGTTCCTTGAAAGTTGTGCTTTTTTGTTGTTGATCCCCGCAGGGATGCCGGTGGGTTGAAACGAGAGAATGGTCCTTAATAAGTCAGGGCTTCGCCTCGAGTCTAATAGGAAATCAGAGTGCAGACCTTCCGCTGAAAAGCGGAGAAAAAATATCCGGAACCGAGCGTTCTGAAATTTCTCACTGCTATCTGCTTTAAGCGACAAAGAGGTAAAAGCTCTCTTCGGGCTTATCTTTTAAAAATCTTCATTCTTCATTCTTCTTTATCCATTATCTTAAGGAAGGTCTGAGCAAGTACCATTTTTTATGACAGCAACCGGAAAATCCGGACCCAATACATAAATTCGATTGTTTACAATCTAAAAAGTGGAAATTTATGCTGTTTTTAGAGGAAATTTCCACAATATAGGCACAATCAGGTCGTCAATCTCTTCAGGTAACAATCGAAAGTGAAGAGATTGCAGAGCGCCAGCATCGTATTGATGCGATGCGCATTCT
>CAKQON010000044.1 GCA_934255515.1 uncultured Sutterella sp.
ACTTCGAATGCAATTGCGCGATTGAGATTGTCCGTGTGGTTGCTATACTGCATGGCGAGGCGTCCGGTTGGTTTTTTTTGCCAATTAAATTATACCGCGATCGCCTCTTTTCATTTGTGCAACAGGCATAAACACTGATTTAGATCATTATTTGATCCACGTACGCCGCCTGAAAATTTAGGCTCACCTGCCGATCGCAGATGAGCCTACGCCCAAGGTCTATTTTGGGCGAAATATTCAGGTTAGGCTTGTCCCGACAGTGGGTTACCCTTGTCATCAAGGTATATCAGACCGAGGGATTCGAGAGCGCCGTAGCCGGCAAGAATCGCGGCATGAATGAAGCTGCGGCCCAAGACAGAAGGCTCCTCACCCGAGAAGAAGAACAAAAGGTCGCGGGCTGGATTATCGACAAGAACCCTGCCCAGATGAAGTTCGATTTCGCCTTGTGGACTGCCAGGGCCGTGCGGAAGTTGATCCATCAGGCGCTCAAGAAGGATCTTTCCATGTCGACGGTATGACGGTACCTGCGCTCATGGGGCATGACGCCGCAGCGTCCGAAAAAGAAAGCTATTCAGCAGAATGATGCCGCGGTGAAGCAGTGGCTCGGAACGGATTATCCGGCAATTGCCGAACGCGCCAAGCAGGAAAATGCCGCGATCTTCTGGGAAGACGAGACCGCCGTGCAGCAGGATGCCAATTGGGTTCGCGGCTATGCGCCGCGCGGCTGTACGCCGACGATCCTGCATGATCGCCGTGCCTGCTATGGCGCGCCCGTAATGATTTCCGCGGTCAACAACCAGGGGCTTTCCGCCTTTGCATTTCAGCGCTCCGCTGTGCGCCGCTATTCCTTCATTCACTTTCTGCACCGACTGATCAAGGATTACCGCAAGGAGGGGCGCAAGCTCTTCGTCATCTGCGACAACTGCAAGATCCATCATGCGAAATTGGTTCAGGCCTGGTGCAGAAAGCATGAAGCTGAAATCGAGCTCTTCTTCCTGCCCGCTGATTCGCCTGAGCTGAATCCGGATGAATTTCTAAACCGCCAGCTCAAAACGGAGCTGCGTCAGAAAGGGCCGAAGAATCACGAGGAGACGTTGGCGCTTACGAAGGAAATCACTGCCAGCCTCAAAGAGCAGCTGGAACCGATTCGAGCTTGCTCCCAAAATGAGAGCACCCTCTACGCGAGAGCCGCAGACATACGTCATGTATTTATTGATCTAGTTAATAACGACTTTTGGCTCGCTCTCCCAATTGAGACGCCTCACATCCGCTTCCTGTTCGTCGGACTGGCTATTTGCTATCGGCTTCCTTCATCAGATCGTTGCCTCCCTGACTCTGCCGAGTCGTTAGACCTTCCCCTTCTCGGGCGGCCAGTGGACTTTCACCACATAAACACACGTGCGCTGCCGGGCGCACCCAAAAAAACGCTCCCGACAGAATCTGCCGGGAGCGTTCGATTTTTCTGAGGGGAGGCGGTCAGGCAGCGCGAAGCTTTTTGACCGTCTCTATCTCAATCAGCGGGCCGAGTGAATCGGGATCACCTTCGGGGCGTTCTCCGCATCTTTCTTGGCGAAGGACTTCATCCAGAGCCACATGCCGTAGATGATGGCGAGAGAAACCACGATGCAGATCGCGCTGTAGGCCGGGGCTTCACCGAAGTTGACGACGCGGTAGAAGATCGTCGCGGCGGTGTAGCCGAGGACGCAACACCAGGTGCCCGAGAAGATCGTCCAGGCAGTGCCGACTTCACGCCAGACCGCAGCAATGGCCGCGCAGCAGGGCATGTAGAGGAGCACCATCAGGAGGTAGGCAAAGGCGCCGGAGGAAGAACCGAAGAAGGTCTTGATCGTGTCGATCGTGCCGGTCGAAACTTCCTGCTCTTCAGCCGCAGCGGCTTCGTCGGAGAGGTCGCCCACGCTGATGCCCATCGGGTCGGCAAAGGCGGAGCCGAGATCCTTCAGGTTGTCCCACGTGGTCGAGAGCGCTTCGTCGAGGGTGGCCGAGAAGGACCAGCCTTCTTCCTCAGGAGCAGCTTCTTCAGCAGGAGCGCCTTCAGCAGCAGCCTTTTCGGAGGCGGCTTCAGCGGCCTTCTGAGCGGCGATGCCGTCATAGAGGGAGTTCAGGGTACCAACCACGGCTTCCTTAGCGAAGATGCCCGTGAAGATGCCCACAGCGGCAGGCCAGTTCTGTTCCTGAATGCCCATCGGCTGGAAGATCGGAACGATCGTGCGGCCGATCGTCGAGAGGACGGAGTTTTCGCTGTCTTCATTGCCGAAGGAGCCGTCCTTGCCGAGGGAGTTGAGGAAGGCGAGGCAGGCGACGATGACCACAATCACCTTGCCGGCGCGGAAGAGGAAGGTCTTCACGCGGTCCCACGTACGGAGCATCACGCCCTTGAAGGTCGGGATGTGGTACGGCGGAATTTCCATCACGAAGGCGGAAGCCGCACCCGGAAGGGCGGCGCGCTTCAGCATGAAGCCCGTCAGAATTGCCGCGCAGATGCCGATGATGTAGAGGAGGAACACGAGGTTCTGGCCGTTGGTGGGCCAGAAGGCCGTCGCGAAGAGGACGTACACCGGGAGACGTGCGCCGCAGGACATGAACGGAGCCATCAGAACCGTGATGATGCGGTCGGAGGCGCGGTCCATCGTGCGGGTGGCCATGATGGAGGGCACGTTGCAGCCGAAGCCGACGATGAGCGGCACGAAGGCCTTGCCCGGAAGGCCGAGGGCACGCATCAGGCGGTCCATAACGAAGGCTGCGCGGGCCATGTAGCCGGAGTCTTCAAGGACGGCGAGGAAGAGGAAGAGGAAGAAGACGGGGGGGATGAAGGTCGAGACCGTCTGGAGGCCGCCGCCGATGCCGTTGGCAAGGAAGACGGTGAGCCATTCGGGGCAGCCGATGCTCGAGAGGAGCTCGGTGAAGCCGTCAACCATGACGCCGCCCACGAGAATATCGAAGAAGTCGATGAAGCAGCCGCCCAAGTTCTGCGTGAAGAGGAACATCACGTACATGATGACGAGGAAGATCGGGAGGCCGAGCCAGCGGTTGAGCACAACCGCGTCGATCTTGTCCGTCATCGTGGCGCTCGCCTCACCCTTGCGCACGACGGCCTTCTCGGCAATCGCGGAAACGAAGGAGTAGCGGGCGTTGGCGATGGCAATGTCGAGGTCGCCGTCGTACTTGGCGTCGAGATCGGCAACAACCTTTTCAACCTTCGCGAGGTCGATCTTCGGGAGCTTTTCAGCAAGGCCCGGAGCCTTTTCCATGAACTGGCTCGCGAACCAGGGAGCGCGTTCAACGCCTTCAGCCTTGAGGTCGGCGGCAACCTGAGCGATGCCGTCCGAAATGGCCTTGTCGAATTCGACGGCCATCGGCGGAACCACGGGGTTCGCGAGGAAGCTGACGAGCGTGTCCTTCACGTCGTTCAAGCCCGTTTCGCGCGAGGCGACGATGCCCACCACCGGGCAGCCGAGAGCCTTCTGGAGCTCTTCGAGGCGGATTTCCATGTGGTGCTGCTTGGCGATGTCGAGCATGTTCACGACGACGATCATCGGAACGCGCATTTCGATGAGCTGAGCCGTGAGGTAGAGGTTGCGCTCGAGGTTCGAGGCGTCGACGATGTTGATGACGGCTTCGGCTTCACCCGAGAGGATGTAGTCGCGCGCGACGCGTTCGTCTTCGCCCGACGAAGCCGCCGGGGTGATGGAGTAGATGCCCGGAAGGTCGACGAGCTCGATCTTGGCATCCTTGTATTCGAAATTGCCGGTCTTCTTATCGACCGTCACGCCGGGCCAGTTGCCCACGCGCTGGCGGGAACCCGTCAGGGCGTTGAAGAATGTGGTCTTGCCGCAATTCGGATTGCCGACCACGCATACGATGTGCTGACTCATTTCAGATTCCAGTATGGATTTGAATGCGTTCTTTTTCTGATGGATAGACGGACAGCTGAGGGTTCCGCTGCCGGTATCTGAATCAAACTCGATTAAATCTTCTCGACTTCCATCAGAGTGGCTTCATCGCGGCGAACGCTGATGAAGCTGCCGCGGACTCGAATTTCAATCGGGTCGCCGAGGGGAGCGATGCGGACGACATCAAAGGTCGTGCCAGGGGTGGCTCCGAGCATGACAAGACGACGGCGGTATTCAGGATGTTCCTTGCCGAAGCCGACGATTTTGCCCTTGGAACCAACAGGAAGTTCCTTGAGATACATGGTGTCCTCGATTCTTATTTAGTAAACGTAGATTTTCTGGGCCACTGCGTAATTGACGGCAATGCGCCCGTCTCCTACTGCAACGAGCAGGGGTTCGTCGCGGGAAACCTGCAGCACCCGAACAACACTGCCGAGGCGCATGCCAAGGTCAGCGAGATGCGCGATTTCCGCATCGTCGAGTTTCAGGCGCGCAACGGTGAAGGGAGTCTTCAACTCCACATCGGCGAGTTTTCGGATTTGTTTGGGCTCCGTCATTTACGTAGGGTCCTCCTTCTATTGATTAGACATCGGCATACTACTGAGAATCTTTCGCGTTTTCAAATTCAGATACATTTTTACTGTCAGGTGCTCGTTTTCGGACCCCCGGATAGGTTTTGGAAGTGTCCACGTGAAAGATGATTTATTGTGCGATAACTCATTGAATTTAAATGAGAATCGTTTATTTATAAGGGCAAAAGGAAGCGTTGCCGGAGCCGGGCAAATAAAGTGTTTACCTGCTTAAGGTTTGTAAGTTTCCGGAAATAATTGCCCGATATCAAAATAGGGGGGAGAGCTTTGATTGCGGGCCTGAGCGAAAAGAGAGGCTTTTTGTTCAAAAACAAAGTGAACGCTGTTGAAGCGGCAATATTGAGCCGCTGGTGCAAAAAGACGGGGGCTTTTCAGAAGAACGACGGGAATGCGTCGTCGTCGAAAGACAACGCCGGCGCAGCGGGAGAGAAGAAAGCGAGGCTGCCGTTACCGGCCGGTGTTCTTTTCTTCTGCCGGACGTTCGGCAGGAACGCCGGGATTTGCAGAAGGTTTGCCTGCGGGTGCGGCCGGTTCTGCCTGGGGCTCCTCTTCGGGAGCGGCGGCGCGGGAATGGATGAAGGATTGGACGAGATTCCCGGCATTGTCGACGATTGCCTGCATGGCGGCAATCCAGGCATCAATGCGCTCGATAAGAAGCGAAAAGGTTGTTCTCGCGTTTTCGGGCGCGGCAAGATAAAGGCCCGCGGCGGCAAGGAGCGCCGCCGCGGCGATTCCAATGAGAAGCGCTCCGGCAAAGAAGAGGAGGGAGATCGCCGCCGCCGAAAGAAGGAGTGCGGCAAGTCCCTGCGTGATTCTGAGCCAGAGCTTCATGTGAAATCCTTTTTTTTCTTCCTTAAAGCACGCGGCGGTGCTGATAGAGGTGGACGCCCAGGAAGAGAGTGTAAAGGACGCCGAGCCCGACATGAAGCGGGGTGCTCTTCACCAAGAGCGAGGCAAGCGATGCGCCGTATGCAGCGAGCATCAGGCGGTTCTGCGTCACGCGCTTCGTTCTGCCGCCCTTCTGCTGGTCGGGGGCAATGAGGGGACTCACGGCGAGAAGCGCCCGGCCGGCAGCGTCTTCAGCTGCGGCGAGCGCCGAACCGGCAGTCTTCTTGGCCGTTTCCTTCTGGCACTTTTTCTGCGGCGCCTGAGCTTCGCCTTCGGCCGGAGAAGCGGCGACCTCGTCGGCGACCTCCGTCTGAGCGTCGGACGCGTCTTCCGGGAGGAAGAAGGCCGCAGCCTGAAGCAGCGCCTCGGCATTCGTCTGCGATTCGTCCCAGGTGACGAGGAGCGAACCCACGCGAGGGTTGATCGTGACGGAGGTAATGCCGTCGAAGCCTTCGACCATGTCGGCGATCACCTTGGCTTCATCGGCGGAAAGGCCTTTGAGCGACGCGTGGCGGATGCGAGCGCGGCCGTGAGTGACGGAACGCACGAAAGTACGGGGGTCAAGCATTTTTCTTATCCTTTCGTTTATTTCGCAGGGGCAGTGAAGGGAAGGTCGATCGGACGCTCGCTTTCAGGCGCATTGTTCGAGATCTTCGTAAGGGTGCCCCTCATGTTGGCTTCGATTTCCTTCACGGTTTCCGTGAAGCTTCTCGTCGTGCCGAGGGTCGGACGCATGGCATTCAGGCAGACGCCGATCGTGGTGGCGTTGTGAAGGAGCGCGCCCACGGCGGGCATCAGGACGCCCATGAGGCCGCCCGCGAGGAAGCCCGTGTTGAGGCTCACCGAGACGGCAAAGTTCTGGCGGATGCGGCCCATGGTCGCGCAGCCGAGATCAATCGCGGTCGGGAGGTCGAGGAGGCTGTTGCGGGTGAGAACGACGTCGGCGACTTCCTGAGCAATGTCGGTGCCGTCGCGAAGCGTGGCGCCCACATGCGCGGCTGAAAGCGCCGGCGAATCGTTGATGCCGTCGCCCACCATCAGCACGCGGCAGCCCTCGGCCTTGAGGTCGAGCACGTGACGGGCCTTGTCCTGCGGAAGAACCTGAGCGCGGTAGCCGTCGAGGCCGAGCTTCGCAGCGACGTGCGCGGCCGTGCGGTTGTCGTCACCCGTGAGCATGAGGATGCGGCTGATGCCGCGTTCGCGAAGCGCCTTGATGGCGGCAACTGCTTCGGGACGGACCGGATCCTCAATGCCGAGGACGCCCGCAAGGCGGCCGCCGACGGCGAGGTAGAGAATCGATTTGCCTTCCGCGGCCAGGCGGTCGACGACTTCCTGAGCGGGATGGAGATCAACCTTCTCGTCGTCGCCAACGAAGTGGCGGCTGCCGAGAACGCACTTTCTGCCGCCGATCGACGAGCAGATGCCGTGCGCGACGATGTAGCGCACTTCAGTGTCGTGCTCCTCGTCGTTGTGGGAGATGCCCCTTTCCTGGGCCTGGCGCACGATGGCGCGGGAGACCGGATGGGGGAAGTGCTCTTCAAGGCAGGCGGCAAGGCGCAGCAGCTCCTCTTCGTCGATTTCGTCGTGAATCGGCACGACGTCGGAGAGGACGGGCGAAGCCTGAGTAAGGGTGCCCGTCTTGTCGAAGACCACCGTGTCGACCTCGGAGAGGGCTTCGAGGTAGCGGCCGCCCTTCACGAGGACGCCCTTTTCGGTGCCGTTCTTCATGGCAGTGAGAATGGCCAGCGGCGTCGCGAGCCTCAGCGCGCACGAATAGTCGACCATGAGGACCGAGGCCGTGCGGGTGAGGTTTCTCGTGAAGAGGAAGACGAGGCCCGCGAGGAGGAAGTTGTAGGGGACGATGGCGTCGGCAAGACGCTCGGCTTTGCCCTGAATGCCCGCCTTCGCGGCTTCGCTATTCTGAATGAAGCTGACGATCTGGGAGAGTCTCGAGGCGTCGCCCAGAGCCGTCGGACGAATGTCGATTTCGCCGTCTTCAACCACGGTGCCGGCAAAGACGCTGCCGCCCGCCTCGCGGTGAACGGGGAGCGGTTCGCCCGTCATGGTCGCCTGGTTGACGGAGGCGTCGCCGGCAGTGACCACGCCGTCGACAGGAATGACGGAACCGGCGCGGACGACGACGAGGTCTTCCTTCGTGAGGGTATTGAGCTGCTTCCGGGAGAGCTTCCCGTCGGCGCTGCGGACCCAGACCTGATCGACCTTGATGGCGAGCTGGTCGGCAAGCGACGCGAGGGACTTCTTTCTCGTATAGCGCTCGAGCATGTCGCCCAGGCCAAGGAGCAGCGTGAGAAGACCCACCGTTCCGAAGTCGAGCCTCAGGAGCGAAACAAGAATCGCAGAGGCGTCGAGCACCGAGACGTTGAGCTTGCCCTTGAAGGCATTCTTCACGCCTTCAATGAGATAGGGGATCGAATCAAGAACGGCGTTCCCGATATTGAGCACCATCGGGAGGAAGGGCCTCAGGAAGATGTAGCGGGCGAGGCCGGAGAAATCGAGCTCGGCATCCTCTTCCTTAAGCACGGGGGCTTCGCCCTCGTTGCGCTCAAGCGCCGCCTTCCCAAGCGCGGGTCCCACGCGCGACGCCTGAACGGCAGTGCGCGAGAGGCTGAAAAGCGCCGGGAAGATGCGGGCGAGCGCATCACGGACTTTCGAAAAGACGCGGAGCACCGGCATGTTGGTGAAACCCCGCTCGATCGCAAAGAAAGTCTGGCCGACGAGACCCTGCGGGCGCGAGCCCTCGGGGAACATTTCGCCCGAAACGAGCCGGGGCGCGGCTTCGCGCGCTTCCCTGCGGTCCTCGGCCACGACGAGCGTGCGGTCCGGACGGCGGATCGGGGGATTCGTTGCAAGGCTTGCGAAATATGCGGCGGTGCGCGCCTTCGTGGCGACGTCTTCAACGGTGAGCGTGACGCTACCCGTGAGGGGATTCACTTCAAGCCCCGTAACGCCGGGAACCTTCGTAAGCTCTTCGGCGATGATGACGCCGCTCGCGTGCGAGAGGGTGCCTCTGGTCTTCCAGCGTTCACGGTTGCCGACCGCGTGCTTCAGATAGAACTGCATTTGTTGTTTGCCTCTGAAAAGCCTTCAAGCATGTCGCCCGATCCCTTTCGGGGGGCCAGGCGCGCAGGCTTTGCGAAAAAAAATGGCTCGTGCGAAGCGCCTTCCGGAAGGGAGCGGGGACTCCTCTTCAGGGGGGAAGGTTCTTCAATGGATATAGAGAAGCATTCTGCCTTGATTGAAGGCAAATGAGCATTATTTCGATTGAGAAAAAGCAATGCCCCGCTTGTCCGTAAACCGGCCATGCGAGGCATTGCGGCTCATGATCGCTCATCCGGGAGCGCTTCTGATGACGGAACCGCCGCCGCGGGGGCAACGGTTCTTCAGGTTCGCGGATGAGCGAAGGCGCTTCGAAGGCGTTTCAGCTTCTCTCGAGCCTCGAGCGTGGAGCGCGCGAGGATTAGTTCGCGGGCTTCACGGCCGGGCAGGCTTCAGCAGCGACCGGGCAGGAGGCTTCTTCTTCAGCCTTTTCCTTGGCTTCGCGCTTTTCCTGGGACTTGACCTGGGCTTCAGCGACGACGTCGGCGAGGTCTTCCTTCACGCCTTCAACAGCGGCGAGCGCCTTGTCGCGAAGATCAATGCCGCTCGAGATGAGATCGGTGGCAAGGGGCTTCACGGAAAGCTTGCCGCGCGAGATAGCCATGGCACCGAGAGCGCCGACAGCGAGACCACCGAGGAAGAAAAGGCCGTACTTGTAGTTCTGGTTCATTTTTTACCGCTCCACGAAAGAATTTAATCAAATGTCGTAGTAAGGATTCATCAAATTTCGTCGGATTGCGGGGTCGTGAGCGTAAGGAACTTCGATGGATCGGGAAGCTTTAAAAGCTTCCGGACTGACTGAATCCCGGGGAAATGGATTCAGCCCGGAAAACCTTCTTCCGAAGACTTTCCGCATCGGTTCCCGGCTGGACTGCTCTTGGCGGCAGCCTTCCGACATGTCCTCATATTACCCCTACTATGAAAAGGCGGAAGCTCGGAAAAACTGCACTAAGAACGATTCGCAATCAGAAAATGCCCTTAAGTCAAAACACGTACCAATAAATGCGAATTACTCCGATTCAAAACGGTAATAAAAAATGAAACATTATTGAAATAAAAGAGAAATATTTGGCAATTTAAATCGTGAGGAAAATGAGAATGGTTTTTGTTCGCTAAAGAACAAAAATGAAACAATATGTAAAAATTGTTTTTGATAGAACATCGGCATCGGGCTCGTCTCGCCCGACGACAAGTCGATCATCCACGGCCCCGGCTACGAGCGTTCGGAAGGCTTCTACACGAGGCTTGCCGACGCTGCCAAAGGCGTGAAGGACCGTCTCGGCGACCGGCTCATTTCGATCAGCATCATTACGGGCATGCACGCAGACCGCTTCGGCGGTGCGAAGCCCCGGTCGGGAGACCTCGGAATCCTGGGTTCGCTCGATCCGACGGCAGTCGATCAGGCGGCCTGCGATCTCGTCTGGGGCTTGAAGCCCGATGAGGCGAGAAAACTCTCGCTTCGCGAAAAGATCGATTCCGGCTACCTCCAGCTCGAGTGCCTGGAAGGAATCGGCTCCGGGAGCCGCGCCTACCGGCTCGTCCGCATCTGATATTCGACATTGATAATTACTCTTCAGGAGACCCCAAATGTCTGATGTCATTCATTTTTCGCGCAGGGATGCGCTTCGAACCGGTGCGGCCGCCGCGGCCGCAGGTCTTATGGGTGCGAGATCCCTTCCGGCACTCGCCGCTCCCGGCGGAAAGAGGGTAACCGTCGTCACGGGAAGTCCTCACCGTCGCGGCACGTCCTTTCTGCTTGCCGACGAATTCATTCGCGGCGTGAGGGAGCAGGGAGCTGAGGTCTTCCGCTTCGACTCCGCCTTCCGGCGGGTCACGGCCTGCAGCGGCTGCGATCGGTGCGGTCTCGGCACCTCGCCCTGCGTCTACCGCGACGACATGTTCGAGCTCAATCCTCATCTTCTTGAAAGCAACCTCGTCGTTTTCTGAACGCCGCTCTACTACTTCGGCTTCTCGGCGCAACTGAAGCTCGTGATCGACCGCTTCTACGCGATCAACACGCAGTTTCACCACGGCCGCCGCGCCGTGCTCCTTGCCACCGCCTGGAATACGCAGGACTGGACTATCGATGCGCTCGTGAGCCACTTTGACTTCCTCCTCGCCCTGAAGGACGAGGAGGACGTCAAAATGTTTGCCCTGAACCATCACAGGAAGGCGGTGCAATTGTCAATCACCACCATTCTGCCTGCGCCGGGTTTTCAGTTCCGGCGGCAGATGCCGGGATCCCGGACTGGTACGGATTAAAGAGGTTCGGGAACGCATCACGGGCGGCAGTAGAGCCTCTCTTACGGCACGCGGAGGAAGCTTGAAAGGCAAAAAAAGAAGCCGTCAAGCATCTTATGCTCAACGGCTTCCTGTTGTCTTCCTCTTCCGAAGGACGTCCCGTCTGACCCGAGGCCTTCAGAGACGCGCTCCGGATGAAGCAGTCAGGCAATTACT
The DNA here is from genome assembly GCA_934255515.1 of uncultured Sutterella sp. Lineage (GTDB taxonomy): Bacteria > Pseudomonadota > Gammaproteobacteria > Burkholderiales > Burkholderiaceae_F > Sutterella. The sequence goes on from CAKQON010000044.1 coordinate 10,964, forward strand.
TCTTTTCGCACTTGCAGGCGATCTTGCAGGGCTTCAGCTGCTTGAAGAAGTCGTTGCCCTTGTCGTCGACGAGGATGAAGGCCGGGAAGTTCTCGACCGTGATCTTGTAGACGGCTTCCATGCCGAGCTCCGGATACTCGATGCATTCGATGCTCTTGATGGCGTCGGACGAAAGGACCGCAGCAACGCCGCCGATGGTGCCGAGGTAGAAGCCGCCGTGCTTCTTGCAGGCATCCGTCACAACCTGGGTGCGGTTGCCCTTGGCGATCATCACCATCGAGCCGCCGTGGCTCTGGAAGAGGTCAACGTAGGGGTCCATGCGGTTGGCGGTCGTCGGGCCCATCGAGCCGCAGGCGTAGCCGGCAGGCGTCTTGGCGGGACCTGCGTAGAGAACCGGATGATCCTTGATGTAGTCGGGGAGCTCTTCGCCGCGGTCAAGGCGTTCCTTCAGCTTCGCGTGAGCGATGTCGCGGGCGACGATGATCGTGCCGGTAAGTTCGAGGCGGGTCGAGACCGGATACTTCGTGAGGTCGGCGAGGACTTCCTTCATCGGGCGGTTGAGGTCGATCTTGATCGAGCCGCCTTCGCCGGGCTTCCTCAGTTCTTCAGGGATGAGGCTGCCGGGGTTGTTGTCGAGCTTCTCAATGAAGACGCCGTCCTTTGTGATCTTCGCCTTGATGTTGCGGTCGGCCGAGCAGGAAACGCCCATGCCGATCGGGCAGGATGCGCCGTGGCGCGGCAGACGGATCACGCGGACGTCGTGAGCCATGTACTTGCCGCCGAACTGGGCGCCGAGGCCGATCTTCCAAGCTTCCTCGAGGAGCTGCTGTTCGAGCGCAACGTCGCGGAAGGCGCGGCCCGTTTCATCGCCCGTCGTCGGAAGGTTGTCGTAGTAGTGGCAGGAGGCGAGCTTCACCGTGAGCATCGTGCGTTCAGCGGAGGTGCCGCCGATCACGAAGGCGATGTGATAGGGCGGGCAGGCAGCTGTGCCGAGGGTCTTCATCTTTTCGATGAGGTAGGGAACGAGCTTCTGGGGATTCAGAACCGCCTTCGTTTCCTGGTAGAGGTAGGACTTGTTGGCCGAGCCGCCGCCCTTCACGACGCAGAGGAAGCGGTATTCCATGCCTTCCGTCGCTTCGATGTCGATCTGCGCGGGGAGGTTGCACTTCGTGTTCACTTCCTCGTACATCGAGAGCGGAGCGTTCTGCGAATAGCGGAGCGCGTTTTCGGTGTAGGTCTTGTAGACGCCCTTGCTGAGCGCCTCTTCGTCTTCAAAGCCCGTCCAGACCTGCTGTCCCTTTTCGCCGTGGATGATCGCCGTGCCGGTATCCTGGCAGTAGGGGAGAACGCCCTTGGCAGCGACTTCGCCGTTGCGCAGGAACGTGAGAGCAACGTACTTGTCGTTTTCGCTCGCTTCCGGATCGGACAGGATCTTGGCAACCTGTTCGTTGTGGGCGCGGCGGAGCATGAAGTTGACGTCGGTGAAGGCGCGGTTCGAGAGCGCGGTCAGGGCTTCGGGGGAAACCTTGAGGATCGGATGGCCTTCGAATTCGCCGACGGAGACGCCTTCCTTCGTGAGGAGGTAGTACTCGGTGTCGTCCTTGCCGAGCTGGAACATCGGGGCATATTTGAATGCAGGAGCTTGTGCCATGGTTGTGTTTTCTCTTCTCTGTTTAGGGTCAGGCCCGTGAGCGGAGGATCTCCCCCGTTGGGGCCGCTGCAGGATTGTTTTCAAGGCGCTCTCCTCCATTTGGAAGGAGAAGCTCTTTTTTCTGCTCTTCGAATTATTTACCTCTTCGGAGGGTGAGAGCAACCCTTATGCAAAGGAGAATTGACGCGGGAGCAAGTCTCTGTCCTGGGCTTACATATCACTCCTATAGGTAGGTATTAACCCTTGAGGTGAAGCGCGAATGCCTCTTGTGCAATATCGAGGAGAAGCGTTTTCTGCGGGAATTTACGAGCTGAGGACCGGCGGTTTCTGAGGCATTCTTTGCTGATCGCTTCCCTGGGACGACTTACGGGGGCCGGGCAGGGCGAACCAAATTCCAACTGACTATTTATTCAAAGGAGCATTTCTATGAAAGCCGTCAAGACCCTTATTCTTGCCGCAGCTGTTGCCGCCGCGGGCGCAGCCATGGCGGGCGACCGACTCGACGCCATTCAGAAGTCGGGCGTGATCCGCGTGGGGACGCCCGCCGACTATCGTCCCTTCGCGATGGACGAAGCGGGCGTCATCAAGGGTCACGACGTCGACGTGATCAAGACGATGGCGGCCTATGCGGGCTGGAAGGTTGAGTTTGTGAAGACGCCCTGGAAGGACATCGAAGCCGGCATCAAGGGGAACCGCTTCGACGTCGCCGTGGGCGGCATCACGCAGACCCTCGCCCGCACGTCCTGGGGCGAATTCCTCCCCGGTTATGCGCCCTTCGGCAAGGTTGCGCTCGTGAGAAAGGGCGACCTCACGAAGTACAGCACGCTCGAGGACCTCAATCAGCCTTCCGTGCGCGTCATCAAGAATCCAGGCGGCACGAACGAGCAGTTCGTGCTGAAGAACCTCACGAAGGCCCAGGTCTCGACGCACGAGAAGAACTTTGAGATTCCCGGCCTCATCGCCGAAGGCAAGGGCGACGTGATGATTACCGAAACGGCCGAGGCGATTCTCTACGCGAAGAAGAACCCGAAGCTTGGCGCCGCCTTCATCACCAAACCCCTCACGCCCGTCTCCGAAATGGGCTTCCTCATGCCGACGGACGACGCGGACTTTGCGCGCGTCATGAACTACCTCTGGCACCTCTCCGACATCCGCGGCGATCTCACCCGTGCGGAATCCGCATGGCTTAAGTATTATTAACATAGGCACAAAATAGTTGACAAGCGGCTACGGTTATGTTATAATTGATAAATGAGTTATGTAGATAAAA
>CAKQON010000045.1 GCA_934255515.1 uncultured Sutterella sp.
TTTATGGCGACTAGATGAGATCGATTCTCAATTCAGCCTCGGAGATCGGAGCTCCGAGGCCGGATGAAATATCAAGGTTAGCTTGCCTTTGGCATCTTTTGGCTTATAGATGTCCGCGGCCAGCGTGATGCATTAGCAGTTTTTGAAGGTGATCTTGCGGTGCTCAACCTTGTCGCTCTGAGCGAAGGTCTTGTCCCTGGTCGTTGCGAGCCTGAGGCCGGAATCGCTTGCCGCAGCGCTTCCGTCAACAGTCGCGGCAGCAGAGACAGAGCTCGCCGAGGCAATCCCAACTGCAAGACCGGAAGCCAATGCTTTCTTCATGATGGCTCCTTCCCGAAAGAGAGATCGTTTGCGAGCCTCGATGCGATTGCATCGAAGGGTTCTTCCGTATTGAGAAGGAAGTTTAAGGAACCCTCATGGAAATAGCTAATACTTATCCTTTGTATCTGAATATGCATTACGAGCATATCAAAGAAGTCAAAAGTGTGAAGCCTTCCAGCCTGTAAGCAGAAGGCTCCTAAGGTTCCCAGAGATCAGCCGGTCCTGCCGCCCTGAGCGCCCTGAAGCACCCTCTCGCGGCCCTTTGAGGCATACCAAGCGCCGCCCGCTTCATAGCGAAGACGGCGCTTGAAGAGCGGAAGATCCTCTTCCGGCAGAGGCCGTCCCTCGCGCCAGAGGTCCCCATCCACCCATGCCTCTTCGGCGATTCCAAAAAGAAGCGCATTGGGGAACTGAGGAAGCCCCTCCCTGACGCGCCGCAAAATCACCCAGGCGCTGCAGCCGGCAGGGAAAGGCAGCTCCCTCTCGCCGGGAAGAAACCCAAGGCCCGCATGCGAAAGCTTCTCCGGGTCCTCGTGCATCGTCGTCGTCCCGAGCCTGAAGACGATCTCCGCCATCCCGGCCGTGGGCGTTGCGAGGAGAAAGCAGTCAGAAGCTTCCGCGAGCTCCCGGGTGCAGTGGTTAGGACCCGCGGTGAAGAGCACCCGGTCGAGCCCCCAGGGCGCGCACCAGCCGCAGGGCATCACGTCGAACTTGCCCTCAGAGCCCGCGCCGAAAAGCACGAGCCCCCCGTCGTTGAAGCATCGAAAAACATCGTTGAGCGGGATTTGAATGAGCGGCATTGTGCCTTTGCCTCTTTGAACTGCAGATCGAATGCAATTGATTCTCGTTATTAGCAACGACTATAACACCGCCTCCTCAAAACAAAAAGCCCGCCGGCAGGCAGTCCTCCATCAGGAAGATGACTGCCGCCTGCGGGTTTATTTGGCGTCAGAAAAAGCTCAGGGCATCAGAGCGACGCGCGGAGGATGGCGAGAATGCCTTCCTTGTCGAGCGGACGGAATGCGCCTTCGAGCGGGAACCAGTGCTTCAGCACATAGTCGGCCATGGCTTCAAAGTGATCGTCCGTGACATGGAGGTCGGAGAGCTTCGCGGGAAGACCGATCGACTTGAAGAAGTCAGCCGTCAGGTCAATCGCCTTCTTCGCGGTTTCCATGGGGTCGGCCGCCGGATCAAGCCCCCAGACGCGCACGCCGTACTGAGCAAAGCGGGGAGCAGTCTCGGGCGTGAGAGTCCAGCGCATCCAGTGCGGGGTAATGATGGCGAGGCCCGCCCCGTGCGTGATGTCCGTGTAGGCCGAGATCTCATGCTCAATCCCGTGGCAGGGCCAGGCGGAGCCGGAACGGCCGATCGAGAGTATGCCGCAGCAGCCGAAGGAGCTCGCCATCATGAGCTGGGCTCTCGCCTCGTAGTCGTCGGGACGGCGGATCGCCTCGGGCGCGTATTTGATCACGGTGCGGAGCATCGCCTCGCACATGCCGTCGGTGAGCTCGTTCCCTTCCTTCACGAAATACTGCTCGAACGTGTGGGACATGATGTCCGCCGCGCCCGCCGCGGTGTGCCATGCCGGAACCGTGAAGGTATAGGTCGGATCCATGATGGACGCGGCAGGGAAGAGATTGGGCGCCGCGAGGAAGAGCTTCTCGTCCGTATCCGGGTTCGAGATGACGCCCGAATTGTCGTATTCGCTGCCCGTTGCGGCGAGCGTCAGCACGGCATAGAAGGGAAGCGTGCGGCCGATCTTCGAGGAGTCGTACATGAGGTCCCAGGCGTCGCCTTCATAGAAGGTGCCGGCCGAAATGCACTTCGTGCCGTCGATGACGCTTCCGCCGCCCACCGCCACGATGAAGTCGATCTTTTCGCGGCGGCAGAGTTCTATCGCTTTCCTGAGGGTTCCGATCTTCGGGTTGGGCTCAATGCCGCCGAACTCGATAACAGTGAGCCCCGAGAGCTGCGCCTTCACGGCGTCAAGAAGACCGCTCTTCACAACGCTCCCACCGCCGTAGGTGATGAGAACGCGTTCGCCCTTCCCGGCGACGAGCTTTCCTAATTCATTGACACGGCCCTTGCCGAAAACAATATGGGTCGGGAGATAAAGATCAAAATCCTGCATTTTATATGGGTCTCCAAAATCAATTCCTGTGGGTAGGAACTGACGGAAATTCTAGGGAGAGAGGGATTGCCCGAATATCCAGATTCTGCCCGTGAATTGCCTTTTCTTATCAAAAACCCGCATAAGAAAACCGCCCGATTCTTCATCCTCGTTCCCTGGATGAAGAAGCAGGCGGTCCTTCTCTTTCAAATTCAGACTGAAAGCTTCAAGGCGCTTCAGCGCGCTCCTAACATCTTCTGCGTGCGGAAGAAGCTGAGCGCCGCAAGATGAAGATTTGTTTTGGCGTCGGCCATGGCTTCGCCGAGCGTTGAAGGCTTCTGGAGGATGGAAAGGACGGCGGTAATGCCGAGATCGTAGAGCGCCTCAAGATCCTTTTCGCCGAGCATATTGGCGCCCGTAAAGAGCACCACGGGCTTTCCGGCAGCGCGCCGGGCAATGCCTTCCGCTACCTTCCCGCCCTTCGTCTGCGTGTCGACGGCGCCCTCTCCCGTGATGATGAGGTCCGCCGTCCTCGCCGCTTCCTCAAACTTCATGAGATCAAGGAGCGCGTCGATCCCGGAGAGGAGCCGGCCGTTGAGGAAGGCCGCCACGCCCGCACCGGTGCCGCCCGCTGCGCCCGCACCCCTGAGGCTGCTGAGCTTTGCCGCGCGCTTCTGGAAAAGGTCGGCAATGTTTTTGAGTCCGGCATCGAGAACCTTCACTTCGTCGGGCGTCGCGCCCTTCTGGGGACCGAAGACATAAGCCGCGCCCTGAGGACCATAGAGGGGATTCTCGACGTCGCAGAGCGCTTCAATGCGCGGGGCATTTTTGCCGAAGAAGAAGCCGTTGAGGCGAATGCCCCGGACCATGGAAAGCGTCGCGCCCGTCGGAAGGAAGGGCCTGCCGGCTTCATCGAGGAACTGAGTCCCGAGAGCGGCGGCCATGCCGCAGCCGCAGTCCGTCGTGGCGCTCCCGCCGAGAGCGATCACGATGCGGCGGTGTCCGACATGGAGCGCCTCCGCGATGATCTGACCCACGCCGATCGTCGTGGTCTTCATGGGGCTGAAGCCGGGAAGACGGAGACCGAGCCCGGCGGCTTCGGCGAGCTCCACGACGGCCGTGTCGCCGATCGAAAGGTAGCGCGAACGCACGCGCTGCCCGCAGGGACCCATGACTTCAATTGGAAGGAATGCGCCGCCCGCGGCCTTCTGCACCATCTCGAGCGTCCCTTCCCCGCCGTCGGCGATGGGGAAAGACTCAATCTGCGCTTCGGGAAACACTTTCCTGGCGGCGCTCTCAATCTGCGCGGCCGCCTGGCTCGAGGTGAGCGAACCCTTGAAGCTGTCGGGAAGGATGAGAATTTTCACGGGGAAACCTTCGAAAATGGGCAATTGAAAATGTCTGGAAGGGATCGGAATGGAATGGAATCCGATGCCTCGGGAGAAGACGAGCATGATAGCGCGGATCGACCCATGATCTTAAGAAGACCCGAAAAGTCTCTCGAAATCTGTCATCCCGATTAGAAGTGTTTATGCCGCTTCCCGGCCATGAGAATCAAAGTGTGAATCGGTAGAATAAGGCTTTTAAGAATTTCCTTCTCCCGGAGTGTTCGAAATTGTCTTTTGAAGCTGCCTCCGCCTGGCTCACGGACCGCGGATTTGCCGACAGCATTCGCCGCTTTTCCGGTTCGAGCGCTACCGTAGAGCTCGCTGCACGCGAAATCGGCGTCATTCCCGCGCGAATTGCCAAAACCATGGCGATTGACGGTCCCGGGGGACCGCTCCTCATCGTTGCAGCAGGCTACATGAAGCTTGACGGGCGCAAATTCAAGCGGATCTTTCATGCGACGCCGCACTTCATTTCCCGCGACCTCGTGGAATTCCTCATCGGACATGCGCCGGGAGGCGTCTGCCCTTTCGGCAGAAAGCCCGGCGTTCCCGTCTATCTCGATGAGTCGCTCAAAGCCTACGAAACCGTCTGGCCCGCCTGCGGCGACGAGGCGAGCGGCGTTGAGCTCGCTCCAGCTGAACTCGAGAAAGCCGTGGGCGAATGCGCGTGGATTGACGTCACAAAGCCCGCCGCACCGGTTCCTCCGTCAGACGCCGCCTGAGCTCCCTTTTGATTCCATCCCAGAAGCATGTCCATCCGCACGCTGATAGAAAACTACCGCGAGCTCAGGCAGAGCCCGATCTGGAGGCTTCTCGCCGCCGACACGGGCCCGCAGTCGATTGCTATTCTGCAGACGCTCCTCTTTGACAACGAACGCGAGCTCCCTGCATCCGTCTTCCTCGAGCGCCTCATTCACGCTTATGCCGAAGGCGCCCAGGAAACGATCTCGCGCGATGAGGCGCGGGCCCTCGCGAGCCGCTGGGTAAAGGAAGGCTACCTCGTCTGCCGCCTTGCTGAAGGGCGGAGCGAAGAGACTTATGAACTCACAAGCGCCGGCCTGGAAGCCATCCGCACGCTCTCGCGGTTTCAGACGAAGCGCACGGGGCCGACCGAGAGCCGCCTCGAGATGGTGACGCATGCGATCGAGCGCCTCGCCGCGGATTCAGACCGCTCCAGGGCCGGGCGCATCGCGCAGCTCAAGGCCGAAAAAGCGCGCATCGACGAGGAAATCGCCGCCATTGAAGCCGGACGCAGTCCCTCCATTTCCGAGCAGGCGGCGCTTGACCGCGTGAGCGAGATCTTTGACCTCGTATCAGAGCTAGAAGCCGACTTCCGGCGCGTGCGCGAAGAGTTTGAGAGGCTGAACCGGGATCTGCGCGAACGGATTCTCAAGTCGTCGGCCTCCCGCGGCTCGATTCTCGACCGCTTCTTTGCTGGCGTCGACGGGATTTCTGAGAGCGACGCCGGCCGCGCCTTCACGGCCTTCTATCGGCTTCTGATGGACAACCGTGCCAATGCTGAGCTCGAGAGCGCCCTCACCCGCATCGCGACGCGCGGGTTTTATCGCAAACTCACGCGCGAGGAGCGCCGGCGGCTTTCAACCCTTCAGCGCATGCTCCTTGACCGGGCGGGCCACACGCACGCCGTGATGACGCAGCTTGCCAGGTCGCTTCGCGACTTCGTGAGTTCGCGCGACTATGTGGAGGAGCGGCGCCTCACCACGCTCATCCGCGACGCCCGGCGCGCCGCGCTTGACCTCTCGAAGACCGTCGGCATCAAGGAAGGCTTCATGGAAGTGACGCTCTCCTCGGCCGTGATCCGCTCGATCGACCAGTATTCGCTCGACGACCCGGAAGAGACGCGGATGGAGTCGGACATCGCCTTCGGCTCTGCACCGGAGGTGGACGCATTTGCCATTTTCGAGCGCATCCTCGCTTCTGAAATCGACTACCCGCAGCTCATGCGCGCCGTTGAGTCCGTGCTTACGGCTCCCGGCGCCCCGGAGCGCGCGTCGATCGGCGACATCTACCGGTCGCTTGCCAATCAGCAGGGTCTTGGGTCCGTAGTGGGGCTCCTCTCGCTCGCCACGCGCTACGGCGAACCCGGAGGCCCTGGCATGCCGGCGCTTCGGTTTTCCGGCGGCAAAACGAAGAAGGACGCCCCGGAAACCGACATGTCGGATCCGCACTTCCGGGTGCCGCTTCAGCTCCCCGCCGTCGACGAGCCGCTCGTCTGGAAGGACCGCCTTCAGAACGAGCGCCATGCGCGGATTCCGCTTTATTGGTTTACGCTCGAGAGCGTCGAGAAAATGCGCGAATCCCACCGCTGGCGCTAGTGTAAACCGCAAGTACAGAATTTGAATACCGAACCGGGAAAGTCAAGTGACAGAAATCGAAAAAGATCCCGCCGCGATGCCAGCCGCATCGCAGGAATCAACGGAACCCGCTGAACCTCAGGAAGGCACCTTTGAGGGCGACACGGATGCGGCCGAGCGCGAGCTCTACGCGGGCGACACCGGAACGCTCCCCGCGCTCACGCGCCAGGTGCTCGTGCACCTTCTCAAAGGCCCCTTTTTCGAGCGCTCACGCAGCGAACGCCTCTGGCAGGAACTCAAGGTCCGCGAGGAGATCATCCGCTCGCGGCTCTCAGACCTCTATCTCGATCTCCTCGTTGACGACGAGCTCGGCGTCGCCTTCTGCCGGAAGCCCGACCTCGGCGACCATGATGCGCCGTCGCTTCTCAACACCGTGCGCCTGAGGTTCCTTGATTCTGCAGTGCTCCTTGAACTCAGGGACCAGCTCATGCGTGCGCGCGCGAACGGCGAGCGCGCCGTCGTCACCCGCGCCGACGTCGCCGAAATGCTCCGGCTTTTCGACCGGTCCGCGGGCACCAACGACCGCATCTTCCAGCAGCACTTCAAGGCGATCATCAAACGCCTCACGGAACGAAGGATTCTCCTCACCTTGAAGTCGGGCGACGCCATGGAAATATCGCCTGTTCTCCCGCTCCTCTTCCCCACGGCGGCGATTGATGAACTCAGGAACGCCTATCTCAGGCGAATTCTCGAGGACGCGAAGACGCCTGAAGAAGCCGAAGAAATCATGAAGCGCTATGAGCTTCTGAAGAGCGGAACAGGAGCAATCCAGGGAATTGAGCTCGGGGAATCCGCACTCGTCGGCGCCGACGCCGATGAGGATGACTCCGACGCGGATGCGGACGAAAACGATGAAAGCGATGAGGAGACGATCTGATGCTTGAGAACACTATCGGCGGCCTCGTGCAGTGGAGGATCAAGCATCTCCAGGTCTTCAACTGGGGCACCTTCTCCAACATCCACGACATCCCCATTTCGGAAAAGGGCTTTCTCTTCGTCGGCGCGTCGGGCTCAGGCAAATCGACGCTCCTCGACGCGATGATCACGCTCCTCTTCCCCAACCCTGCCTACAACGCCGCCGCCCGCGAGGGCGAGCAGAGGCGCGGCGACCGCAACCTCCTCACCTACATCCGGGGCGCCTGGTCGACCCAGGCCGAACTCGAGGGCACGGGGTCGCCGCGCGCAAAGACGCAGTACCTGCGCCCGGGCGCGACCTTTTCGGCGGCCGCGCTCACGCTTTTCGACAGCGAGAGCCGCACGGGCGACACGACGCTCCTGCTCGTTGCCTGCATCCGGAAGAGCTCGAACGAGGAAGCAGCCGTCAACAAGCAGTTCTTCATCATCGACGGCAACTACAGCTTCAATGCGGACGACTTCACGGGCTTCGCCAAATCGCAGTTCGACTGGAGCTGGCTCAAGGACCGGCTCCCGCCCTTCACGAGCTTTACGACCTTCAACGCGTACAGCGACGCCTTCTGCGACCGCTTCGGGATCCGCGAGAAGACGGCCTTGAAGCTCCTCGCAAAGGCCCAGTCGGCAAAGAACCTCGGAGACCTCAACACGTTCCTCAGGAACTTCATGCTTGAGGAGCCGCGCACGTTCGCAATGGCCGATAAGCTCACGACGGAGTTTCACGATCTTTCTGACGCCCATTCGGCCGTGGTCGAAGCCCGCGAGCAGCGGGACATTCTGCGGGAAGCGAGAAGGCTCTGGGACGAAAGAGAGGAACTGATCAGAAAAAACGCATTTCTCGAATCCGAAAAGAACGCCATGGAGTGGTGGCGTCCGATGACGGAAAAGCGCCTCGAGGAAGCGGAACTCCCGAGACTCCAGCGCGAGCTCGAGAAGGCAATGCGCACCCTGCAGATCGCTGTTCAGAAGGAAAACGAGGGGCAGACCAAAGCGGACGAACTCAGAACTCGCCTCAATGAATCGGGCGGCTTCTCGGTCCAGCAGCTCGAAGCCCGCGTGCGGCAGCTTATGACCGAATACGCGCGCGCCGAAGCGCACAAGAAATCGGCGCTTCGTCATGCCTCAACCCTTCAGAAGGATCTCCCCGAATCGAGCGACGCGTGGCTCAATTTCATCGACGCTCTTCACCTCTATCTCGAGGAGGAAGACCGGGCCGGCACCGACCGCACCCGCGAGCGCGACGGCCTCGTCTCTGAAGAGCGCGAGCGCTCAAAGGTCTTCCAGGACACGGTCCAGGAAATCAACTCGATGCGCGAGCGCCCGTCCAATATTCCTTCGAAGAACCTGGATCTCCGGGCGGAGCTCGCTGCCGACCTCAATGTTTCCGAGGAAGAGCTTCCCTTTGTGGGCGAACTCCTTCAGGTGAAGCCCGATGAGTCCCGCTGGCAGGGCGCGATCGAGCGCGTGCTCCACAACTTCGCGCTCTCGATTCTCGTCGACGAAAAGCTCTACCCTGCCTTCACGGAGCTTCTTGAAACGAAGCGCCTGAGAGGCCGCATCGTCTACTACCGCGTGAGGAATCAATCCCGCGACTTCGACGGCTTCTTCCGGCCGAGGAGCATCCCGTCGAAGCTCGACTTCAAGGAAGGACGCTGGGACGCGTGGCTTGCCGCCGAGTGCGCGCAGCGCTTTTCCTACCTCTGCGCGGAGAATCTCGACGAATTCCGCCGTGCCGATCAGGCCGTGACCCGCGCGGGTCAGGTAAAGCACAACGCCGAGCGCCATGAAAAGGACGACCGCATTGATGTCGACGACCGACGCCGCTGGGTGACGGGCTTTTCGAACCAGGAAAAGCTCGCGCTCTTTGAAAAGGAAGCCCGGAGGCTTGGCGCTGAAATCACGGCGCTCCAGCAGAGAATCCGGAAAATCGAGACGGAGGCGAAAGCCGCTCAGCAGCGGATTTCCGCCGCCAATGCGCTTCTCAATACCGACTGGGACGAAATTGACGCCGAGAGCGCCGCAGAAAGACTGCAGGCGGCAAACGACGAGCTCGACGAGTTCGTGAAGAAGACGCCCGACCTCGAGCGCCTCAAGATGGAGCTTCGCGATGCGGAGACTCAGCTTGCGAAACTCCGCGAGGCTCGAAGCAAAGCCTCTGCCGACGAAAGCATTGCCAGGTCGAAAATGAAGGCGGCAGAGGAGCGCATCTCGTCGCATGCCGACGCGATCAGCCAGCTCGAAAGGATGGTGAAGGACGGGAATGCGAAAACGCCGGGCAAGGAGGAGCTCGACTCAATCGACCGCCGCGCCACCGACAACGGAAAAATTGAACTGACGCTCAGAAACCTCAATGCCCGCGATTCTAAGGTGAAGGACCAGATCGCCGACGATCAGCTCGAATGCACGAACCGAAAGACTGAAGCGGAAGGCGGCGTCACGTCGCGCTTCGACAAGTTCCTCTTCAGGTGGCCGAAGGAAAAGGAATCGCTCGATTCGAAGATTGAATTCGCGCCGGACTTCTTCAAGAAGCTCGACCGCATTGAAACGGACGGGCTCCCGCGTCACGAGAAGCGCTTCCGCGAGCTTCTTGAAACGCAGTCGCTTCAGCACTTTGCCGACCTCAACCTCGAGATGCGCCAGGCCCGTCAGGACATTCTCCAGCGCATGGAGACCGTGAACGAATCACTCGCGGCTGCGCCCTTCTCGCGACTCACAGAAGGCGACTCGCACCTGCGAATCGAGGTGAAGGACCTGAAAATCAAGGAAGTCGAAGACTTCCGCCGTCAGGTGGGCGAACTCATTCAGGGCGCCTGGGAAGGCGAACTCACGGACGACGACGCCGAAGAGCGCTACAAGCTCATTTCGGAGCTCGTGAGGAAGCTCGATCCCGCGCAGACGACTGAAAAGCCGGACGAGCTCTGGCGCCTCACGGTCCTCGACGTCCGCCGTCACGTTGCCTTTACGGCGAGCGAATTGAACGACGAAGGCGAAATCCTCGAAACCTACTTCTCCGGGTCCGGCAAGTCGGGCGGTCAGCGCCAGAAGCTGACGACCACGTGTCTCGCGGCGGCGCTGCGCTATCAGTTGGGAAGCATCGACAACGGCCTTCCCGCCTTTGCGCCGGTCATTCTCGACGAAGCCTTCGACAAGGCCGACAGCGAGTTCACCGACATTTCGATGAACATCTTCAACCGCTTCGGCTTCCAGATGATCGTGGCGACGCCGGAGAAGTCCGTCGTGACGCTCGAACCCTACATCGGCGGCGCCTTCTACGTCGTTATGGAGAATCGCAGGAACTCGAGCGGCCTGTCGGTAAGCTACGACGACAAGACCGGAAGGCTTGACTTCAGGAATGCCGCGCCCGTCGTTCCGCAGAAGTATGAAGTGAAGACAACGGCCCCAAAGGCGCTCAAGGCTGCCCCGAAGGCGGCTTCGTCAGAGGAGAAGGAAGAAGCGAAGCCGGAGCCGTTGCCTGACCTCTTCTGACTGTCTTTCTACTTTTGAACCTCCGGCAAGCCCTCTGAAGGCTCCCAGCCGGAGGTTCGCCATTCTATCCGGATGATCAATCGCCATGGCAATCAAGACGCCCCAGGAAATGGATGACGCATTGAGACGGGCCTTCTCCCGCTCTTTTCCGGAGTGGCTCGTCGACGACGCGAGCTTCGTGCTCCTCAATCCGACGCTCAGGAGCGCGCTCGTCGAAAAGCCCCTCGGGCGAATGAATGAAAAGGAAGGCGCTGTCAACCTCACGAAAACGAAGGCGCTCATTCAGTCCTGGAAGCGAATTGAAGCCCGGCACGGGTGGAGCATCGGCTGGAAGAAGGCGCAGTGGCGTCAGCTTGGTATTTCCGTCAATCTTCCCTCGTGGGTTGAGGTGCGTGAAGCCGCCGACCTCTGCGAAGCATTGAAGCCTGACGGCATTGACGGCGAAGCCTGGAAAGCTGCCGTCCATCGCGTGAGCGCAATTGCAATGGAGTTCGGGATTCCCTTCAGGACATTTGATCCGGACGATGACGTTCAAAAGGGAAGCGGACGCCCTCTGCTGCGCCTCATCCGCATTCTCCGGAATTCCAATGCCCTATGGCCAAAAGAATTCGACGAGAATGAGTTGAAGCGCTTCACTCAGCTCCTCAAATGGCTCCTCTCGCATCCGGATTCGGGACTCTTCATTCGCGAAATTCCGGTTGAAGGCATCGATACCAAGTGGTTTGAAAATCATCAGGCGCTAATTGCCGGCGTCTGGCAATTGATTAAAGAGTTTGACGGAAAAGAACCGCTCAATGAGAGCGTTGATTTCATAACTGCACTCGGATTGAGGCGAAAGCCTCTTTTCGTGCGCGTGCGGCATGCATCCTTCTGGACCGGAGGCGACCCCAATGATGTCGTTCAGCTGACGATTGATCGACTGGCAGCCTCTACCCCGTCGAAGAAAACAGTCGTCATCATTGAAAATGAACAGACGGGGCTTTCGCTTGATATTCCGCCAAACATTCCAATATTGATCGGAATGGGATACGGCGTCACGGCACTCTATGAAGCGAAATGGCTGGTGGATTGTCGGATACTCTATTTCGGAGACCTTGACACCCACGGCCTAGCAATCCTCTCTGATCTGAGAAAGATTTATTCCCAGACTGAGAGCGTCATGATGGATGTGGAGACATTCATGAAATATCGCCATCTGGCCGTGTCTGAGCCGACTCAGGTGAAAAGAATGCCGGACTGCCTGTCGGAAAGAGAGCTCAAGCTGCTGGAAATGTTAAGCGAGACGAAAGGAAGACTGGAGCAGGAACGAATTCCGATTGCTGACATTAATCGGGAATTCAATGTCCATTTGGATTAAACATGAACTCCAGTCCGCCTATTCCCATTGAATAGTGTTATAGGAAAATCGAGAAGCCGCATCTACCAGGAGGGGGGATTCAAAATACAGTATGTTGTATTTGATTGTGCGCGAGAAAGCAGGATGGTCGAGGCGGCAGGATCTTGCAAGGTGAAACAACAGAGAAACAGTCAGGCCCTCACAACGCAGCGAAGAAGGATCTCCATCGTGAACGCGAGTCCTGATAATAAAAATATGCAGGAAAGGACGCGAAATTCCTACTGGCAGTTGGAATATAACAGAACAGATCATTCCCAAAAGTTGGATTATTTTGTATTCTTTACTTGTCATGTTTTAACGACTTCATTTGCGAAAATGATCTTAAAAATCAACAAACTATCGTTGTCTTTGTACTATACCGTCATTGGACGCCGAAGTCATTTATTTGAAAATAAAAATGCTGCCATATAAAAAAACAACAATTTTCATTGCCGCACTCTGTGCATTAACCACTTTTCGCGCTAGTTCTGAAACGATATATTTAGGAAATTCTGGCGAGACGAGTAAGAATTGGACATCAAACAATCTAAAGAAACAATATAAAGGAAATACTCCGACTAAATTCAGTCTACATGGATGGTAAAATTCAGAAATTCAGGTACTAAGGGAGCAGTTGTTAAGTCCAGAGTAGATATAACGCTTACTTTCAAAGAATTACAAGATAATGTATTGCTGGATGACATATTTGCAGGTGGTCGAGCATTTGGTACAGGCGTCAGCTTTTCAGTAGGCAACACGCATACCATCATTATCGGAGGCACCGCTACTGAGGCGGTGGTAGCGGCAGAAAAGTTCGCGGAAATACTGAGTCCAATGATCATCTCGAAGGACTTTCCTGAGTCGAATCACTTCACATTGAAATGAGAGGCGGCACTGTCAGTGGTAGTGTTGGCGGCGGCCTCGCTCAGTTCGGAAGACAACCCAGCTCAGAACCCAAAGACAATCGTTCTGACACAGTCATTGTTAAAGGAAAAATAATGATTGAAATGAGCAGCGGAACTGTTGAAAAAAATGATAAATCATCAGGATCCGCCAGTATTCAAATTCACAATGAGCATTTTGACGGTGCCATTGTTGGCGGTGGCATGTCTGGTTATGGCGGCAGTGACCTGAAAACAACATCTACTCCAAATCAGAATCCCAGGACATAGCAATTCAAATTACGGGCGGAACTGTCAATGGCTCAATCTATGGCGGAGCTGTATCCACTGCCTCTCTTCGCAACTATACATACGACTACGGCGAAGGCGGTATTGCATCCGTCGGCAATGTGTCGATAAGTGTTGAGAACAGCAAAGTTAACACCCCACTTGGTCGAGAAGTCCTGAATCTCCTTGGCAATCAAGTCGTCCACACGTTCTTCAATGACGGCGAAAGCATCCTTGTCACGGAACGCTTCAGGTTTGAACTTCAGCTCAAACCAGAGCTGACTCAAGACTTCACCAACCTTCGGATTGTTCTTCTTGTAATCCTCAATGAACTTGGAAA
The DNA here is from genome assembly GCA_934255515.1 of uncultured Sutterella sp. Taxonomy (GTDB): domain Bacteria; phylum Pseudomonadota; class Gammaproteobacteria; order Burkholderiales; family Burkholderiaceae_F; genus Sutterella. Next base: position 13,477 of record CAKQON010000045.1, read on the forward strand.
TGCGCTGATCCTCGGCCTCGGAAGCGACCTTCGGCGCATCGTTTCCTTCCGGCATATGAGCCTGAAGAAGGGCTACCAGATAGCGATAATTCACCTCAATGCGCTTCACGGACTCCAGTTCATAGTCGACATCGATGTCAACGACCTCGATCTTTTCCTTTTCAGTCAGCTCTTTGATTCGTTCAATGACGTTGAGGTAGCGACCGGTCAGACGGTGAAACTCTTGGCTCTTCGGAAATTACCGGGCAAACGATACCTATAGGGAAGTAGCTCCATCCCATAACTGAGTTTCCCGAATCG
>CAKQON010000046.1 GCA_934255515.1 uncultured Sutterella sp.
TCGAGATACGAGATTGGCTTTTCGCTCTTAGCTTTGCGGTCATTCTGCAGCTCAAGGGCTTTGTTGAACACGGCGCGCCGGCTGCCGTCCGCTACGAAATCCGTTAAGCGTCTCTACATGAAGACCCGAGCCTCCCCGGGCGCCTCATGAGAGTGCCGAAACTCCCGCATCTGCCTTCCGGTTCTCCGGAAGGCATTTTTCTGAAATTGCAAATCAGGCAGGACTTCAGTGCTGGCAGTGCGGACAGAAAAAGGTCGACCGACCGCCCTGCTCGATTCTTTTGACCTTCCCGCCGCACTTCGGGCAGTTTCCACCTTCCCGGCCATAGACCGCGCACGCGAGCGGGAACCACCCGGTCTCGCCCTCGGGTCCGTGGAAGTCGTGCAGTGTCGAGCCGCCCGAGGCGATTGCCTTCGAGAGCACGTCCCGGATGGCGGCAAGGAGCTTCTCAGCGCGTTCCGCGGAAATCCGGTCGGCGCGCCTCGTCGGCCGGATCCCGGCCTCAAAGAGCGCCTCGCTCGAATAGATGTTGCCGCAGCCGACGACGACTGTCCCCGAGAGGAGCACTTCCTTAACGGGCCTCGATGTTTTCTTCAATTCCGAGAGGAACCAGGAAGGCGTGACGGCTTCGTCCCAGGGCTCTTTCCCGAGACTCCGGAGCGGCTCCTCGTCATAGGGATCCCTCTCAAACCAGCGGAAGTCGCCGAAGCGCCGCGGATCGGTATAGCGGAGCACCGTATCGCCGAAATCGATGTCGATGTGGTCGTGCCGATGGGGTTCGGGCGCAGGCGCCGGCCAGATCCTCCAGGAGCCGCTCATCCCCATGTGCGTGACGAGCCACGCTCTTTTCCCGTCCTTTCCTTCGAAAGTCCAGACGAGATACTTCGCACGGCGCCCGAGGCTCACGAGCTTTTTCCCGGAGAGGCACTCCGCAAGATCGGGCACAGGCGACCGGAGCTTCGGCACGCGCACAAGGGCTCCCGTCACAACCTTTCCGACCACGGCGGGCGCGAGGCCGCGCCGCGTCACTTCAACTTCAGGGAGTTCCGGCATGACTTGAATATTCCTCCAGGCATTCGATCCGCTAAGAAATCTTATGCGAAGGCCGGCGCCCGCCCGAAGGGAAAGCTGCCGGCCTCTTCATTTCTGAAAGGTCCTTCCGACCGGGCTTGTCAGCCGCCGTAAGGCTTCCAGTCCTCGTCGTTTCTTCTCAGATACTCGACGTCCTTCAGTTCAAGGATCTTCGCCTGCCCGTTTTCAGAAACCCGGTGGGTTTCGGGAAGGTTCTGGACGAGTTCCTCAAGCTGAACGGCGCCGCCCGATTTCGAAAAGAAGTTCTTTTCAATCGTGCGGCCGATGAGGGACGTGAGCGCAAGGTAGCTCGAATCGCCCGTCACGTGAATCGGCTGCTCAGGGAGTCCGCGTACCCCCACGAACTTCACCATGGTCGGCACTTCCGTGATGCGAAGCGTCGGGATGTCGCGCAGGCGCGGCGCCTGAATGCGGTCGCCTCTGACGGCGGCACCGTGTTCAGGCACGAACACGATCATCACGCGGCGGCGCGTGCGCTCGAGCTCGCGGATGAAGGTGTTGATGTCGTCGAACATCCGCTGCGCGCGGGGCTTGAACGCTTCCGAGCGTCCGTGGCGCGGGAGGCGGTTGCCGTCATGAAGCGAAATGAGGTTCATGAAGGTGACGCTTCTCTTTTCCTTCGCGCGTGCAGTCGTGCGCTGCCAGAAGCGAAGGAGCGCGAGCGTATCGGCGAGCTCCTCATCGTCAAAGCCCATGTAGCGGATCGGAATCGGCTGACCCTTGCTTTCAAGCGGCGCAGAAAGGCCCGTCTTGTCGCGCAGAACCTGAAGGAAGTCATCGTATTCACCCGTATGGTCCATCATGACGTGCTGCGAGAAGCCCAAAGCACCCAGGCGGTTGAGCGTTTCGCATTCGGTCCGCCTTTCCCCGTAGAGGTCGTTGTGCGAGGGCTGACCGCACGCGCCCGTCAAAAGCCTCAGCGCCGCAGGGCCGGAATAGGACGTCGCGGAATTGAAGTTGTCGAAGCGGATGTTGAAGCGCGAAAAGAGAGGATGATTCTCGAGCTGCGACGCGGCGAGATCGTCGTTCGAAAGCGAGCAGATGTTGAGCAGCAGAATGTCGAAGGGCGTGTCCTTTTCCGGAATCCCGGTCGGGAATTCTGCGCGGCGCTCCTTTTCATAGGCAAGGAACGCTTCGTACCATTCCTTCACGGTCTTGCTGTCCGACACCGCCAGATTCTTCCCGCCGGGAGCGCCCCCGTCCGCCGCAGCGACGATGGAATTGTCCTCGCCGGCGTCCTTCGCAAAAAAGGCGTCCACCACCGGCGTCACTGTCATGCCGATGAAGCAGCAGAGCGTGACGAAGGTGATGCGGATCGTGTTCCTGAGAAGCACGTAGAGAATGATGCCGAGCGCGCCGCAGCCGACCATCTGCCAGTTGATGAAGTCGAGCGCAAGTTCGAGGATGTAGTTCCACGAGAACCCGACAATGTTGCCGGCGTTCGCCGTAATGCTTTCAATCCCGGGGAGCCAGCTTTCGCTCCAGAGGAGCATGAAGGCGCAGACGATGCCGGCTGCGCCGCGCAGGAACCGCAGGATTCCGGAGCGGAGCGGAATGAGAAGCGCGGCAATGAAGAGCGCATTCCAGAGGGGCAAGAGATTGAGGTATCCCGCCCAGGCAAGTCCGAACTTCGCGAGGAAGTAGAGATTCCAGACCCCGAGGCCCGTAATGGGCAGGATCAGGCCGTCGGCAGTTGCCGTGCGTCCGCCCGGGGACGGGGCCTTGGGGTCGATCGTTTTTTCCTGAGTCATTATTTCTGCGCCTCTGCCATGCGGATCACGAGGCGGCCGTCGCGGTCGAAGAGGAATCGCCCTTCGTCAAAGCCGAGTCCGTAAAGAACAAGAACGTTCCCGTAGTAGCGGTCCCTGCTCACGCCTTCGGCCGAGAGCACCGTGCGGATGAGGCCCGCCGTGCGGTCATTGCCGAGAAGCGAAAGGAGGCAGGCGCCGAAGTATGCCGGCCCCGGTGCCTCGACGTCCGCCGTGACGACATTCACCTTTTCAGGCGGGAAGTTGAGCTTCCTCGTCGCATCCACCATCGGCTGGAAGCGTTCGACGAGCGGGAAGCGCCCCGGATCCTCGGGCGACATCATGCCGGCCCACATGTAGGTGCGGATGGCGTTGTAGCTCCCTTCAGTGTAGTCAGTCGCATCAGGCGTCACGAGCCGTCCCTGGTTCGTGAAGCTCGCCCATTCGGGAGCAAAGCCCGACGGGGCGGAGCGCAGAAGCATCCTGAGGGAGCCGTCGTAGACATCCGTCCAGTAAGCGTCCTCGAGCGCAAAGCGGCGAAGAATGAAGAGCGGGTAGTAGCTGGGATTCAGCTTCACCGTCCCGTTCTTGTCCTCAAACCCCACGCGTCCGGGAAGAATCACTTTCCCGAGATTCTCAACATCGCGCACTTCCTTCTTGAGGAGCTCGAGCATCGCGCGGCCCTTCGCCGTGTATTCGCTCTTATTCCAGAGACGTCCGGCCTCGAGGTAGCACCAGGCAATCCACATGTCGCTGTCGGCGGCATTGTTGGTGTCGATGACGCCCCAGGCGTTCCTGTCCCCGGCCCTGGTCTGCCCCCAGAGCCAGGAAGGAAGCGCCTTCGTGATGTCGCCCGCGGAGAGGTTCTTTTCCGTCCAGTCGGAGAGTTGAGCGAAAGTCGTCCGGTCGTTCGCGACGAGCGCGAAGAAGAGCGCGTAGGACTGCCCTTCGCTCGTCGTGATGCGTCTCGAATCGGAATAGTCGACCACGCGAGCGGTCTCAATATTGGAAGCCTTAAAGTCGTCCCAGAGCTTCCAGGCGTTTGCCGGGAGCGCCTGAAGCGCGAGCGCCGCGGCAAAAACGCTCATTAAAAGGGTCTTTTTCATCAGGCTCTCCTTCCAACCCAGCGGCGCATGAAGACGAAGGCGGCAAAGCCGATCACGAGGGCCGATACGAGCGCGCAGACAACGAGCCAGCCCGGATGACGCGAGAGCCGCATCCAGACGCGGTGGTACCAGGGGAGGTCGCCCACGACATAGCGGTCGCCAACGGAGAATTCCGCGACGTTCCCCGGACTCACGACGGCGACCGTGCCGCCCACGTTGTTGAGGTCGCCCGGCTTCACAAGGCGGGAATTGAGTTCGAGCGAGCTCGCAGGGCCTTCCGAAAGAAGCGCCACCACGGAGCGGCCGGACTTGAGCGGCGACTCAAGCCCCACGACGGCGGCAACGGGTTCGGCAAGCACCTTCGCTTCAGGCGCCGGGAAGACGTCGCCGGGCTTTCTCGCGCGGATCGCTTCCTCAACATGCGCCTGGAGGTCAGCGGCATTTTCCGCATTGATGTCGCTCATGCGCGTAACGACGCGGCCGATCGCGAGAATGTCGCGCTCGGACGCCGCCGGGTCATTGGCGCTCGAGACCACCCGAACCTTGTCGGCAACGCCGCCAGTGACGGCGGAGAGGCGCCCCACGGCATTGAGCATCGTCGAGACCTCATCCGCCGAAGCGCCGTCCGAAATCAGAACGGCCGTCTGAGAGAGGTCCGCAAACTTCGTAAAGGGATAGCCGCTCTGGAAGAAGAGCTTCAGATTCGGCATTCTCGCCTGGTGCCAAAGCCCCTCAAGGCGAATGGTCGACGTGGGCTCCACCTCCATCTGATGCGGGAGTATCATGATCGACTTGCAGTTTTCAGGCGACCCGCCCTCGGCGATGCGCTCGTAGTCGACGGCGAACGCGAGCACGTTCTGCGTCATGAGGGCAAGCGACCCCGCCGGATTATCCGTAATCGCGCCGTAGAAGCCCGGAAGCGCAATCACGCGCTCGCCCCGGCCGTCCTTCGCCGCCATCGGATCGGAATCGATGAGAGAGCCGTTGAGGAACGCCCGGAACTGCGCCGTTTCGCCCGTCATGGGCTTCGTGCTACGGTAGCGGACATTGAGAATCAGGTTGGCGTTCCCCGTCATGTAGAGGTCGGGCGGAAGCCGCACCGGAAGCTGCACCGGCGGCATGCTGTAGCCGCGGCTCGTGAGCTGTCCCGGATATTCCATGAGCTTCGAGAAGGGAACGGTCTTCCCGACGGGAACCCAGTTGGGCGCATCGTAGGCGTCGCGGGCGGGCGCTTCCTTGAGCGCCCCCGGACGGAAGACGTCGCCGATCATGACGTTCCCCTCGCGCACGAGGGCCTTAGCCGCCGTGAGGAGATCCGCCTCATCGCGCCCGGCAATCACGAGCATCTTGGCCGAGAGGCTTCCCGGAGCATCGGCAATCGAAACCTGGGGCCCCTCAACCTTCGGGAAGCCGGCGAGGAAATTCGGTCTCTTGTCGTTCGTCGCAAAGACGACGAAATGCTGCGGTCCGGGGAGCGCATTGTAGAAAACGGGAAAGTCCGCGCCGCGCCAGTTGGTCATGCGGCCCGTCCAGCTCGCGAGAATCGCCGCGGCTTCCTTCGTCCTTGCGTCCGGAGCTTCCGGGAAGACGAAGGGAAGCTTCGTCGCCTCCATCGTATTCGTGTCGACGAAGGGTAGAGGCAGCTTCGTCATGTCGTTTGCGAGACGAATGCTCGACTTCTCGAGCACGAGGGTGCTTTCGTTTGAAATGTCGAGCCAGAGCGATTCGTCGGCCGGATTCTCGCAGACGGACTTGATGTGGCCGATGAATTCAATCGAAATCTGGTTGCGGGAATTGAGCGCCTTGGGGTTGAGCGGCACCGAAAGCTTCGCGGGCGTCCCGATCATTTCCTTCGTCAGATTGACGGACTGCTGCAGAACGCCGTTCACCAAGAAGTTGAGCTGCGAAACCTGAGGCAGCACGGAAGCGGAAACCGTGAAGGCAAGATCAAGGGACGCACGCGAAACAACCTCGTCCGCGCGCACGCCGAAATCGAAGAACTGCATGCGGGAGAGCCCCGAGAGCCTCACCGAGCGCGCCTGGCCGCCCGGAACGAGTCCGATGAGAGGCGCCTTTTCGATGCGGCTGCCGGCGACGTCCGTGCGCCACACGGGCTGCGGGGGTTCCTGCGTCTGCGCTGGAGCCGCCGCGGCAGCTGAAATGCCTGAGCACCCGAGCGCGAGCGCAAGGAGGCAGCTTCTGCCTAATGCGTCGATTTCCATCTTCAGAGTCATCCTTAATTGTCCGTTTACTTTCTAATTTTATTGATTTTTATGAATTCTTTTCTTCTCTTCAGCGCAGATTCGCGAGATCCTGCTCGCGCCGGGGCGTTCTCGGGAGAAGCGACGCGATCAGATCGCGGAGCGCCGGAAGCATCCGCCCGGGGAGAAATTCGATCATGGAGCGGTAGCCGTAAAGCGCAATGCGGCCGAGCTCGAGGAAGCCCGTAATGAAGCGATCGTCAATCGTTTCATCGGGCTTCTTCGCCCAGATCCCGCGCCGCGAGAAGGTGAGCGAATTGAAGCGCCGCTCGTCGGCATAGCCTTCGAACTTGAAAACAAGGTCGCGCCCGCCCTTTGGGAGGTCCGTTCGCGTCGGGTCTTCCGGAGCGACGTTCGCGCGGAAGACTTCCGTTCTTCCGTCATCGGCGGGAAGCTCAATCTGAAGTGCTTCGCCGGCGGGCATCTTCTGAAGCGCCTCAAATACCACTTCATTCCCCTCGGGCGCGAGCACGCGCACGCCTTCCTGGGAGAATTCGCAGACCTCGACCGGGAGTTCCGAACCATCGGGAAGCGTTGCCTTCGCGGAGAGTTTCAGCGGCACGCGCGGGAACTTGTCCTTCTGCACGTCCTCGACGGCAACGGCCATCGTGGCGCCAAGAACCATCAGGTTGTAGACGATCCAGCCCATATTGATGGCGAGCGTCAGGTATTCTGGATCGGGCGAGGCGAAGGCCTTCCAGAAGCCCGCGAGAAGACCCGCGAAATTGAGCGCAATCAGCACCAGATAGGGCTTCGAGATATGCCAGTCGAGGTACTTGCTGTCGATCGTGCCGCCCTTCGCGGTCACGTTGAATTTGCCGATGGTGGGCGCGATGAGGGCAACCGTCGTCGGGATCAGGATGTACCAGGCAAGCACCGTCTCATAGACGCCCGAGAGGAAGGGATAGCGGTACCCGTGCTGCAGGCGCTGGTTCGTCACCGCGGAATGCACCATGTGCGGAATGACGTAGGCGAAGATCGATGCGGCGGTCGCATAGATCACGTACACGTCGGCGAGCATGTAGGGCAGAGGCGCGAGAAGGAAGATGATGCGCGGGAGCCCGTGGAGGAAGTGAAGCATTGCGTTGAAGAAGCAGAGCCTCTGCGCAAGCGTGAGCCCGCGTCCGAGAAGCGGGCAGTCGAGCCTCAGGATCTGGATCATCCCGCGCGCCCAGCGGATGCGCTGACCGATATGGGCGGCAAGCGTGTCGGTGGAGAGCCCGGAAGCGACCGGGCGCTCAATGAAGGCCGACTTCCAGCCGCGACGGTTGAGTTTGAGCGACGTATGCGCGTCCTCGGTCACCGTCTCGACGGCAATCCCTCCGACCTCGAGGAGCGCCTTTCTTCTCATGACGGTCGAGGAGCCGCAGAACATCGTGGCGTTCCAGGTGTCGTTCCCCTTCTGGATGAAGTCGTGAAAGAGCGAATTCTCGATCGGGAGCGCCCGGTCGAGGTGCATGTTCTTTTCGAAGGGATCGGGCGAATAGAAGTGGTGCGGCGTCTGCACGAGCGCAATCATCGGGTCCTTCACGAGCCAGCCCACGGTCGAAACGAGGAAGTCCTTCGAAGGCACGTGGTCGCAGTCGAAGATGACGATGTGCTCGCCTGAAGTAACGGTCAGGGCGTGATTGATGTTGCCCGCCTTCGCGTGCTTGTGTTCGTCGCGCTTGATGTAGCCGGCGCCCACCTCGTCGGCAAAGAGCTTGAAGGCATCGCGGCTCCCGTCGTCGAGGATGTGAACGTGGAGCTTCTCCTTCGGCCAGTCGAGGTTGAGCGCGGCGAAAACCGTGGGCTTGATGACGTCGAGCGACTCGTTGTAGGTCGGGATGAAGACGTCGATGTCGGGCCAGACGGAGCGGTCCTCAGGAAGCGGACAGATCTTGCGGTCGAGCGTCCAGCAGACCTGGAAGTAGCCGAAGCACATCACCGCGAAGGCGTAGAGTTCGGCGCCGAGCAGAAGCGACGTGAAGAGAACGTCGAGCCACGTATTCGTGTTGAGGGTCGCCGTCGCGCGCCACCAGAGATAGCGCCCCGAAACGACGATCGAAATCACGAAGAGAAGCATGAGCGTGATGCGCGCCTTCACCCGCACGAGCGCGATCATCGAGAAGAACATGAAGGAGAGGAAGACCACCTGCCCTTCGAGCGTAAAGGGCTGCGTGATGCAGAGCGCCGCAAGCGCCAGCCCGAGAAGCACGATCGTCCAGACGAGGAAGGTCTGTCCGCGCCCCGCGCCGCCCTCGCTCTTTTCCCCCTGGTCCGAAAGCGCCGGAAGGCGCCTCACGAGCGCGAGGCAGAAGGTGCCCCATGCGGAGCCGATGCGGGAAATGACGGCGCCCAAAGCGCGGAGAATCCGCACGACCGCCTCGACGAGACGCGACCAGGGCGAGCGCACGGGGTGGTACGGGTCCGACGGCTTCACGAAGAGAAGCCAGAAGGTCTGAATGACGAGCCTCAGCGGATCAAGCAGCCGGGGACGATCGAAGTCGACCTGCGGGTAGAAATAGGCCTTTCGCCTCGCAATGCTCCGGAAGGGTTCCCGCTCAATGGGAACAGTGAGGAGAAAAAGCGCAAGGAAAAAGGCGTTGACCGCAATCGCGGACTTCCCTGCCCCGTTCGCTTTCCATAAAGACATTCTCTCCCTCAGATAGCTTCGAGGATTCAAGGTTGAACGGGGCTGCATCGTCGATAACGGGGGAAAGAGAGGTCCGGGCGGGTGCTGAAGAGCTCCTCCTAAAGGCGGCGCAGGGCATAGGCCTTCGTGAGGATGCGGGAGCGCTGAAAATAGAAAACGAAGCATATTAGCTCAAATGCCTGATTCTTTTGTTGCTTAAAAGGGATGCGGCTACGTAAACATTGAGCCAGCGGCATGAGGAAAAGCATTTCGGCAGCGCTGATCAAAACCTCCGGGAGTTCGGACTCTCCTTCGGGCGCATGAGGACTCGAAGCGGGCGTCCGGAGACATCTGCGTGTCTTCTGCTTCCGGGATAAACTTTTTGCCATCCCTCCTTTCGTCACATCTCTCAACACACTATCAGAGAAGCGTCATGCAGAACGGTCGTCCGACAATCGTCAACATGATTCCCTCCTCCAACCCGGCTCACCCGCTCCTGAAGCTCACCGCGACCGCATGAGCGAAGAAGAGTTTGCTGAGGTCGCCCCTCATGGCGACGTGCTTGTCTCCGCGTCCAACCTCAGGGTGACGGACGAGGAGCTTTCGCACTACCCGGCGCTCCGCATGGTGGGAGATTTCGGGGTCGGGTTCGACGGCTTCGATGTTCCAGCCATCGCCCGCCGGGGCCTTCGCGCCTGCCATACCCCGGACGTGCTCTCCGAAGACGTTGCCGACCTCGCGATCGGACTTCTCCTTGCGCTGGCGCGCTCGCTTTCCGCCGCCGACGCCTTCGTGCGCGCCGGGAAGTGGCCCAGTGAAAACTTCCCCCTCTGGCGCCGCATCGCCTGCTGCCGGATCGGCATTGCCGGGCTCGGGCGGATCGGCAAGGTCGTTGCCGAACGCGCGAAGGCCTTCCGGATGGAAGTAGGCTACACGTCGCGTTCTTCGAAGGACGTGCCCTGGCAGTACTTTGAATCCGTCAAGAACCTCGCCGCCTGGTGCGATGCCCTGATCGTCGTCATCCCGGCACCCCCTGAAACGCACCATCTCATCAACCGCGAGGTGCTCGAGGCCCTTGGGCCGAAGGGATTCCTCGTCAATATCGCCCGCGGCGCGCTCGTTAATACGGAAGCCCTCATTGAGGCGCTCCGCGACAAAACGATCGCCGGCGCCGCGCTTGACGTTTTCGAGCACGAGCCACATGTTGAAGAGAGACTTCTCAAGCTTCAGAACGTCGTCCTTGCGCCCCACATCGGCTCAGCAACCGTTGAAACGCGCGACGCCATGGCGGAACTCGTGATGGAAAACATCCGCCTCGCGCTGAACGGGCAGCCGCTAGCAACGCCGATTCCCGGAACGCGTAAGGATTGACGTCTTTTCACCCGGACATCGCCGCCGGAAGCCCGTCGATTCACGGCGCGCATCTGATTCCTGAGAGAACCCGGCTCCAGGCCTTGTACCATTAAAAGTACAGAGTGATGTACTTTTACCTGCAAGGTGTGCTGATGGAATCTCTCTCCATATCCGATGCGCGCAAAAATCTCTCTTCTATTATTCAAGCGCTCAACTCAGACCTGGCGGAGCCCGTACACATCAATGTGCGAGGTAAAACCGTCGCCGTACTCCTCTCCAGCGAGGAATATGAGCGCATGCGCAGGCAGATCCTCGATCAGGAGATAGACGCAATTTTCGATGAATTTCATGACGCCAATGCGGCGCTGACTTCGAAATGACTGTTCATATCCGTCACCTCACCGCAGAAGAGATCATCCGCGTTCACGACCGCGCCGTCGAGGTTTTCGGAGGCCTGCCGGGAGTCGTCTCGCAAGGCAAAATCGAAGCAATCATTGCACGCGTCATTAATTTTTCTGCTTACGAAGGGATTAACGATCTCTACGCACTAGTATAACGTTTGCTAAATAAGGCCATTAATTAACTCGTGGACCTCGTCAAGTTGCCATCGCCAACGGAAAGGTACGGGGTCTACGTTGATTTCTTCGATCCACTTTGCAATGTGATCTCTCAGCTCCTCCTTCGAATTGACACGAAGACCGCGCAAGCTTTGGCGTGCCATCTTACTGAAGAAGGCCTCAATGAGATTGAGCCACGATGCATGCTTCGGGATGAAAATCGCGTTCTTGTCAAAATATCTGCGACTCATGTTCGCGCAATGTTCGCCACGCCTTGCCTGGAAAGGATTTGAGCATTAATTTGCTCTTCCATGTTCACATCATGTTTGCGCCATGATGGTGACGAGTGTGGGCCATTTACTGGTGGCCTTCACCCTGGCCAAAGCCATGGCCCGCACCACAGTTAATGTCATTTTTCTAATGAGTTGTCATGCCGACCAAACCCCTCGCAGCCGCCCTCCTTCCTCAGCCCCGCAAACAGGGCTTCACGATGATTGAAATCGTTCTGGTGCTCGTTCTGCTTGGCATTCTCGCAGCCGTCGCCATTCCGAAGTATTTCGACCTTCAGGAATCAGGACGGGTCAAGGTATGCGAGCACAACCGTGCGGTCATTGCCAGCACCATCGAAAAACAGGAAACGCTTGCCCGTTACAGCAAGGATGTCGGCATCTTCGACTACAAGTCCCAGACGAGTGCGGCGGCTTCGGCTCAACACATCCTCAATGACATGTATCCGGCAGGTCAAAAGGAAACCGCCTGTCCGAGCGGCGGCATCGTTACCATTAAGACGACTTCCGCAGGAAGCAACAAGGGCTTCTACTTCACAGTCGCCTGCTCCATTCATGCGCCGGGTTCGATGGTCGTCACGCGCACGGACGGCATGGCCTTCGTGGAGTGGTTCAAGTCTGCGTTCCATGACCCCATGGATCTGGGCTCATACAAGAGCCTGACCGATCTCTTTGTCAGAGGCACAGGCGCTGAGTTGGATTCGGAAGCAGGAAACTACTCGACCAGTCTTACCGCCACCGTTAACGAGGCCATGGCCAATGCAGGTCTTGACGTCAGCAATGTCATTTGGCGCATCAGCCGAGAAGGATGGAAGGGATGCCGAAACGGCAAGAGCTGTCGCGGAAAAATCGACATCCTCCTCGCAGACAAGGCGGATGTCAATGTATCCAACAAGGACAAGCGCATCGACGCGACCAAGTTCACTCTGACAGTGATCTACGATGCCGACGGCAAAGCCACCTTCGAGACCAGTGAAACCCAAACAACAGCTCTGCTTGAACTGAAAAATGAAAATAATCCGGGCAAGAACAAATATTGGGTTTTGAACGGCGTCAAGTGAGAAAAAGCCTCGTCACAGCGATGTGGACGAGGCTTTTTCAATTGCGGCTAAGACCCGTTAGAAAGCGAGGCGCATGTTGGCCTGAACGCTGTGGCTGCGAAGGCCGCTGTCGCCCGTCGAGCCGCTGTAGTTCAATCCGAATGCCAGATTGCCCTTTTCAGCAGAAAGACCTGCACGATACGTCACGGCATAGTCGCCCGAAATCACGGAATTCGTGTTCGCACCCGCAAGACGAACCTTCGTATCGCCTGTCTGCGGAACAAACGCACAGTCCACAACCGGCGAGAGTTTCCAAGCGCCTGCATCAAAGCTGCCTTTGGCCCTGAATCCGACTGGGAATTCATGCACGACGACGCGATCCTCAGCATCGGCATGATCAATGCCGATCACGCGCCAGCCCGCATACGGCGTCACGGTCATGCCGCCAATCACTGCATCAGCGGACGCCTTCAGCGATGCACCCAGAACGTCCGCATGACGCTTCTGACCCTGCGCCTTGCCTTCATGACGTTAGTACAAAGCCGAGGCCGTGAGAGCCGCAGGACCGAAGCGATAAGCACCGTATACCGAGCCGCCAACGTCGTTCCAATCTTGAGAAACAAGACTGTCGCTCTTGACATTGCCTGTACCCGCACTCAGAGCAGCCCTGAGCGTGACGGTTTCAGTTGAACCCTGAACGCCGAAGAGCATGCCGCTTCGTTCTGTGCGATAAGCGTCAAAGTCGGACTTGCCGTAGCCTGCATCAGCCCACAGGCCCGTGACTGCCGCATCCGCCCGAGACTCGATGAAAGCCATCGTCTGAGATGCCGCACCGCGAGCCGCAGACGTCAGAGCGCCAATGGTCGTCGGAATCGTGCGATGCACTCGCGCAGCCTCACGAGCCGCACGTTCGCGGGATTCGCGGATCAAATCCTCAATCGTTCGAACAGGTGCATTCGTTTCGGAAGCGGACGACGTTTCAGCAGTTTCCGAGGCTTCAGAAGATTCATCCGCAGCCGGTGCTTCGCCCTCGCCTTCGTCAGCCGAAAACGGTGCAGCTTCATCCTCTTCATCAGGCAGGGCGCGGTCGTCAAGCGACAGCATCATCAAGGCCGCTTCACTTGCCACAGCCTCAGCCGAGATCATCCCCGCAGACCTCAACGCCTCAATCACAGCTTCGGGCAACGTTTCGCCTGCGTCGTACATCTCCTTGGCCACTTCCAGATGTTTCTTCAGATAGGAAACCCTGGCAACAATGCCGATCACAAGCTGGCCGTTCCCGCGATTAATCCGAACGCCATTGGACTTGAACTTGTCGGCCACGAGCGTACCGCCATTCTCAACGCGATCCAGAGCGCCGATGGAAACCTCATCGGCAACCACCGCCTTCAGCACCGAAGATGCCCGGTGACCTTGGTAAAAACGAAAAGGCAACCTCATGATGAAGCTGCCTTTTCGAGTCACTATGCCACTTGAACTAAGAGTTCAGTTACTGACCAAGCGCCTTTTCGATGGAGAACGGCATGGCCTGGTAGCCGGTGGTGTTCTTGAGCTGGATTTCCACCGACGGTTCCTTGGCTCCCCAATTGAATTCGCACAGGTACGGATTGGGCGA
>CAKQON010000047.1 GCA_934255515.1 uncultured Sutterella sp.
TCATGATAGATATATTCTATCATATATTTGATATTTATGCAATTAATGCATTATCTTTCGATTTGCTCAGAGCATCCCTAAGGCAGGGAGCCTTTCTGATTCTCAAGTGCCGATCACTGCCCACTGTTCATCCCATTTGCCCCGGTATGTCTTGGGCAAATGCTCTGGAGCGGCTACTAAGTGCAGCGCAGTTGCAGAGGTAGATTCTCAGGATGCTGTGCCTTCGTGTTCGGTTATTGCTTTTCGCAACGGAAGGTCATCTCAATATTGCCGGCGGGCACCGGAATCGACTCAACAACCTGAACAGCCGTTTTCAGACTGGTACGACGGTCAACAACGTTGATCTCCAGAGGGTAGGCTTTGAGCCCCTTCTCAGCACAGAACTCATTGGCTCTGCGAATCAGGAAGACCTTTTCAGCGTTAAGCGCTTTGGAATATGAGGCAATAATAAAAATACCATCGCGCATTTCAGTAGGACCGGCGATTCGATTAAGCGCTTTGTAGTAAGCACGGTCGGCGCGCTGTTGGGGGGTATGGGAACAACCGACGGAGAGGGCCGCAACGGCAGCCATGGCGAAGCAAAGAAGAGCTTTCATAATCAGTCGCTCATGCGTAAACAAAGGTACAGAGTCTTCAAATCATACCCGGTCAAAATGGATTGGCACATACGCCAAATTTGCGGACAGTGAACAGTATTTTTTACGGACGTCAACTGCTGCAGATAGAGTGTTGCGAAAAAGAAGAAATAAGCCCTCCGATTCCCGTCTAAGGAACCGAAGGGCTTCGATGCGTTCAGCGTCAAACGCTTTCAGTCGACATCAGAGAATCAGTGATTCTCTCCGCCCTGGTGCTTGAACATCCTCAGGCCCGTCGTCATGGACGAAAGAGTCGTGGCGCCGCCCATGATGTCCTCGCGGAAGGACATGTACATATGAGCGATCGTGAAGATGATGAGCACGTACATGAGCGCATGGTGGATGGTGCGCACCGACTGAACGTCCCCGAAGAGCGGGAACACCCAGCCGAACCATGCCATCCAGGATTCGCCCCATCCCCAGGCCTGGGCGTAGAGCGCGAGACCGGTGATGATGATGCCGATGGAGCCGAGCACGTAGAACCCGAACATCGCGAGCTGAGCGAGCGGATTGTGGCCCGCATACTCAGGCGACGTCTTCTTCATGAAGAGGTAGTAGGCAACCTGAGCGAAGACGCCCTTCCACCACTTCCAAGACCAGAGGGGCGGAATGAAGATCTGCCGCGAGTACTTGTTGCCGACCACCGCCCAGTAGAGGCGGTAGATGAAGAGCACCGTATAGATGATGCCCGCGGCAAAGTGCGCGAAGCGGATGTAGGCAAAGTCGTAGGTCGCCCACGTGTCGCCCAGGTTCGAGACAAGCGGCGCGCCGATCAGAAAGCCCGTGGCGATCATCACGAACATGCAGACCATCATGGCCCAGTGCCAGACTCGAACAGGCGCCTCCCAGACATAGAGCGGGTGCGTGCCCGCCTTCATGTCGACTTCGTAGGTGACTGGATCGATTTTCATAGGATCCTCCTGAAGGAGACCGCGTCAGCGGACCTGCACCGAGCAGAGCTCCTCGCCCTCGGGGTTGAGAAGGTGCGTGGCGCAGGCAAGGCACGGGTCGAAGCTGTGGATCGTGCGGATGATCTCGAGCGGGCGCTGGGGATCAGCCACCGGAGTGCCGATGAGCGAAAGCTCATAGGTGCTCTTCTGCCCTTCGTTGGAGCGCGGCGAGGCGTTCCAGGTGGTGGGCACCACGGCCTGCCAGTTTTCGAGCTTGCCGTCCTTGATGACGCAGTAGTGGGCGAGCGCGCCGCGGGGGGCTTCACAAAGACCCACGCCCTTGCATTCCTTGGGCCACGTGGAGGGTTCCCAGAACTCCATGTTGGCCGCGGCCTCGTCGCCCGCTTTGATGTTGGCGGTGAGGTCGTCGACGTACTGGACGAGCTTCTGAGCAGCCCAATGGCATTCAAGCGCGCGGGCGGCATGGCGGCCGAGCGTCGAGAACACAGCCTCGAGCGGGAGGTTGAGTTCCTTCAGAAGATCAAGCGCCGGTTCCTTGATGTGCGGCACGTTCTTCGCGATGCAGATCGCAAGGCGGGCGAGCGGGCCCACTTCCATCATGTGGCCGCGCCAGCGCGGGCTCTTGATCCAGGAGTACTTGCCGTCAGGCGTGAGCCACTGGAACTTCGTGGGCGTGCCTTCCGAGCCCTTCGCGAACTCGTACTTCTGCTCGGTGATGCCGTCCCAGGGGTGCAGGCCCTTGGTCTGATCCGGATACTGGTACCAGGAGTGGTCGACGAATTCCTGAATCTGCTCGGGATCGCGCGCATCGACCTCAAAGACCTCGTTGAGGTTGCCATTCAGAATAGCGCCCGAGGGGAGCTGGAGGGACTTCTCGGAAGTGTCGTTCGCGATTTCGGGGAAGTCGCCGTAGGCGAGGCAGTTGACGCCCGCCAAGCCCTTGCCGTACTTGAACCAGTCCGGATAGAAGGAGGCGATCGCCTTGATGTCGGGGAGGTAGACGTTCTCGACGATGTCGACCGCATGGCGCGCAACCGCACGCATGTAGTTGAGCGTCACCTCGTTCACCATCGTGCCCTGGCCGCCCGTATCGTGCATGTTGATCGGGCAAGCGACGCCGCCCACGAGGTAGTTCGGGTGCGGGTTCTTGCCGCCGAGAATCGTGTGGATGCGCACGACCTCGCGCTGGAAGTCGAGGACCTCGAGGTAGTGAGCGACGGCGAGAAGGTTCACCGCGGGCGGAAGCTTCATCGCGGGGTGTCCCCAGTAGCCCTTGTTGAAGATCGAGAGCTGACCGGATTCGACGAGCTTCTTCACGCGGTTCTGAATGTCGCGGAAGTAGCCCACGGCCGCGAGCGGATGACGCGGCGAAATCTTCTGCTGAATGTCGGCGGTTTCGCGGGGATCAGCCTGAAGAGCGCTCACCACGTCGACCCAGTCGAGGGCGGAGAGCTGATAGAAGTGGACGATGTGGTCCTGAACGTAAAGGGTGGCGTTCAGAAGGTTGCGGATGATGTTCGCATTCTTCGGAATCTTGATTCCGATCGCGTCCTCAACCGCGCGGACGGCGGCAAGGGCGTGAATGCCCGTGCAGACGCCGCAGATGCGCTCCACGAACGCCCAGGCGTCGCGCGGGTCGCGGCCCTTCAGGATCACTTCAAGGCCGCGCCACATCGTGCCCGTGCTCATCGAGTCGACGATCTTTCCGTCGTCGCCGAGCACGGCCTGCACGCGCAGATGACCCTCAATGCGGGTGACCGGGTCAACAACAATTCTGCGTTCGCTCATTATTCCTTCCCTCCGATTTCCTTATTCGTTTTGGCGCGCGCCTGAGCCACGGCTGAGAGCGCTGCGTGTGCGGCGGCAGCCGCGCCGACGACGGCGACGGTTGCAAGCCCCACTTTGTCGACCGTTGCCTCAACGCCGCCGAAGATGGGCGGCAGAACGGTCGTTTCGTGCTTGTAGAAGGACCCCTTGTCGAAGAAGTTGGGTTCTGCGCAGCCGATGCAGCCGTGACCCGACTTGACCGGCCACGAAAGACCTTCGTTCCACTGCACGGTCGAGCAGGGAGCATAAGTCGTCGGTCCCTTGCAGCCGACCTTGTAGAGGCAGTAGCCGAGCTTCGCGCCGGCGTCGTCGAACTTCTCGGCGAACTGGCCCGCGTCGAAGTGGCCTCTGCGGTAGCACTTGTCGTGAATGCGCTGGCCGTAGAACATCTTCGGACGGCCGAGACGGTCGAGCGGCGGCAGGCGATCGTAGGTGAGGATGTAGGTGATCACCGACGTCATCACTTCCGGAATCGGCGGGCAGCCCGGGACGAGCACGATGGGCTTGTCAGTGATGATTTCCGTAATCGGAACGGACTTCGTGGGATTGGGCTTCGCGGCCTGCACGCACCCCCAGGCGGCGCAGGAGCCCCAGCCGATCACGGCCTTGGCGCCTTCGGCAACCTTCTTGATCTTGTTGAGGAAGATTTCGCCGTTCGGGATGCAGTTGATGCCGCCTTCGTTCAGGGGGACGTTGCCTTCGACGGCAAGGATGTAGTTCCCCTTGTACTTTTCCATCGTCTCGTGGAGCGACTCCTCGGCCTGCTCGCCCGCAGCGGCCATGATCGTGTCGTCGTAGTCGAGCGACACCATGGAGAGGACGACGTCCTGAACCACCGGCGAATAGGAGCGGATGAAGGATTCTGAGCAGCAGGTGCACTCAAGGCCGTGGAGCCAGATGACCGGCGTACGGGGCTTCGTTTCCATCGCATGCGCGATTTCCTGCGCGCCCGCATTGCCGAGCCCGAGGCTCGCCGCGGTAAGCGAGCAGAACTGCAGGAAGCTGCGGCGGCTCACGCCCTGACGGCGAAGTGCCTGATATTGGGTTTCAAGCATGTTGGGTCTCCCCCTCGTTCATTTTTCATATGTGCAGGCTGCCGAGCCGGAGGGTTCTTCCCGAAAGCCTGCCGGGAGCGCGCGTTTCGAATGTGTCCTCTTGCGCCCCTGACAAAAACATCAGATTCCCGGGAAAAGGGAATGAAAAGAGTCATCGAAAGAATAGTTTTCGACGCGATCTTCCTGCTATAGGCCATGAGCGCAGAGTGCCTACCCATCAAGTTCTACCTATGAGTAGTCCGGGCCGGTGCGTTGGAAAGGTCTCGCCCGAAAGCACTAGAAGCCCTTGTTCCTTTGACGGATACCGCTTCCCGGATACCCTTTCTATACTCGCTGGAAAAGCGCGTCCTCATCGATTGTAAACAAAGATTCGGTGCAATTTTTTTTCATTGATATGAAGAATTTAAGGCACCTCTTCCAGTCTCTTAGAGAGCCCGCGCCTTTCCGTTTCAGGAGCATTCATGGATCCCAAACCCCGGGCTTCTTTTGCTGAGTCGCCGGCAGGCTTTTTTGAGGAAGGCATGCGCCGCATTGCGCGCGAGCGCATGGCGGGACTGCCTATCGTCAATCCGAAGATTGACGTCCGTGCGGTCGACTTCCGCCGCTGGGGCAACGACTGGATCGGCGTCATGGTGACGCCGTGGTCGATCGCCGCGGTTTATGTCTGCGGCGTCGCCGAGTCCTGGGTTGACGTGCCCGTCGGGAAGGTTCGCTTGATCGAACTCCCCGCGGGGGACTTTCCCTTCATTTCTGTCGAGGATCCGATCCTCGGGCGCTTTCTGTCGCTCCCGCTCAAGAGTCCGGTCCTCGACATGGCCGACCAGGAAACCGCGGACGAATTCGCCCGCGTGGCGCTCAAAACCATGCTCACGACTTCCTCCATCCCGGAGGACGACGAGGATGCGACCGCCTGGGCGCCTCCGGCCGCGGACGGAGCGCTCCGTCGCGTGATTCCGATCAAGGTCGAGCCCCCGAAGAATTATCTTGAGACCCCGGCGCTGACGCCCAAGCCCGCACCAAAGAAGCGCGACGAAAACGAGACGTTTTCGCGCCGCGACTTCTTCGGCCGCGGCCGCCGCTGGGTTGAAAAGAAGGCGGAAGCGCCTGAGAAGCATCACCTCGAAGCCGCGCGCCCCGGTGAACTCCCGGCTGAAGAGAAGACGCCGGTTGAGACCGTTCCCGCCGCTGAGCCCCAGGCCCATGCGGCAGAGCCCGCAGAAGGGAGGACGAAGCCATGACAGCTCCTGATGAAGCCGCCATCCACATCCACGTGCTCCCGAAGCCCTGCGGCAAAGCCTCCGTCTGCGTGTCTTCAACGCGCACGAACGGCATCGCCCGGATGCTGGCCGCCAACGAACACCGCGCAAACGCACGGCGCCTCATTACGCTCCTCTATGGCCTCTGCCCGATCGCGCATCTGACGGCCTTCGACGGCGCGCTCCTTGCCGCCCGGGGGCACCCGAGCGAAAAGCGCGGGAGCGCCTTCGCGCGCCTCCCCGAGGCCGCCGTCACGGCAGAAGCGATCGTCGAAAATCTGCGCGTGCTCGTCTGCGAGAGCGAAAAGCTCGAAGCGAGAACCGCGCTCCTCGGGGGCTTTGCCGCCCCTCAGGAGGGGAAGCCCCCTCTGCCGCTCACGCCCATTCTCGGGCAGGAGGAGCACCGTCAGATCGGAGCGCTCCGCGCGAGGCTTGCGCTCATCGCGCAGCTTCTCGTGAAGCTTGATCCTCATGCTGAAGTAGGCCCTGATCCGGCGCCTTTTCAGAGGCTCCTTGATGCGCTCTCGGCGCTCCTCGCTGAAGCCCGGACGGCCGCCTCGCGGCTTCTCTTCGGCATGGATCCGGAAGAATTCCTGAAGAATCTCCATGAGCGCAGGTTCGACCTTCGGGGGTGGGCCGAAAGCCATGCCGGCACGATTCCTGCCGCACACCTTCTCCTCTCCCTTCTTGCCGAGCCTCGTCCCCCGGAAGCCGACGTTCAGTTTCTGCCCGAAAGAAGCGAAATTATGACGCCCGACTTTGCCGAAGAGATAGCCTACCGGCTTCTGAACGACTCGGGCTTCGACATGGCGCCCTTCTGGCAGGGTGCGCCGAGACTCACCGGTGCGTTGTCGCGCATGCGTAACAACCCTGCCGTGCGCGATCTTCTGATTTCGGAAGGCATTTCCCCTGTTGCGCTCACGGGAGCAAGGATTGTTGAAACCGCGTGCTTCTTCGAGCGCGCTAAGGCGCTCCTCGATCTTTCCGCAAGGCTCATCGACCGGGCTATGCCGAAAGAAGGAGAATCCGCGCCCCTTTCCACCTCTGAAGAGGACGGCAGAAACGTACTCTGGACCTATGGCCCTGAAGCCGGCATCGGGATAAGCTTCGTTGAAACGGCGCGGGGCCTTCTGATGCATGCCGTAAAGCTCTCCCCTTCGGGCGAACTTCAGACGCTCAGAATCACCTCGCCCACCGAGTGGCAGTTTTCGCCCAACGGTGCCGGCCAGCGCATGGCATCGCTTGCTGCGAAAATCTTCCTCTACCCGAAGGACGACATGGACGACCGCGCGAAGCTTGAAAACGCAGTCGAACGGGCGCTCTTCGGACTTGACGCCTGCGTGCCCACCGTCTTTGCATGGAACGGCTGCAGGCGCAGCAAATCTGAATCGAAGCCATGCATGAACTCTCCATCGCCGAAGGAATTCTCGAAATCGTCGAACGCACCGCTCGGGCAAATGATGTAAAGCGCGTGAAGGCCGTGCGGGTCTCGATCGGCGAGCTTGCCGGCGTCGACATTCCGAGCCTCGAATTCGCCTGGACCTCGGTGAGAAAGGGCGGTCCCGCAGAGAACGCGGCGCTTGAGATCGAGCGCCCGCGGGGCGAGGCCTGGTGCCTCGCCTGCGAGAAAACAGTGCCGCTCAAACGCTACGGCGACCCCTGCCCCGAGTGCGGTGGCTACCGGCTCGCAGCCACCGGCGGCACGGAAATGAAGGTGGTCGACATCCTCGAGGCCGCGGACGGCTGAGCGCCCCCGGCGGCCTCGCACAAGCTACAGAAGAACCACAAGAACCCCATTCATATAATAGTTTTCGCTCCCTAAAGCGGAGGAAGGAAAAAGATATGTGCACTACCTGCGGCTGCGGCCATTCGGGTCCCCATATGCATGAAGTCCGGGATGCCGACGGGAACATCACCCTGACGGTCCACGATCACGACCACGAACATGAACACGCCCATGAGCATGATCACGATCACGATCACGGCCATGAGCATGGTCATTCCCACGACCATGCGCATCCCGCGCACTCGCACGACCACGACATGCCCGCGGGCCGCGCCATTGCCGTGGAAGAGGACATCCTCGCGAGAAACGACGCCATTGCGGCCGAAAACCGCGCGCGTCTTGCCGCGACCCACGTCCTCGCCCTCAACCTCGTTTCAAGCCCCGGGGCGGGGAAGACTGAACTCCTGACCAGGACCCTGAGAACCCTCACGGACATTCCCTCGGCCGTCATTGAAGGCGACCAGGAAACGACGAACGACGCGGTAAGAATCCGCGCCACCGGCGTCCGGGCGCTCCAGATCAATACCGGGAAAGGCTGCCACCTCGACGCTCAGATGGTGAAGCGCGCGATCGAGGCGATCAATCCCGAGGAGAATTCCATTCTCTTCATTGAGAATGTCGGAAATCTCGTCTGCCCGGCAGAGTTTGATCTCGGCGAAGCGCACAAGGTCGCGGTGCTTTCCGTGACGGAAGGCGAGGACAAGCCCCTCAAGTACCCGGACATGTTCCGCGCGTCGTCCCTCGTCCTCCTGAACAAGATCGATCTTCTCCCCTACGTCCCCTTCGATGCCGACAAGGCCGAAGCGAACGTCCTCCGCGTCAATCCGAAGGCGAAGGTGCTCCGGGTGTCGGCAACGACGGGCGAAGGGATCGACAAGTGGTGCGCATGGCTCAAGGCCCAGCTCGTTCTCGCAAGCCTCTGAGGTCATTTAAGAAAAGCGCATTAAAGGGAGAGCGGATGATGGCAAGAGAAGCGCGGCTCATGCGCGTCGAAGGGCTCGTCCAGGGCGTGGGCTTTCGTCCCACCGTCTGGCGCATTGCCGCGGCGCTCAATCTTGCCGGCGAGGTCTTCAACGACCCCGAGGGCGTCGGTATTTTTCTCGAGGGCGACCCGAAGGCGCTCGACGCCTTCCCTGAAGAACTTCGCCGCGGGAAGCCTCCGCTCGCCCGGATCGACTCGATCGACGTGAAGCCCGCTCCCGTTCGCGGGGTCGAGAAATTCGTGATCACGCCGTCCCGCGCCGAAGGGGCCGTCACCACGATGATCACCCCTGATGCGGCGACGTGCCCTGAGTGCCTCGCGGACATCTTCGATCCCCGGAACCGGCGCTTCCGCTACGCCTTCACGAACTGCACGCACTGCGGGCCGCGCTTCACGATCACCCGCAGGCTCCCCTACGACCGCCCGCAGACCTCGATGTCGGTTTTTCCGATGTGTCCTGCGTGCCTTGCGGAGTACGAGGACCCGGGCGACCGGCGCTTTCATGCGCAGCCCAATGCCTGCCCCGTCTGCGGCCCGCAGCTCGAACTCATCCGCGCCGACGGCGCTCCGGTCCCCGGCGACGCGATCCGGGAAACGGCCCGGGTCATCCGCGAGGGCGGCATTGCTGCCGTCAAGGGGATCGGAGGCTTTCATCTCGTCTGCGACGCCTCGAACGCGGCGGCCGTGAAGCGCCTTCGCGAGCGGAAGGGCAGAAACGAGAAGCCGCTCGCCGTCATGTGCGCGGGCGTGGCATCCGCAAAGCGCATTGCTCTGGTCGATGCCGCCGAGGAGAAGCTCCTCACGGGCACGGCTCACCCGATCGTGCTTCTCCGGAAGAAACCTGAGATCGTCAAATCGGACGCCTTCCCCGGCATTGCGGACGACCTCTCCGAAATCGGCGTGATGCTTCCCTACACGCCGCTCCATGCGCTTCTCTTCCACGCACTCCTTGGAGAACCCGAAGGAACCGCCTGGATGGAGGCGCCTCATGACCTTTATCTCGTCATGACGAGCGCCAATCCGGGCGGGGAGCCGCTGGTGATCGGAAACGACGAAGCGAGGGACCGGCTCTCCTCCATCGCCGACGTGCTCCTCCTTCACAACCGCGAAATCCTCATCCGCTGCGACGATTCCGTCGTGCGCTCGACCGAATCCGGCCCCGTCTGGGTGCGACGCGCGAGGGGCGTGACGCCCGAAGCAATCCGCATCCCGGAGGTGAAGGGCGCGCCCGACGTGGCGGCGACCGGGTCATACCTCAAGAACACGGCCGCCCTGACGCGCGGTCGCGAACTCTTTCTCACGCAGCATATCGGCGACCTCGACCGGGTCTCGAACTGCTTTGCGCTCGAGGCGGCGCTCGAACACATCCGCTCGCTCCTCGACGTCGAACCCGGCGCCTTCGCCTCCGACCTCCACCCCGACTTCTTCTCGGGCGAACTCGCCCGGAAGCTCGCCGAGGAGAAGCAGAAGCCCCTGATCCGCATTCAGCACCATGCCGCCCACGTGGGTGCCGCCATGGCTGAAGCGGGAAGAAACGAACGGACGCTCGGCGCCGCGCTCGACGGCGTGGGGCTCGGAAGCGACGGCAAAGTCTGGGGCGGCGAGTTCCTCGCGGTCGGCCCCGACGGGTTCGAGCGCTACGGAACCCTCCATGCGCTCGCGCTCCCCGGAGGCGACCGCGCAGCCCGGGAGCCCTGGCGCATGGGCGCCTCGATTCTCGCTGAACTTGGGCTCGAGGACGCGAGGTTCGAGCTCCTTCACGCCCTTCGCGGGGACCTTCCGGCCATTCCGGAAATGATGCTTCGCGAAATCCCGAAGCTCATTCATTCGCCGAGAACCGCCCGCACGAGCGCGCTCGGACGATGGTTCGACGGCGCGGCCGCCATTCTCGGACTCGTCTTCACGATGCGGGACGAGGCGACGGCCGCCATGCGGCTCGAAAGCATTGCGGCCCCCCATGTCGAAGAAGCCGCCCCTCTTGAAGGAGGCTTTTCGATTGAGAAAGGCGTGCTGTCGTTCCTCCCGCTCATGCGCCATATCGCCGAAGTCCGGCTTGCCGACCCATCGAAAGAGACCGCAGCGAAGCTCGCCGCCCTCTTTGAAGCCACCGCGGCCCAAGGCATCGCCCGCTGGATCATTGACGGACGGGAGCGCTCGGGGCTTGACGGCCCCGTCATGCTGACGGGCGGCTGCATGCTTAACCGCGTCCTCTCGTCGCGCATCCCGAAGATGCTTCTGGATGCCGGCATCGAACCCCGAATTCCCCATATCGTGCCCCCGGGCGACGGAGGGCTTGCCCTCGGTCAGGCGCATCTTGCGCGCCTTGCCCTCGCCCGCGGCATGTCAAGCTATCCCTTTATCCGGGATTACGCTGGAGTCTGAGTTTATGTGTCTTGCAGTTCCTGCAGAAATTCTCTCCGTTTCCCCGAACGGATCCGATGCGATGGCATCGATCGGCGGTATTGAAAAGCCCGTCGACGTTTCCCTGATTGACCATCCGGTCCCGGGCGACTGGGTGATCGTGCATGTCGGGTTCGCGCTCAACCGCATCAACGCGAAGGAAGCCGAGGAGACGCGGCGCATTCTGGAAAGCGCGGGCGAACTTCGCGAAGGCATGACGATTACGACGAGCGGAGCGCGGCCATGAAGTACGTTGATGAATACCGCCGCGGCGACGAGGCGCAGAAGCTCGCACAAAGAATCCGCGAGGAGGCCGACGCTGCCCGCGACTACCGCTTCATGGAATTCTGCGGCGGGCACACGCACGTCCTCTCGCGCTGGGGGCTCACCGACCTTCTTCCGCCCAACGTCCGCATGATTCACGGGCCCGGGTGCCCCGTCTGCGTGATGCCTATCGGCCGCATCGACATGGCGATGAATCTTGCCCTCACGGAAAAGGTGATTCTCTGCACCTACGCCGACACGATGCGCGTCCCCGCGTCCAAAGGCCGGAGCTTCTTCCGCTGCCGCGCCGAGGGTGCGGACATCCGCATGATCTATTCCCCGATGGATGCCGTGAAGGCTGCCCGCGATAATCCCGACCGCGAGGTGGTCTTCTTCGCAATCGGCTTTGAGACGACGACCCCGCCGACCGCGGCCGCGATTCTCGCCGCGAAGCGCCTCGGGCTCAAAAACTTCTCCGTCTTCTGCAACCACGTGCTCACCCCCGCCGCGATGGAGCACATCCTCCTCACGGCCCCGCAGCGGCCTGATGCGCCCAAGCTCAACGGCCTTGTCGGCCCCGCGCACGTCTCTACCGTGATCGGCTCCAACCCCTACCGGCACTTCAGCGAAAAGTGGAGGATCCCTGTCGTCGTCTGCGGCTTCGAGCCCCTCGACATGCTCCTCTCGATCCTGATGCTGATCCGCCAGGTGAACGAAGGCCGCGCCGAAGTGGAAAACGAATTCACCCGCGCGGTGTCGGCGGAAGGAAACGTCAAGGCGATCGAGCTCATGGACGAGGTTTTCGAGCGCCGCCCCACGTTTGAGTGGCGCGGTCTCGGCACCGTTCCGAATTCAGCGCTGCGCATCCGCCCGGAATTCGCGGAATTCGATGCTGAAAAGCGCTTCGTGATGCCTGAACTCGTCGTCCCCGACAACAAGGCCTGCGAATGCGGCGCCATTCTGAGAGGCGAAAAGGAGCCGCGGCAGTGCCTCCTCTTCGGCAAGGCCTGCACGCCCGCCCACCCGATCGGCGCCTGCATGGTGTCCTCTGAAGGCGCCTGCGCCGCGGCCTACAGCTACGGGAGAGCCCGATCCTGAAGATCCGGCACAAAAGTCCCGAAGATTTATAACGGCAGGAAAGGAATAGAACATGACGGAAAACAATCTCAAGCGCGAACGCGCAAGCTCCGGCCGCAGGCTCGACATTCTCCGCGGCGCCGTCGAAATGACGCACGGCTCGGGCGGCAGAGCTTCGGCGCAGCTGATCGGCGAACTCTTCGCCAGGCACCTCACGAACGAGTGGCTCGACCAGGGGCACGACGGGGCAGTGATGCCCCCGATCTCGCGCCCGGTTGCCGTCTCCTGCGACGCGCACGTCGTGAAGCCCCTCTTCTTCCCGGGCGGCGACATCGGGCGCCTTGCCGTCACCGGCACCGTGAACGACGTCGCCATGTGCGGCGCCAAGCCCCTCTGGCTCTCCGCGGCCTTCATTCTTGAGGAAGGCTTTCCGCTCCGGGACCTTGAAAAGATCGTTCAGTCCATGGCCGAGACCGCAAGGGAAGCGGGCGTCGCCGTCGTAACGGGCGACACCAAAGTGGTTGAGAAGGGGCACGGCGACGGGGTCTACATCGCCACCACCGGCATCGGCGAGCGGCTTGCCGACCACATGATTTCCGGCTCCCAGGCGCGTCCCGGCGACCGCGTGATCGTTTCGGGCTCGATCGGCGACCACGGCATGACCGTGATGAGCCTGCGCGAGGACATGACTTTCGGCACGGACCTTAAGTCCGACTGCGCGCCGCTCGGGAAAATGGTGGAATGCCTTCTCGCCGCCGCGCCCGGTGCGCACGTGCTGCGCGATCCCACCCGCGGCGGACTCGGGACGACCTTGAACGAAATTGCCGCCGAGAGCGGCATCGG
Source organism: uncultured Sutterella sp. (assembly GCA_934255515.1). Taxonomy (GTDB): domain Bacteria; phylum Pseudomonadota; class Gammaproteobacteria; order Burkholderiales; family Burkholderiaceae_F; genus Sutterella. Next base: position 13,037 of record CAKQON010000047.1, read on the forward strand.
CATCACGCTTCATGAAGCCCAAATTCCGATCAAGGACGAGGTCCGCGCCGCCTGCGAATTTCTGGGGCTGGATCCTCTTTATTCTGCCTGCGAAGGGCGACTCATTGCAATCGTCCCGGAAGACGAGGCGGAAGCCGCGCTCGCCGCCGTCCGTAGCGACCCGCATGGAACGGGAGCCGCAATCATCGGTGAAGTGACGGCGGAGAATCCCGGATTCGTTGAGATGGTGACCCTGATGGGCGGCCGTCGCATGGTCGACTGGCTCACGGGCGAGCAGCTTCCGAGAATCTGCTGATTGGATCCGGGAAAGCTGCTTTGAAGGACGAAAACAGATCGAAAAGCCTAGCCTGAATCTTTCACCTAGCCTGAATCTTTCACCTAGAAATGGGGCGTGAGAGAGGTTCATCCGCCATGTGGGGATGGACCTTTTTTGGTTCTTCGGAAATTAGCGGGCAACCTCTACTAAAGAAGTAGAAACTTTAAAGCGATTACTGAGGAGTGTT
>CAKQON010000048.1 GCA_934255515.1 uncultured Sutterella sp.
GCAAAGCCCTCACTGAGCTCAGACTACAACCTACTTTTTAAGAACAAAATCGGCGAAAGCTCACTTGACATTCACCGCTTTCTTCAGTTCGCCGCGCGCTTACCGATTGAGGTCAATCAGATCGCCGATGGCGTAGAACCGTCCGTGACTGGCCGCATGCACGGTGCGAAGTGACGGGTCGGCAGATTCGAAGCGCCAGTCCCCGCCATCCGTTGCGACGCGGTCGTCGGCATAGCAGGCAACGACTTCTGCGAGGAAGAGGTCATAAGTTTTCGCAATGCGCTCTTCCGGAATCACCTTGCAGATGAAATAGGCAGGCGACCCTTCGATGAGCGGAATGTCGCAGCCGGGGGCCTTGAAGAACCGGCCCGGGCACTTGTCGAGCTTTTCCTTGTCGTCGTTCTTCGAAACGGAACCCAGATACTGAGCGGATTCCACATTCGAGCGGGAGACCAAGCTGATCGCGAAGAAGCCGCTCTCCTCGAGGAGCTTGCGGGTGTAGTGCTCGCGCGAAAGAACCACCGTCACCTTCGTGGGGTTGAGGTCGAGCGCGCAGTTCCAGGCCGCCGTCATGGCGTCCTCATCGCCCTTATTCGCGGCGGCAATAACGGCCGTTGCGCCGATATTCATGAGCCCGTAGGCGCTGTCGACACTGATGGAGCGGAGGTGTTCGGGAAAGTCGATGAACTTCGTCATGTGATGTCCTTTCAGAAATGCATGCAGAGAAAACTATGTCAAAGAAGCCCTTGAAAAATCCGGATCAGATGCCGCCTTCCACGAGCCGCTGAGCCTCCGCCTCGCGCCTTTCCATCAGGCGCGCGTAGCTGCGGCAGTGCTCCATCCAGGCCTCGATGTCGTTCGAGAGATATTTGTCGCGCTCGTGGCAGAAGGTGAGCTGCCGGTGGAAGCGTTCGGGCAACTGCACCTGCGCGACGAAGCGCCCGTAATAGGGATCGTTCAGCACCCGGCGGGACATATAGGTGAGTCCGAGGCCGAGGAGAACCGTGCGCAGAATGGCATCGAAGCTGTTAAGTTCGGCGATCACCTCGACGCGCCTCAGACGCTGGCGGACCTGAGTTTCAAAGAAGTCGCGCGTGGAGGATCCCTTTTCGCGAAGAATCCAGGAGGCGGTTTCAAGCTCCTGGTAGCTCACCGGGCGCCCGGTAAGGGGATGATCCTTCGGCGCCACCACGACCATTTCGTCCGTCATCCAGGGCGTGGTCACGAGATCCGTGTCCGTGACGGGACCTTCGATCAGCGCGACGTCAAGCTCGAACCGGGAGAGCTTTTCCGCAATGATCCGCGTATTGGCGATGACGGCGGCCGGGGTCCACCCGTGCGCGTCGCGAAAGCCCCTCAGAAGATCCGCAATCATGAAGGTGCCGATCGTGCGCGTGCAGCCCACGCGGAACTGGCAGTAGCGGCGGCTCTTTCTGAAGAGATCCGAAATGTCGTCGGCGCGGTGAACCATCTCATCGGCCTGAGGCATCATGCGGCGCCCTTCAGGCGTGAGAAAGATTCGTCCGCGGTTGCGGTCGAAGAGCTGCACGCCGAGCCTGGCCTCAAGCTCGGAGAGCGCCTGCGAAACCGCACTCTTGCTCATGGAGAGGTGCTCTGCCGCCGCGCCGATGTTCTCGGCCTTGGTAATGGCAAGGAAAACCTGAAGCTGTCTGAGCGTGATGGGTGCCACGAATGAATCCCTCCCTTGATGCGGCCTCTTTCCGAAGAGCCTCTCCGGAAAGCGGTCTTTGGATGTTAGCAAACCCGGCGCTTTTCTCTGCATCGCATGAAAGCTTTCGACAGCGATCAGGCAAGAAAAGGCAAGGCAAATTAATCTTGTCGAACAATTTTACCTATTCTGTTCGAATTTACTTTACAACTGTGCGGCCGTTGTTCTACTCTTCAGGCTTTGTGCGCCAAACGCGCATTCCATTGGTTCGTCACTCCGGTCCTCTCCATTCATGCTCAAGGCATTTCCCTCACGGGTTCGCAGTCTCCCCACTCCCATGGCCGGGCTTGCTCTCGGCATCGCCAGCCTGGGCTGGTGTCTGGAAAATGCGCTTCCCCTTCATGGCTGGGGACAGAATGCCGGGGCGGCCATTGCGTCCTCGCTCCTCTTCCTTCTCGTCTGCCGCTTTGCGCTTCACGCCGACACGCTCTGGGCTGACCTGAAGCACCCGGTGGTCGGGTCCATCGTGCCGACCTTCGCGATGGCGCTCATGGTGATTTCCCGCGCGCTTCTCGATGCGCTTCCGAAATTCGCCGTCGGCCTTTGGCTCGTCGCCGTTCTGCTGCACCTCCTCGCACTCATCTTCTTCGCCTGGTTCCGCTTCCACGACAACGTGATGGAAAAGATGGTGCCCTCCTGGTTCGTGCCGCCCGTCGGCATCATCGTCGCCGACGTGTCCTTCCCCGGCGTCCCGGAGCTGCTGCCGCTCGCCCAGGTTCTCCTGGTCATCGGCCTCGTTTCCTACGCGATCATGCTCCCGACGATGCTCTACCGCCTCATTTTCCACCCGCAGGTCGCCAACGCCGCCAAGCCCACAATCGCCATCATGGCGGCTCCGGCATCGCTCTCGCTCGCGGGCTACCTCTCCGTTTCAACGGAACCGCACCTTCTCCTTGTGGCGCTTCTCTTCGGCATCGCCATCCTGATGACCTTTGCGATCTACTTCGCGTTCTGGCACCTCCTGAGGCTACAGTTCTCGCCCGGCTACGCGGCCTTCACGTTCCCGATGGCGATCGGCGCCACGGCACTCTACAAGCTCGCCGCCCTGATGGGGACCTTCAACGGGATGGGAGAGTATGTGAGCGAACTGCGCTGGCTCGCGCACTTCGAGCTTGCCGTCGCGGCGATCGTCATCCTTTACGTCTTCATTCTCTACCTCAAGAACTTCAAGGCCTTCTTCGCGATCCATTGAACGAAAGAGCGGCAGAGAAAAAGAAAATGTCCCGTCCGAAAAAATCGAGCGGGACATTTTTTTCGCTTTTGCCTTCCGTCTGCATCCCTGCAGACGGAGGGAAACGCCTTCAGCTTCGCCGGAATCAGGCCTGAGTCTTCACCACGGCAAACTTCACTTCAGACGCGGTCTTCACGGCCGGAGCGGCGGCTTTCGGAGCAGAAGGAGCCTTCTCCGGAGTAGCAGTGGCTACAGAAGCGGCGGGAGCGGCGGGAGCTGCCTTCGGAGCCTGATCCGGAGCCTTGGGCGCTACGGCAGGCGCAGCGGTCTTCGCCGCAGCAGCAGGTGCCTTCACAGCGGCTTTTTTAGCTGGAGCCGGCTTGGCGGCTTCCGCTTTGACGGGAGCTGCGGTCTTTGCCTGAACTGCAGCAGGAGCCGGCTTCGCGGCCGCCTTCTGAGGCGTGCGGCGGGCGGGCACTGCCTTGGGCGCAGCCGTCTTCTTTTCCGCAGGCTTCTTTTCAGCAGCGGCCTTTTCAGCCGGCTTTTTTGCAGAAGGAGCCTTCACGGCCTTCTGAGCCTTTTCTTCCTGAGCCTTCAGCACTTCGGCGTGCTTCAGGGCTTCGACTTCCATCGCAAAGGGAACGAGAACGCGCTGCAGGATGGCGACGCCTTCCTTCAGCTCCTTCTTCTTGATGATGAGGGGCGGGCAGAGGCGGATCGTCGTGCCGCCGGCCGTGAGGATAATGAGGCCCGCTTCAAGCGCCGCCTTCTGGATGTCGCCGAGGCGCGAACGGAGTTCGGGGATGAGTTCGCACCCGTCAAGGAGCCCCATGCCGCGGACGGCCGTGAAGACATGGAGTTCGTCGTTGACGCGCGTGAGCTCCTCGCGAAGGAGCTTGCCCTTTTCCATCACCTTGGCGAGGAATTCGGGCTTCGAGATCTTTGCGACGACGGCGGAGCCCACGGCGCAGCCGAGGGGGTTCCCGCCGAAGGTCGAGCCATGGGTGCCCGCCTTGAAGTGCGCGGCGATGTCGTTCGAGGTGAGAACGCAACCGATCGGATAGCCGCCGGCAATGCCCTTCGCGGTCGAGACGATGTCGGGACGAATGCCGATCTGCTCGTAGGCGAAGAAGGTGCCCGAACGCGCGCACCCCGTCTGGACCTCATCCATGATGAGGAGCGCATGGTGCTTGTCGCAGAGCTCGCGGACGCGCTTTGCGAACTTCGGGTCAACAGGCAGAACGCCGCCTTCGCCCTGCACGGGCTCGAAGATGACGGCGCAGGTGCGGTCCGAAATCTGCTTCTCGAAAGCCTTGATGTCGTTGAAGGGCAGATGCGTGATGGCGCCGGGACGCGGCCCGAAGCCGAGCGAATACTTGTCCTGACCGCCCACGCTCACCGTAAAGAACGTGCGGCCGTGGAAGCTGTGCGCGAAGGAAATGATTTCATCCTTCTTTTCGCCGTAAAGATCAACCGCGGTGCGGCGGGCAAGCTTCAGGGCGCATTCATTCGCTTCGGCGCCCGAGTTCGTGAAGAAGACGCGGTCAAAGCCCGTCACCTTCGTAATCTCAGTCGCAAACTTAAGGGTCGCATCGTTCGCGAAAACGTTGCTCACGTGAATGAGACGGGCGCTCTGCGCTTTAAGCGCCTTTCTCACGGTCTTCGGCGCATTGCCGAGCGAATTGACGGCAATGCCGCCGCCGAAATCAAGGTAGGAGCGGCCTTCGCTGTCGTAGAGGCGGCACTTTTTGCCGCGCACCAGAACGAGGTCCGCTGGCTTGTAACACGGAAACATGACCTGATCATAGGTCGCGCGCGTAACTTCAGTCATCATTGAAAAAATCCTTTGGTTGTCAATGCATTAATCCGATCGGGACGCGGATCCACGGTCAGAGGTTGAATTCGTAGGCGAGCTCGTCGCAGCGTTCACGCTTATTGCAATTCTCGCAGTCCTTGAGAATCTTTTCCGGCAGCGCTTCGATGGTGGTGAGCTTAAAGCCGCAGCGCTCGAAGAACTTCGGATTACGCGTAAGCACGAACACTTTAGCAATATCGAGACGTCTTGCGTGATCGAGCAGGTACTCAACAATAGCGCGTCCCTGGCCCTGGCGCTGAACCAGCGGAGAAACACCGAGCGAGCGGATCTCCGCGAGACCCGAGTCGTAGACGAAGAGGCTCGCGCAGCCGACCATCTGACCGTCGCGCACGCAGACGGCGAAGGAATCAATGTTGCGGATGATGTCGGCGCGCTTTCGCGGCAGGTTTTCGCCCTGCTGAGCCCAGTAGCGGACGAGCCCCTCGACGTCGTCGACGTCGGAAAGACGCCCCTGGCGGATGAAGAAGGGCGCGCGGTCTCGGTTGACGAGAATCTGGCTGAGCGCCTTCGAAAGGTAGGAAAGCTCGTCGGGGGTGATGTTGCGGTTTCTGAGGAGATTCACCGCCTCGTCGTAAAGATCCTCAAAGGGCGTGCCTCTGAAATTCTTCTGCGCTTCCTTGGGGAGCATCACGCCGAGCGGGGAAATTTCGCCTGCGCGCTCCTTCGGGATCATGTGAAGGAGCATCTCCGGAACGCCCGGAACGATGGGAATGGTCCTATTCTGCGGCTCTTCGCTTTTATTGATCATCTTCTTAAACAAAAAGGCAAGGGGTTCAGGGGTGACTGAACGCAACGGAATACAATGCCTGAGTGCTTGGTCGCCCTGAGGGAACCGGGGGGTCCTCCCTCTCAGAAGCGCGCGTGTCCCAGGCTTACTACTCACCTTCGCCGCCCTTTTCACGGAAGACGAATCAGGATTCGATTCTATGGACGCTTAATTGCGGTGCTTAGGTGATTTTGCATAGCTCAATTTGATTAAGGCCAAGAAAAGGGACATAAGCGCAGAAATATTTATGCCTGCGTTATGCCCTCGCCTTATGAATTTACATTTCTTGCTTGATTATCAATCAATTGAATAACAATTTAAAGATTGATTGATAATAAATTGGAGCTCAGTCGATAATCGACTTTCTATTGTCGACAATTAAACTCTGCAGACGGTTCCGGGGAACTTTCCTTCCGAGAGGAGTCGGGGAACCGCGTCATCAAAGATGGACGCAATCGAGACCGGCGCTCCGGTTGCCCGGGAAGCGGCAAAAGCCGCATTCATCTTGACGACCATGCCGGCCGTAATGACGCCGTCGCGGACCAGCACCTCAGTGCTTTCGGGCGTGAGCTCCGGAATCAGCCGCATGTCGCCGTCAAGAACGCCCCTGACGTCGGAGAGAAAGATGAGGGGCGCACCGAGAAGCTCCGCAATCGATAGCGCCGCATCGTCGGCATTGATGTTCCAGAGGCGCCCTTCTGCATCGAGTCCGACCGAAGAAATCACCGGAAGCCACCCGGCATCAAGAAGCGAAAGGAGCCGGGTGCGGGCTTCTTCATTCCCCGGAGCCGTCTTCGCCACGCGCCCGAGTTCCGGATCCTCCGGAAGGACGTTGCACATTCCGCCGTCCGTGACGGCGAGCCCCAGAGGAGAAAGCCCTGCCCGCACTGCGGCGGACCGGAGCGCCAGACTGCAGGTGCCGGCGAGCGACCCGGCAATGAGGGGCATCTCCTCCGCAGGACTCACGCGAAGCCCCCGCACGCGCCTCACTTCAATGCCGAGATCCGCCATGAGGCGGTCGACGGCGACGCCGCCGCCGTGCACCAGCAGGAATGCGCGTCCCGCGCTTTTAAGCTCGCGGCAGAGGCGTTCGAGTTCCTTTTCCGCGCCGAGCGCCTTGCCGGACAGCTTGACGACAAGGGGCGCGGCGTTCTTTTTCTCTTCCATGGCTCCTTCCTCTCTTTTAGAAAACGGCTGAGGTGCGGCGACGCCCTCAAACGGAGAATCCCGCGTCTTCCGGGAGCTCGAGGCGCAGGTTCATCGCCTGCACCGCCTGGGAGGCGGCCCCCTTCAGAAGGTTGTCGATCGCGCTCACGATGACGATATAGCCCGAGTCGGAGACCTTGAAGCCGATGTCGCAGTAAGGCTGATTGACGACGTCGTCGAGCTTCGGGAGCCCCTCGCGCACCCGCACGAAGGCGCGCTCAAGATAAGCGCTCTCATAAGCCCTCCTGATCGCCTCCTCAATTGCACCGGGCGCGAGCCTCGCCGTGATCGTTGCAAGGATGCCGCGCTTGAAGGCGCCCAGATGCGGGTTGAAGATGACCGGGACGCCGCCCAGGTGCTCCTCGATTTCCGGGCGATGCCGGTGCGTGAAGATCCCGTAGGCCGAGAGGCTCACTTCGCAGAAGGCGTTCGAGAGCTTCGCCTTTCTGCCGGCGCCCGAAACTCCCGACACCGCGTCGATGACGGGCGGCATTGAGAGATCAAGAAGCCCCGCGTCGATGAGCGGACGGAGCGCGAGCTGCGACGCCGTCGGGTAGCACCCGGGGAGCGAAATCAGATTGGTTGCGCAAAGCCTCGCTTCATCGACATATTCCGGAAGCGCATAGACCGCCTCCCCGAGAAGCTCCGGATGCGCGTGCTCGAAGCCGTAGTGCTTCGGATAGAGCTTCGGATCGGAAAGCCTGAAGGCGCCCGAGAGATCGAAAACCTTGACGCCCTTTTCGAGGAAGACCGGCGCGAGCCTTGCGCTTACCTCGTGCTCGGTGGCGAGAAAGACGATTTCGACATTTTCGGTAGCGGCCTCCGGGTCGCTGAGGGGCTTGAGCCTCAGATCCGTCCTGCTGCAAAGCCTCCCGTCAATCTCATAGATCAGCTTTCCGGCATCGGCGCTCTGCTCGGAAACATAAAGCGCCGAGACGGTCACATCCGGATGGTCGAGAAGAAGCCGGAGAAGCTCGGTTCCGGCATAGCCGCTCGCGCCGACAATAGCGGCCCGAAGCTTTTTGTAGCGGTAGTAGTCATTCATTTTGAAAGCCTTTCAGAATGGAGGGCGCCCGGCACCGGCGGCACGCGATATCAGCGTTTTGCCTCATGGGACTTGATCATTCAGACCGAGACCCGCAGGGAGACGAGCCGGATTCATGCGTTTGCTTTATGTTTCGAAGAATTGAATCTTGCCTGATGTTCCTGCTTCCGGTCCGTCAGCGCCTCCAGAAACAAGCGAGCATCCGATGTCCGTCATCTCTGATTGTCTGCACTACCTAGAAAAACTCGTCGCCTTCAATACCGTGAGCGACATTGCACCCGAAAGCGACCAGCCGAACCGCCCGCTCATCGACTGGGCGAAGTCAGAATTCGAAGCGCTGGGCTTCGATACCCGCGTTTTCGAATACAAGCCCGGGAAAGCCGACCTATTTGCCTTCAAAGGCCCCATGACCGGCCGCACGACGCCGGGCGGCCTTCTCCTCTCCGGACACTCCGACACGGTGGGCTGCAACCCGGAACTCTGGACGAATTCGCCCTGGTCCCTGACGATCCGCGACGGCAGAGCCTACGGGCTCGGCTCCTGCGACATGAAGGGCTTCATCGCTTCAGCGATGGCGCTCGCCCGCCGTCATCCGGAAGCTGCGGAAAAAGGCTTCGGCGTTCTCATCACCTGTGACGAGGAAACGTCCATGGCGGGCGCCCGCGCAGCCGTCCCGGAATTAAAGAACCTCGGCGTTATGCCGCAGCTCGCCGTTGTCGGCGAACCCACAGAACTCTCGCCCGTTTTCGGCCACAAGGGGTACATGGGACGCGCGATCATCATCAGAGGGCGCGGCGCCCATTCGTCCGACCCGACCCAGGGCATCAATGCCGTCAAGACTGCTGCACTCGCCGTGGAGGAACTCAACAGCCTTGAAGCCCGCCTCAAAACGCGGCGCGAAAAGGAGTTCGATCATCCCGGCCTCCCGGGCGTGCCCTACCCGACCCTCAACATCGGATCCATCCGCGGGGGCGACAACGTAAACCGCGTCTGCGCCGAGGCGCGGCTCGAGTTCGACATCCGGCCGCTCCCGAAATGCAATGCCGCGGAAATCCGCGGAATGCTAGACGAATCCATGAAGCGGCTTGCCGCCGCCTCTCCTGCGTCGACAACGCTTGAAGTGCTCTACCCCGATCTTGATCCCTTCATCAACCCCGATCCCGGGCTCAGATCCCGCATCGAAGCCATTGCCGGGCGCGAAGGGTCCTTCGTGAGCTACTCGACGGAAGCCTCGTTCCTGCAGCAGCTCGGCGCCACGGTGGTCCTCGGCCCCGGGTCAATCCGTCAGGCCCACGGCGTCGATGAATACATCGAACTCTCAGAGCTCGAAAAAGGCATGACGATGCTCGAAAAACTTTGGGCCGAATTCGTCCTGCCATCAAAAATCGTTGGATGAATAAAGCTTTCACATCCGTTGGTACTATCGGATTTTACGAGGCCTGCCTCGAGGCCGAGGCGGCCCGTAGATGATCGGTCGAACGCGCGGACGTCCACGCTTGCGTGGGACGACCAGGTCCTGCGCCGTAACGACAGGTTTAGTTTTTGAGTCGGGCTGCTCCTTCGAAAGACCCAACGCTTCAAGTAGCCCGAATACGCCGGGGTAATTCGTTACCCAATATTCATCGCCGCTTGTCGGGATGCCTGCCGGGCTCTCTGCTTTTCTCCAGGCTGTCCCCAGGTCCTCCATCAGATCCTTGAACGAACTTTGGTTCAGCAGTCCTGCGCGCTGAGCGCGTCTGCGCAGGCGGCACGTCAGGATGGTTGCAATGAAGTTGACAAACTCATTACCCTGGACAGAACAATCATCCTGCACGTTGGTGTGATCCAGACATTCGTCGTTTTTGTACATGTCGAACACCAACTCAATCTGCCAGCGGTCTTCGTAGCAAAGATAGGCCGTCAGCGGATCCAGATCCTGATCCGACTCAAAAACGATCACGCCGAAAAGCGACGCCTTCTTCTCGAAGTCGGCTTGAGTGATCCGGGCATCCTTTTTCATGCTCTCAATGAACCTGAATCTCTCGTCGGATGCCTTGGCATAGTCTTTAAAGGCATAGAGCCAGCGTCCTCCCCGAACCTGCCTTTTGCAGTATGACACCTGCCCGTCGATGCCTTTCAGAACGCCCACAAAGGAGAGCATGTCGTGTTTCCTGATGCGCGCATCGTTTCGCTTGATTGGAATGAGGTAGTGCAGGTCCGGATGTTTGGCAAGTTCTCCCTGGATCTTGCTGGGCGGGAAGCCTTTGTCTGTGACGATAAGGCCCCGCTCGATCTTCCGATCCCGAAGGAATGTGGCAAACGAAACGGCATCGATGTGATTCCCGGCGAAGACTTCGGCGCAAACCGGCTCCATTTTCTCCAGATCGTAGGCATAGAGAACCGAGATGTCCCGGCAGCCTTTGATCCGCCCTTTGTAGGAGAAGGCTGAGAAGTCATTCACCGTGCTCGTGTCCTGCTTGAGCATGCCGTCGATGACGATGTGGTGATCTGCTTCCACGCCCTGCAGGCGGCGTTCGTAAAACCCACTCCTTTTTTCGCCGTCTTCTCCGACCAGCTCGAGAAGCCTGCTGGTGCGATTGATCGACAGATGCACTCCCGCATAGAAGCGGCTGACAAAGGTGCGGCGGTACTCCGTGGAAAGGCGCCGAATCTTTACCTCCGGCTTCATCGTGCGGATCATGGCGACGCAAAGGATGGCGTAGGCATCTTCCGGCGGATAAACCGCCAGGAGATCGTGAAGCAGGTCGGTCGTTTCGGAGTAAACGAAAGCTGCCGTGCCATATGAAAGCTCGTTGGGGCCTTTGCTGGCAGTAGGGGCAATCGTACCAACAGGGACAAAGACGTCATTGCAGATGTGGCCGATGACGCGGCCATTGACAGGACGCGACCGGCCGCCCGGCCCGTATTTAACGCCGGATCTCTCGCGAACCGCATACCGACGGGCTCCCTCATGCCCACTATCTACGACAACGGTGTTCCTGGGACGAGGAACAGCACGAATTGACTCAGGAACAGGCATTGAAATAAATATCTACATTAGTACAATATATTGTATTATAAGCACTATTGATATGAGTTTACAGCGCTTAAGTAGTAGGTTTTGACCCCGCTGAAGCGCATGAAATCGGCAGATTGCGGGCATAAAAAAGCCGGGGCTTTGCTCTGGAGAGGCCCCGGCTAACGAGTGATCGATTCGTTGCATCGATCGTTATTTGATTTTTAAAGAAATTCTGACTACACAACAGTTCTGGACATTAGTTCAAACCATTGTAAATCTTTTATACATTGATCTTTCTTGTATCTTCCAAAACCCAAACGGCGCCTCCCGAATCTTCCGGAAAGCGCCGCCTGTCATCGGCCTTCTGCAGCGCCCGCATGAGCGCCGCAATGGAGAGAAGGCATTAATTGTCCGTGAAGGCCTTCTTTACGCTGAAGGGCCATGCCTGATAGCCCGACGTATTGTGAAGCTGGATTTCAACCGAGGGCTCCTTCTCGCCCCACTTGAATTCGTCGATGTACGGGTTGGGGAGGCCCTTAATGGCGCCGGTCGTGAGATCGAAGTCGGAACCGGCAGTGGCGGAATAGGCAACCACGGAATCCTTGTCGGCCTGGTATTCCGTGAGCGACGTCACGGGGCTGTACCACGAATGTCCGCGCTCCTTGCCGTACTCCCAGACCTGCTCGACCGTTCTCTTCTTCTGGTCAATCCTGTAGATCACCGCACGCGAATACTTCATTTCCGGAAGTGCCGGTTGCTCTGCGCCGCGGGCGTCGCCGTTGTCGAAGGCAGACACGTAGACCACGTCCTTGTTGGACTTCGAATCGATGCGCCAGGCCGTGTGCTGCGTCCACGTCCAGTCAAAGCCGCCCTTGCAGGTCGTATCCGTGCAGGAAATAGGCTTCCCTGACTTGTCGACCGGCGTGAGGAGCGCTTCCTTCCAGGGCGAGCGCCAGCCCGCCGGGGCGCCGAGGATCCACTTCACCTTCTTGTCGCGGCCGATCTTGATGATGGCCGACTGGTGGCGCGAGGAGATGATGATCGAATCGTCGTCCGGGTCGTAGTCGACCGAATTCACGTGCGCCCAGTTGCGGCCCGGGCCGGTGCCCGCGATGTCGCCGAAGTTGTCGGACTTCTCCTGAGCGGCGAGTTCTTCAGCCGTGAGCGTATGGCCCGCCCTCGAGGGATCGATGTTGAGGCAGACGGCGCCCTGGTCGAGAGCCTTGATGATGTTCGAGCGATAGGGGTCAAGAATGTCGAAGAGGCGCCATTCGTCGACGACGCGGCCCGACTGATCGACTTCAATGATCACGTCGCGGACCGTGCGCACGCGCCTCTGGTCGATGCGGCGGAGGTCGGAGGACGCGACGCGCAGGAGGTAATGACCGTTCGGCATCGGATCCATCGAGTGCGAGAAGTCGCTGTAGCCCGTGGGCAGACGGCGGTTGAAGACCTTGCGGCCCATGATGTCGTACTTCACGTACTTCTGGCCGAAGCCCCAGGAGACGGCGCCGTCGGCATTCTGCTTGAAGCCCATCATGACGCCCTTGCTGTAGATGGATTCCGGATCCCAGAGCGTGGACGCGTCAAGGTACCAGCGGATGTCGCCCTTCGTATCGATGATCGCGATCTTCGGGAGGTAGCTCCAGGTGAGGGCGCCCCCCATAGGGTTGTTCCAGACCGCGCGGGTGTCCTGACCGGGCGTGGCTCCTAAGTTGTTGACGAAGTAGAGGCGGTCGCTGAATTCCGGCGCCACCTTCTTCACCTCGGCGTCGAACATCAGATTCTTTTCGCCGGGCATGCCGGATTCCATCCCGCGGATGCCGCCGCAGTAGATGGTGTAGGTGTGCCTGCCTTCAACCACCTTCCCGTCGAAGCGGTAGGAATAGCTCACCTCGACCTTGTTGGAATAATCCGGATAGAGGCCGAAGACCGGAATGCCGGCGTGCGTGAGGAGCTGAGCGCGTGAAACCTCATACTTGATTTCCTGGCCGCCTTCCTTCGGAACGACGCGCACGGTTGCCGAAAGAAGCTCGTAGCCGCCGTTCTTGATCACCGCCGTGAGGGGCGCGATCTTGTAGGGATTGACGATCACTTCGCCGAGACTGCCCTGCTTGTTGAAGCCGACGACGGCAAAGCCGCTCGGCGTCCCCATTGCCATGGCGCCCGTGGCGGACATCATCGCGCAGGCTGCGGCCGAAAGAAGGAAGGTACGCTTCTGCATTTTCATCTGAATTTTCCTTTTCTGAAGATGGATCCTGGAGCTTCCGGTCCTCCCGGGGGCGATCCTTAAGAAAGACACCAGAAAGAACTAATCCGTTGGTCTGAGAGAAATAGTGCTCCCCGGGTCAAAATCCATCCATTACCGCTTCTACGCATAAAACGAGCTGAAGATGAAATACCTTTTTTCAACTTTTTGGAATAGACCGGGAGCTGCCTTACTGCGCTATTTTTTGACGCATGATCCGCGATCCTGAATGCATGAGAAAGGCGGCATGAAAGCCGCCCCGCCGTTTTCCCAAAAAGAACTCTTCAGAATTAACCTGAATATTTCGCCCAAAAATAGACCTTGGGCGTAGGCTCATCTGCAATCGGCAGGTGGGCCTAAATTTTC
>CAKQON010000049.1 GCA_934255515.1 uncultured Sutterella sp.
CGATTCGGGAAACTCAGTTATGGGATGGAGCTACTTCCCTATAGGTATCGTTTGCCCGGTAATTTCCGAAGAGCCGATTTTGGGCTATAGGAGGCCTCTCGCAAATCTATTTGTGATAGATATATTCTATCGTATATTTTATATTTATACAATTAATGCATTACATTTCGATTTGCTCAGATCATCCTTCATATAAATGATTGAAAGTGGTTGCCTCTATTCAATTCGATATAAAGATTTTTAAAGAGCGTCGTCAACACTGCGGGGTTGAGGCCGACGCTCTTAATCGATGGAAACGGTTCTTAATCACTCGAGCGCGTTATGAGTTTCGGGGGAAATTAAGTCCGAATCCATAATTTTCAAGACTCGAGATTATTTATGCGGGCAATACACGGGACTTTTGGTTACTTGTTTTTTGAATGGTATAGTTTTTTTACTGCTCTGCACCAATATTTTAGATTAAATATAATCTTATTGTGATAGGGGATGTTATAGTTCTTCCAATCTCTATCTGTAAGATATCCATTTTGATATGATGCATAAACTTTATTTCTAAAATCTATACTATAGAATTTGCGCTGAATTTTCCCTGTTTCTTTTTGCAAATCTGATAATGCGCGAGTTAGTGCGGCAATGGATAGATAATATATCTCTGGACTATAATTAGATAATGTGCTGACGCATAATTCTCGCCCCTGCATCCTTTTAAGTTTAAAATTATTTTTTTTGACTGTTTGATTTTCATGAGATCTGTAGTTATATAAAGCCTTAGAAACGTAAAAAATTTTATTTACATACTGTAAAAGTTGAATGTTGTAAAGCTCATCTTCAACTATTGGTAGAGTGGTGAAGCGGACATTTTTAATTATATTTAATTTATATATTCCTTTCCAAACCATGCCCCCATTGCCATTGGCACTATACCAATTTAATGTGGAAAAAATTAGAGTCACAAATTCTTGTGTAGTTAGCTGATGTGATCTAGGAAAGAATTTGTAAGGATCATTTATAATGGAATCTCCAATTAGTTTGTTGTATCCACATAAACAAATATCAGCTTGTTCTCTTATTGCTGTTTTAATAAGATCTTCAAGAAAGGTAGGGGATACAGTGTCATCACTGTCAATAAATGTAATATAGTCGAAGTTTAATCTTGATATTTGCTCTATAGCTACATTTCTCGTGTCACCTAATCCTGTATTTTTCTTATCTATTACAGTTAATTTTTGCTCTTTGTGTTGATAATCTTTCAGGATGTTTAGTGATCGATCCGTGGATCCATCATTAATGGCAAAAATATGAAAATTATTGTATGTTTGTTTTGATATTGATTCAAGAGACTTGATAATATATTTTTCTGTATTGTATACGGGTAGCACTATTGCTATTTTTGGGCTATCTGAATTATGGTTCATATTTTTTAATTCAATAGATAGTTTTCTGTTGTTTAAGCTATATATTTAGATGGAGCGATGTGATGCATTGGTGCGGTGATGCATAATTCTGGTGGAATTTTTACGATTATTTTATATTATTTTCACATTAAAAAATGGCATTACGCTATATCGGTGCCGAGAATGCATACTCATGTTTAAGATCTGAAATGTTGCTTTAATGTATATCACTCATATTTTCTACTCCTTGATTTTCTTCGACTGCTAAATTCTTTTCGGCTCTATTTTTATCCCAGTAGGATGCATTTTTGATATGAATAACTTCAGGATGGAATGTTGGGTTCTGTAATCTGTCTTTTTGTTGTTCATAATCCCTTAACGCTTTGAAAGCAATCCCCTGCAGCAACAAAATCGCAATCAAATTCAAATACGCCATCATCCCCACGCCAACGTCAGCCATCGCCCAGATCAGGGAAGATGCACGCAGCGTGCCGAACGCCACAGTCCCAAGAAACACCACCTTCACAACCAACATCAGAATCGGCTTCTTGATCGTGCGATTGAGATAAGCCGTATTGGTCTCTGCCATGTAGTAGTAGCCAAGAATCGTCGTGAAGGCGAAGAAAAAGATGGCGATGGCAATGAAGGGGCCGCCCCATCCCGGCATCAGCTGATCAATCGCGAGCTGCGTATAAACCGGACCGGCTTCAACGCCAGGAAGTCCCTCATGAAGCACTGTACCGTTGGGATCAACGATGTTGTAGCAGCCTGTCATGAGTACCATGAGCCCGGTCGCCGTACAGACGAAAAGCGTATCGATATAAACAGAGAACGCCTGAACCAGGCCCTGCTTGACCGGATGAGAAACAGACGCCGCAGAGGATGCATGCGGCGCAGTACCCTGGCCTGCCTCATTGGAATAAATGCCGCGCTTCACGCCCCAGGAGATGGCGGCGCCAAGCATGCCGCCCAGAATGGAATCCATGCCGAAGGCGCTCGAGAAGATGAGCCCGAGGACATGCGGAATCTGCTCATAGTTGATGCCGACGATGATGACGGCGACAACGATGTAGGCCTGCGCCATGAAGGGAACGACGATGCTCGTGAACTGGGCGATGCGTCTCAGGCCGCCGAAAATAATGAAGCAGAGAAGCGTCGCGATAATTGCCGCAGTGATCGGAGGCTCAATCTCAAAAGCCTGAGACCAGGCGGCGGCAATCGTGTTGCTCTGAACACCGGGGCAGAAAAAGACCGAAGCGAGGATCGTAACGATCGCGAAGGCCCAGGCATAGGGCTTGCAGTTGAGGCCTTTTTCAATATAAAAGGCCGGGCCGCCGCGGTATTGTCCGTCAATCTTTTCCTTATATATCTGACCGAGCGTCGATTCCACAAAGGCGGAAGAGGCGCCGAGGAAGGCAACCATCCACATCCAGAACAAGGCGCCGGGGCCGCCGAAGCAGATGGCCGTGGCGACGCCAGCGATGTTGCCCGTGCCGACGCGGCTTGCAAGCGTCATGGTGAGCGCCTGGAAGCTCGAGAGCCCGATGTCGTCTTCCTTCTTCTGGAAGATGAGGCGCCACATCTCGGGAATCATGCGGATCTGCACGAACCGGGAGCGGATGGAGAAAAAGAGACCCGCACAGAGGCAGAGTCCCACCAGCACCGGCGACCAGATGATGCTGTTCAAAGTGTTGACGAAGCTTTCCATGTTGTGCTCTTTTGACGGAAAGGGTGGAAGTGAGGGTTGAGAAACGTCCCGGAAGACGTTATGAAAAAAAGCCGCCCGACTCTTGAGGCCGGACGGCTTTTGATGGAGTCAAGGCTTATTGTTACTTAGAAGCCTTGGCTGCGGCGCGTTCCGCAAAGATTTTTTCCCAGCGCTTCGTCTGAGCAAGAACCTGATTGGGCGCCGTGCCGCCCAGGTGATTGCGGGCGTTGACGGAGCCTTCGAGGCTCAGAACTGAATACACATCGGGTTCGATCTTGTCGCAGAAGCCCTGAAGGACTTCAAGCGGAAGCTGCTCGAGACCGCAGTTGCGCTCTGCAGCGGCGCGCACCGTCTGGCCGACGATGTCGTGCGCGGTACGGAACGGAACGCCGTGGCGGACGAGGTAGTCGGCGAGGTCGGTCGCGGTGGGGAAGCCCATCTGGGCGGCCTGATGCATCGTTTCAGCCTGCGGTTCGACGCCGGCCATCATGTCGCAGAACGCGCGGAGCGTGTCCTTGACGGTATCGATCGCATCGAAAACCGGTTCCTTGTCTTCCTGGAAATCCTTGTTGTAGGCAAGGGGCGTGCCCTTCATGAGGGTGAGCATCGTCATGAGGTCGCCGAAGACGCGGCCGGATTTGCCGCGGGCGGTTTCCGGAACGTCCGGGTTCTTCTTCTGCGGCATGATCGAGGAGCCGGTCGTGAAGCGGTCCGGAAGCTTGATGAAGCCGAAGCGCTGGCTCATCCAGATGACGAGTTCTTCCGAGAGACGGGAAATGTGCATCATGATGAGGGAGGCGGCGGCGCAGAATTCGATGGCGAAATCGCGGTCGGAGACGCCGTCGAGCGAATTCTGGGAGACCGTCTCGAAGCCCAAGAGCTTCGCCGTGTATTCGCGGTCGATCGGGTAGGTGGTGCCGGCTAGCGCTGCGGAACCCAGCGGTGACGAATTGACGCGGTGGCGGAGGTCAAGAAGACGCGCGCGGTCGCGCTCGAGCATCTCGACATAGGCGAGCATGTGGTGGCCGAAGGTCACGGGCTGGGCAACCTGCATGTGCGTGAAGCCCGGCATGATGACGTTGTAGTTCTTCTCGGCCTGCGCAACGAGCACTTCCTGGAGGTGTTCGACGCGCTTGATGATTTCATCGACTTCGCCGCGGAGGTAGAGGCGGATGTCGGTGGCAACCTGGTCGTTGCGGGAGCGCCCGGTGTGAAGGCGCTTGCCGGCGTCGCCGATGAGGGCGGTAAGACGGGCTTCAATGTTGAGATGAACGTCCTCGAGCTCGAGCTGCCACTCGAACTTGCCGGACTGAATCTCTTCGCGGATCTGAGCCATGCCGCGCTTGATGTCTTCGAGGTCCTTCGCGGAAATCACGCCGACCTTTTCGAGCATGGTTGCGTGGGCAACGGAACCATCAATATCAACGAGCGCCATGCGCTTGTCGAAGTCGACGCTCGCGGTGTAGCGCAGAACAAAAGCGTCAACCGGTTCAGAGAAGCGGCCGGACCAGGCCTTCTTCTTGGCATGCAGGGGATCGTTGGAATTGTCTTGAGCTTGGCTCATGAAACAGCCTCTTCTTGGGGGGAAGAAAATGAAAGTAGGGATTTTAAAGGCGAGCACACCAGATTGCTCGGGAATTTGCTACCTTCCGCATTGCTCTCATATAATGCGGTCTCTTCGGGGTGTAGCGCAGCCCGGTAGCGCGCCTGCTTTGGGAGCAGGATGTCGCGAGTTCGAATCTCGCCGCCCCGACCAGAAGAGAAAGTGTCCGCCCGTAGCTCAGTTGGATAGAGCATCTGCCTTCTAAGCAGAGGGTCGTGAGTTCGAGCCTCGCCGGGCGGACCATTCGAATTTCCCGTTCCGCTTTCATGAGTTTTTCTCATGTTCTTCCTGCGGTGCGGGATTTTTTGTGTCTGCACTCCTTCAATGGATGAGCGCAGAACGAATCACCCAGCCGGTCTTCGCGCGCTGGGCAGCCGAGAAGCGCCCTTCGCGAAGGAGCTCTTCCGTGCAGGGCTGAGCCGCAAACCTGTCTCCCTCCATGCGGAAGCACTGAAGCTTGCCCCTGGGATCGATCCCCACGGCGCCGGTTTTTCCGACAGCCACGCCGTATTCGCCGACGCCGAAGTAGCCGTAGGCAAAGCTGCGGTGCGGGAGTGCAAGGTTCCGGCCTTCCTCAGGGAGAGGCAACCTCCCAAGCGCGAGCGCGGAGAGCGTCGGGAAGATGTCGCGCTCCGTCACCCACTGGGTCTGATCAACCTGAGGAAGCCCCTTGCGGATCTCCTCCGGCACCCAGAAAAGAATCGGGACGCCCAACTGATGGTGAAACGCTCCCTGAGGCGGATATTTGAAGCGCGCATTGTGGTCGCCCGTTGAGGCAACGATGGTATTGGAGAGCTTTCCTTCCTCACGGAGGCTTCCGACGAACCAGCCGAGCCAGTCGGAGGCGTACTGATAGGTCTGAAGCATCTTCGTGAACTCGGAACGGGGCTTATCCCGCTCAATGACCTGAGGAAGCAGATCCGGGTCGACTGGGAGCGTCGCACGGCCGTCCGGCACCTCATGGGGCGGATGGTTCGAGGTTGAGAGGAGGACGAGGAGGAGGGGCTTATCGGACGCTTTCCGTTCATCCATCAGACGTTTGGCGAATTTGAACATCCACTCGTCGCCGATGCCCCAGGTGCCGATTTCAGCTTCCGGGAACGCGGCGAGAATGGATGCGTCGCCGTAGACCTTGTCGAAGCCGTGACGCGGGAGCGACTCCCTGAGATTTCTCCAGTTGGCGTCGCCTCCTGTCACGAAAACGACTTCATAGCCCGCTTCCCTGAAAGGGAGCACCTTAGAGAAGGGAAACGGCAGATGCCCATAGCGGCTCTGTGAGAGCGGCGAATAGGGCGTGTCGAAGAGAATGCCTTCGAGCGCCGGAAAGGTTCCCGGGCCGATCGTGAGGCCGTTCGTGAAGACCCAGGCGTTCCTGAGCTCATTGGCGAGCCGCCCGAGCGTGTCGTTCTTTCCCGGAACATGGGAGAGGAACTGGTCGCGCCCCATGGATTCCATGACGGCGAGCACCACGTCGGGCTTCCTGGCCGGCTGAAGCGGCTGAGCCGCAGGAGAGGCGCCGGCAAGCACCTCATTGACCTCATCAATATTTCTGAAGCCGAACGCCTTCAGTTCGCCGTCGCGGCCGTCCTTGAAATTGAGGGCAGACTGATCGCACATTGCTTCATAGAAAAGGATGGCGCCGTTCGGCACGCACTGGTTGATGAAGACGTGGGGCGAAACGGAAAGGCTCTGAAAGCGAAGCGGAAATTTCCCGAGACTTCCGCGCAGGATGAGCAACAGAAGAATCGTGAGCACGACAGCACTGATGAGATTCCCCTTTGTTCTCCAATTGAAGTCCGCGGCGTCCTTCCCCGGACCCGCGGCCGGGATCAGCGCGGTCAGGATGACGGGCACCGCCATTGCGGCGAGAAAGATCCCGAAGTAGGGAAGAATCGGCCAGTCGGAGAGCACTGTTTTGATGATGGCCTGAGTGTCGTCCTGAAAGAGTCCGAAGATGACCGCAGAAATCGGAGTCCCATAAAACCTGAAAAACTCAATGTTGACGAAGCCGAGGAGCACCATCAGGCCGCCGGCAATGAGTCCGAGCGCTTCCGCCCATTTCTTCGCCTTCGGCCATTTCGCGCTCATGAGCCAGAAAAACCAGGCCGGAAGAATGAGGGTCGCGAGCCATTTGGCATCGATGCGTATGCCCATCCAGAAGGCCGGAAGGAAGTCCTTCCATCCAAAATCGCCCGTACGGAACTCCATAAAGAAGGCGATGCGGATGAGGGAGAGGATGACGAGAAAGGCGAAAAAGAAAACGATCGGCTTCAGGAAGAAGCCGCAGGGCGTAGGGGATCTGCGAAGCATGGAAGAGCCGGGAGGGAAGAGGCGCTCTAAAAGAAGAGAGCCGGCAGCAGTGTGTCGGCTCTCCGGGGTTCCTTAATTTCTTTGACCCTTGAGTCCTTTAAAGCCCTTCGGGGAAGAGGACTCTGACGGTCTCAAAGGGGACTTATTCGCGCGGAAGCCTGGCGAGCTGCTCGGTCACCTTGGCAAGGAGCGCGGTGAAGTCGGCAAGGCGCTTCCTTTCCACGTCGACGACCGCCGCCGGGGCCTTCGAGACGAAGCGTTCGTTCGAGAGCTTCCCCTCGCACTTCTTCACTTCGCCCATGAGGCGGGCCGCTTCCTTCTCGAGGCGTTCGCGCTCGGCCTTCACGTCGATTTCGACCTTGAGCATGAGCTTGAAGTCGCCCACAATCGCGACCGGCGCGACGGATCCCTTAGCTTCCTGCTCGAGGCTTTCAACGTGCTCGACCGGTTCGACGCGGGCGAGTTGCTGGAGGTAGGGAGCCGCCGCGAGGCATTCGGCTTCGTCGCCCGAAATGAGGAGCGGGAGCTTCTGCGAGGGCGGAAGCTTCATTTCGCTTCTTAGGTTGCGGATCGAATCGATCATCTGCTGGATGGTCGTCATGCGCTGCGTCGAAGCTGCGTCGTCATCCTTTTCGTCGTATTCCGGGTAGCTCTGAATCATGATCGAGGTTTCCTCATCCGCGCGGCGCACGCCTGCGACGACGGAGACCTTCTGCCAGAGCTCTTCGGTGATGAAGGGGATGATCGGATGCGCGAGGCGCAGGATCGTCTCGAGCACCGTGACGAGCGTATGGCGCGTGCCGCGCTGCTCGGCTTCCGTGCCCTTCAGCTGCACCTTCGAGAGTTCGAGGTACCAGTCGCAGTACTGGTTCCAGACGAAGGAGTAGATGGCGTTGGCGGCAATGTCGAGACGGTAGTCGGCATAGGCCTGACGGACTTCCTTCGTGGTGCGGGCGAGTTCGCTCGCGATCCACTTGTCGACGAAGGAGAAGGTCATCGGCTGGGAGGCCGTTTCGCCGATGCCGCAGTCCTTCCCTTCAACATTCATGAGAACGAAGCGCGTGGCGTTCCAGAGCTTCGTGCAGAAGTTGCGGTAGCCTTCAGCGCGCTTCAGGTCGAAGTTCACGTTGCGCCCGAGCGTGGCGTAGGCGGCCATCGTGAAGCGAAGCGCATCGGCGCCGTGCGCGGCAATGCCTTCCGGATAGTTTTTGCGGAGCTTCTTTTCGACGATCGGAGCCTTTTCGGGCTGACGCAGACCGCGGGTATTCTTTTCGATCAGGTGTTCGAGATCGATGCCCTGGATGATGTCGAGGGGGTCGAGGGTGTTGCCTTCCGACTTCGACATCTTCTTCCCTTCAGCGTCGCGCACAAGACCGTGGATGTAGACGTTCTTGAAAGGAGCGCGGCCGGTGAAGTGCTTCGTCATCATCACCATGCGCGCCACCCAGAAGAAGAGGATGTCGTAGCCCGTAACGAGAACGGTCGAGGGGAGGTAGAGGTCGTAGGCGATCTTTTCGTCGCCTTCCGGGTCGGGCCAGCCGATGGTCGAGAAGGGAACGAGCGCGGAGGAGAACCACGTGTCGAGCACGTCCTCGTCGCGCGTGAGCTTCACGCCCTCGCCCGCCTGCTTCTGCGCCTCCGCTTCGGAACGGGCGACGTAGACCTTCCCGGATTCGTCGTACCAGGCCGGAATCTGGTGGCCCCACCAGAGCTGGCGCGAGAGGCACCAGTCCTGAATGTTCTCGAGCCACTGGCGGTATACGCCGCGCCATTCGGCCGGGAAGATGTTGACTTCGCCCGAGGTCACGGCTTCAAGACCCACTTCAGCGATCGATTTGTTGGGGTAGAGCGTGCCTTCGGGAGCGGGCTTGCTCATCGCCATGTACCACTGCTCGGAGAGCATCGGCTCGACGATTTCGCCCGTGCGCGCGACGCGCGGCACCATGTGCTTGATTTCCTTGATGCCAACCAAGAGCCCCGCAGCCTTCAGATCCTCAACGGCGGCCTTGCGGCATTCGTAGCGGTCCATGCCGCGGTACTTCTCGGGCACGTTCTCGTTCATGCGCGCCGTCTTCGTGAGGACGTTGAGCATCGCGAGATTGTGGCGGCGGCCGACTTCAAAGTCGTTGAAGTCGTGGGCCGGCGTGATCTTCACGCAGCCCGAACCAAATTCGCGGTCGACGTACGTGTCGGCAATGACGGGAATTTCGCGGTCCGTGAGGGGGAGCTTAAGCATCTTGCCGACGAGCGACTTGTAGCGCTCGTCCTCAGGATGAACAGCAACGGCCTGGTCGCCGAAGAGCGTTTCAGGACGGGTCGTCGCAACGACGACGCCTTCGGAGTCGTCAGCGCCCGGATAGCGGATTTCCCAGAGATGGCCGGTCGCCTCCTCGCTTTCCACTTCAAGGTCGGAGACCGCGCTCTGCAGCTTCGGGTCCCAGTTGACGAGGCGCTTGCCGCGGTAAATGAGGCCTTCTTCATAGAGGCGCACGAAGGTTTCAATGACAACCTTCGAGAGCTTCGGATTCATCGTGAAGTAGAGGCGGTCCCAGTCGACGCTGTCGCCCATGCGGCGCATCTGCTCGAGAATCGTGCCGCCCGAGAACTTCTGCCACTCCCAGATCTTCGCGATGAAGTCCTCGCGCTTCATTTCGCGGCGCTTGAAGCCCTGCTTTTCGAGTTGACGCTCAACGACAATCTGCGTGGCGATGCCGGCGTGGTCCGTGCCCGGGAGCCACATTGTGTTGTAGCCCGCCATGCGGTGGTAGCGCGTGAGCGTGTCCATCACCGTCTGGTTGAAGGCGTGGCCCATGTGCAGGATGCCGGTGATGTTGGGCGGGGGAAGCTGAATGGAGAAGGCGGGCTTCTTGGGGTCAAGGCCGGCGCGGAAGTAGCCGCGCTTTTCCCAAACGGGATACCAGCGGGATTCAATTGCGTTGGGTTCAAAGCTCTTGGCGAGCTCCTGGGTTTGCTGTTCCGTCATGGCTTATGCGTATGAATGGGATGATTTTCTGTCGCAGGAACCTTTAATGCGTTCCGTGCCCGGACATCATCAGGGGGGGTAAAGAATTGGGTTGAGAGGGATTGCGGGGCAGTCTGCCAGCGAAAGCCTCCCGCATCCTCGAATGGGCAAAGATAACGACCATTTTCTCACGAAGACGGGGAAAGGCCCAAATGAAAACACCCGGACGGTGCCGTCCGGGCGCATTTTTGCCGGGGAAAGCCTCATGGAGGCGTTCCAAATCCAGGATGAAGGGCCTCTGTCAGCGCTTCACAATGTCGTCCACCCTGAGGGACTTGATCTCGCGTTCGATTGCCTGAGCGACGAGCGACGAGAGCGTGCGCTCAAGATCTCCCTTCATGCGCGCGACGGCATTCGAAACAGAGAGGTCGAGCACATCGCGGAGACCTTCGCGCACCGAAGCTTCAATTCGAGGCGTGAGTCTTTCAATGATGGCCTTCTTTTCTTCTTCCGAGAGTACGAGAGGCTGCGGCTCAAAGGGCTTGGGCGCAAGTGCGTCGGGAGGCGGCACCGTGACTTCCGGGCCTTTGGGCGCAGCCGCAGCCGGAACGGCCAGCGGCGCGGCTGCAAATGCCGCGGGGTTTTCGGGTTCAAGCCCGAGCGTCGGTTCCTGAGGGCCGGCGGCAGGCTTGAGGCCGAGGAGTTCCTTCCAGGAAAGCGTCACGCGCTCCGTGAGCGTCTTGTAGGGCTTGGCATTCGCATCAATGACGGGTTCCTGTCGATTCATCGGAGTGTTACCTGGAGGAAGAGAAGAATGATGGCGGTGAGAGCTTTGGGGACCGGAAGCGGTTAGTGGCGGCGGTCGTATGCGGCGAGCTCGACTCCTTCCGCTTTATAGGCGCGGTAGCGGTCGCGCGAGAGCCTGAGTTCCGTCGGATCAGTGCTCACCACATCAATGATGCGCCCGAAGCGCTCGAAATCCGTTTTCCAGCTTTCGGGCAGATGATCGTCAAGGAGCACGAGAACGTCGCCCTTCAGTTCGCTCAGATCCGTTGAAAGCAGAATGGGCGTTTCGTCTGCGTGCGCGGAATTCGCGCGGACATGCGGAAGAAAAGCAAGGTCGTCGAAGCTCCAGAGGAGCTGATCGAAATTTCTCAGGCGTTCCGCATCCGACGTCCAGAAGGCGAGCGTGAGCCCGCGCTTATAAACGGTGCGCGCAACGAGGCATGCGTACCTCAGGCGGTTCGGAACGTTGAAGTGAAAATCAATCTTCTGCATAGTCAGCATTATGGCGCAAGCCTTGGAAAAATCCCGCAACTGAGTTGTTTCAAACCCTAATGGGGGAAGACAGCGCATCCCGGATGCAGGAATTGTCGTTGTCCTGCGGCAAAATAGGTTCTCATGTATTAAGTACCGTAAATACGGTATCTTCAGAGAAGCTACTTGTCAGAATCAAAAAAACAGGGCAGAATTCTCCTCCTCAACGGTTTGGGGAAGTAGCTCAGCTGGGAGAGCGCTGCGTTCGCAATGCAGAGGTCGGGAGTTCGATCCTCCTCTTCTCCACCACGACCGAATTCCTTCGGCTTCAAGCCGACGATCAGACGCCTGTTTTCACAGGCGTTTTTCGTATCTGCAGGTTTTAAATCGCCTGCACGAGGCCCGGCTCCGGGCTTCTCTCCTCCGCAGCATCTGCCGGCTTCAGACGGACTTCCGGGAACAGAACCCGCGGCCCTCCTGTCCTTCGCTTCCTTTTTTTTGTTGTCTCTGCCGGCCTTTATGTCTTTTCATGCGTCGGTATACATTGCCTCTGCATGGCCGGACTTTTGTTTCTTCGAAAGTTCCGGCTCAGGCCAGATCAAAAGGAAAGGAGGCAAATCATGACTTCAGCACGCATGAACCGCCGCGCGGCATTAGGGCTCGCGGGCGGCACGGCATTAGCGCTCGCATCTTCGGGCGCACTCGCCCGCGGCGTCAAGGCCCCGCAGGCATGGGACCGCACGGTCGACGTGCTCGTGGTGGGTTCGGGATTCGCGGGGCTCGCCGCGGCGATTGAAGCCAGAACGGAAGGCGCGGATGTGCTCTGCATCGAAAAGATGTCGATCATCGGCGGAAATTCCATTCTTTCGGGCGGCGGACTCGCCTCTCCGGGCAACGACCTTCAGGTAGCAGCCGGCATCAAGGACAGTCCTGAACTGCTCCTTGCCGACATGCTGAAGTCGGGCGGGGGACTCGCCAATGTGGAGTGCGCGAAGGTTGTCGCTTACGGCGCTCTGGATGCGTACCGCTGGGCGAAAGACTTCCTCGGCGTCAAGTTCGACCGCCTGGGCTACCAGGGCGGCCACTCCGTCGCGCGCTCGGCCTGCTACATGAACGGCAACGGCGCGAATATGGTCGGCCCCATGGCGAAGAAGGCGAAGGAGATTGGCGTCGCAGTCGAAACCAGAACGCGTCTCGTCAACCTCGTGACGGATGAAAAGGGAGCGGTCATCGGCGCCGAGCTCGTGAAGAACTACGTTTTCCCGAAAGAGGATTCCGGCACCCGGATGTTCGTTCGCGCCCGCAGAGGCGTCGTGGTGGCGGGCGGCGGCTTTTCGCAGAACGTGAAGCTCAGAATGCTTCACGATCCGAGGCTCGGGCCTCAGCTCGAGTCGACCAATCAGCCGGGCGCCACGGGCGACGCCATGATGGCCGCGCAGAGAATCGGCGCGGCGGACGTGCAGATGGACTGGATTCAGCTCGGTCCCTGGACCTCGCCCGACGAAAAGGGTTTCGGCGTCTGCCCGAAGTTCGTTGAGTCGTCGGTGGGCTACGGCCTCATGGTGGATCCGAAGACCGGCAGACGCTTCGTCAACGAAACGGGCAACCGCAAGGTGCGCTCCGACGCCATCATTGCGACGGGACATCCTGCAGTGATTCTGGTTTCTGAAGAGAATGCCGACCACGTGCCTCCGTCCACCATCAAGGCGGGCATGGAAAACGGCTCCATCCGGCGCTTCGCGAATCTCGATGAGCTCGCAAAGTTCTACGGCATTCAGGCGGAGTCGCTCAAGACCTCGGTCAACCGCTGGAATGACGCGATTAGAGCGAAGAAGGATCCCGACTTCAACGCGAAGATCTTCAGGGACACGAAGGAAAACAAAGGCTCTTCGGAAATTACCGGGCAAACGATACCTATAGGGAAGTAGCTCCATCCCATAACTGAGTTTCCCGAATCGC
>CAKQON010000050.1 GCA_934255515.1 uncultured Sutterella sp.
GCGGGAGTAGCTCAGTTGGTAGAGCGCAACCTTGCCAAGGTTGAGGTCGCGAGTTCGAGACTCGTCTCCCGCTCCAGATTTTTAGAGAAGGGGAAGTCGACAGGCTTCCCCTTTTTTCCTGTAAGGCTTCGGAATAAAAATATCTGATCTCCGGCTGAGATTTTTCTGGAGATTTGATAAAATCCGCCGCTTGCTGCATGTACCCGGAAGGGAACCTGCAGTGCAATCATGGAATTCCGTGTTCTGGAACGAGTGCCTGGTCACGGAAGCAAATTTTTTCGACACTCGCTTAAACCTACGTGGGGTTAGCCATGGCTGTTCAGCAGAATAAGAAATCGGTCGCCCGTCGCGGCAATCGCCGTGCTCATGACTTCTTGAAGAATCCTCCGACGGCTGTCGAAGCGACGACCGGTGAAGTCCATCGTCGTCATCACATCAGCCCGACCGGCTTCTATCGCGGCAAGAAGGTCATCGCGACGAAGCAGGACGAATAATCCTGGCTGAGGCTGAGCCCTGAACGTTCAGCTTCAATAGAAGCCTCGCGCGAAGATGCCGCGCGCACCCCACGGTGATTGTGCTCGACGCAAGAGGCTTGGAAGCTGACGCGTGATTCGAAGGCCAAGAATTACGAGGGCGCAGAAAAGCGAAAAAAGAGGGATCCCTGACAGGGTCCCTTTTTTTATGGCCGGGCGGCGGAAATACCAAGTAGACGCTACGCCGTGAGGGCGATGAGAACGCAGTTCCCGCAGAAATCTGTACGTGTAATATCTGTTGATTCAGATAATTACCGGTACGGCCGCCACATGAGCATGTATTCACGCATTGCCGCAACGGGCTCTGCGCTTCCGAAGACTCGGATCTCCAATGCTGAGCTAGCGATCCGCCTCGCATCGATCGGGGTGGAAACCAATGACGAATGGATTCGCACGCGTACGGGCATTGAAGCCCGGCGCTTCGCAGATCCCACTCTCGGTGAAACAACCACAGAATTAGCCGCCGCAGCAGCGAGGGAGGCCATGGAGCGCGCTCATTTTGAGCCGGATTCCATCGATCTCATCGTGGTTGCGACCACGACGCCCGACATGGTATTTCCGTCGACGGCCGCGCACGTTCAGTCGATGCTCGGCTGCACCGGATGCGCGGCGTTCGACGTTCAGGCCGTATGCGCGGGCTTTATCTATGCCCTCAACGCTGCGGACGCGATGCTCCGCGCCGGCCCCTATCGACGCGCACTGGTTGTCGGCGCTGAAACCATGTCCCGCGTGATCGACTTCAACGATCGATCCACGTGCGTTCTTTTCGGCGACGGTGCGGGTGCGGTTGCCCTCGAGGCAAGCGACGCGCCGGGGATTCTCGCCGCCCGCATGTATGCAGACGGGCGCTACGATGAAAAGGTGCTCGGCCTCACCGCCTGCCTGAGCAACGGCCGTATTGCCGGTTCGCCCTACATCAACATGGACGGCAGGCAGGTATTCAAGCTCGCTGTCGACGGTCTTACCGGATCGGCAGAAGAGGTGGCGCGCCTTGCCGGCGTTTCGCCTTCTGAAGTGAAGCTCTTCGTTCCCCATCAGGCAAATCTGCGCATCATGACGATGGTTGCGAAGAAGCTCGGAATCCCTGATGAGGCGATGGTGAGGACGGTGAGCGAGCACGGCAATACCTCCGCCGCCAGCGTTCCTCTGGCGCTTGACGCTGCCGTGAAGGAAAACCGCGTGAAGGACGGCGACCTGGTGCTTCTGCAGGCGGTCGGCGCCGGTATGGCCTGGGGCTCGGCAATTCTCAAGTGGCGTGCAAACGTCTGATAGTCTCTCTTTCATTCTTTACTAGGAGCCTGGACTATGCGTCTAGCTTTTGTCTTCCCCGGCCAGGGCAGCCAGTCTGTCGGCATGCTGAACGGCTTTTCCGGCAACGCGGTTGTTGAGGACTACGTGCGTCGTGCGGATGCTGCGCTCGGTTTCCCGATCTCAAAGTTGATTGCGGAAGGTCCTGCTGAAGAGCTTGGCCTCACCGTCAATACTCAGCCCGCGCTGCTCACGGCAAGCGTTGCGTTTTATGAAGCCTGGCTTGCTGCCGGCGGCATGAAGCCCGAGGTGATGGCTGGTCATTCGCTCGGCGAATATTCCGCACTCACTGCTTCCGGCGTTTTCGGCTTCGAAGAGGCTGTGAAGCTCGTGCGCTTCCGTGCTGAAGCGATGCAGAGCGCCGTTCCCGTTGGCGTCGGCGGCATGTGCGCCGTGATCGGTCTCTCCGACTCGGATGTGCTTGAGTGCTGCGCGGAAGCTTCCAAGACGGGACCGGTTGAAGCCGTCAACTTCAATTCTCCCGGCCAGGTCGTCATCGCGGGCGAAAAGAAAGCCCTCGCGAAGGCGATTGAACTCGTCAAGGCTAAAGGCTGCCGCCGCGCTATTGAACTTGCTGTTTCGGGTCCCTTCCATTCGAGCATGCTGAAGCCCGCGGGCGAAAAGCTTGCCGCCCGGCTTGCGGAAGTCGCACTTTCTGTGCCGGAAATTCCCGTTATCGCCAATGTGGACGTTAAGACGCTTGCGAATCCTGCTGAAATCCGAACGGTGCTCGCCGAGCAGGTTTCCTCGCCTGTGCAGTGGGTGAAGACCATCCAGAAGATGGCGACCGACGGCGTCACGGACATCGTCGAATGTGGTCCGGGAAAGGTCCTCCAGGGCCTCATCCGCCGCATTGCGCCTGAAATCCGCATCTACGGCATTTCGGATGCGGCGACGCTTGCCGCCGCGCTCGAGAAGCTGAAGGCCGCGCAGTAAGCACCGAATTCAAAGGAAATCAGGATCATAAAAATGGAAAAGATGATTTTTGCTGCCGACGCTCTCGCCGGCCAGGTGGCCCTTGTGACGGGCGCTTCCCGCGGCATCGGCGCGGCGGTCATGGAAGCCTTCATGAAGGCGGGCGCCTACGTCGTCGGCACGGCGACCTCGGAAGCGGGCGCGCAGAAAATTACCGAGCGCGCAGCGGCACTCGGCGGTTCGGGCAAGGGCATCGTGCTTAATGTCTGCGATGCGGCGGCTTCCCAGAAGGCAGTGACCGACCTCGTGAAGGAAAAGGGTAGAATCGACATTCTCGTCAACAATGCCGGCATCACGAAGGACGACCTCGTTCTTCGCATGAAGGACGACGCCTGGGAAGACGTGATTGAAACGGATCTCACGGCAGCCTTCCGCCTTGCGCGCGCCTGCGTTCGTCCGATGATGAAGCAGCGCTCCGGCCGCATCATCTCCATGGGGTCCGTTGTGGGCGCCATGGGCAATGCCGGTCAGGTGAACTATGCCGCCGCCAAGGCGGGCCTTATGGGCATGACGAAGGCTCTTGCGCGCGAAATCGGTTCGCGCGGCGTGACGGTCAACTGCGTCGCCCCGGGCTTCATCGATACCGACATGACGAAGGATCTTCCTGAGGATCACCGCGAAGCGCTCCTCAAGCAGATTGCCCTCGGCCGCCTCGGTCAAACGGATGACATCGCCAATGCCTGCCTCTACCTCGCATCGCCTGCGGGCGCCTATCTGACGGGCGTTACGCTCCATGTGAACGGCGGCATGTTTATGGGCTGATTTTCAAAAGCACCTCAGAAAGGCTTTTGCTAAAATCACCGGATAAACTTTTTTTCAACCCTGCCTGCTCCATAAGCACGGGGTTTTCCCAAAGTGAAATCAACCCCTACGGAGTGAAATTAAAAATGGACGAAATCGAACAGAAGGTCAAGAAGATCATCGCCGAACAGCTTGGCATCAAGGAAGAGGACATCAAGAACGAATCCTCCTTCATCGAAGACCTCGGCGCCGACAGCCTGACCACCGTTGAAATGTCCCTCGCTCTCGAGGACGCTTTCGGCATTGAAATCCCTGATACCGAGCAGGAAAACCTCCGCACGGTTCAGCAGGCTGTTGACTTCGTCAAGGCTGCCGTCAACAAGTAATCGGCATTCTCTCTAGGAAGAGCCGGCCTGTGCGCTTCAGCAAAGAGGAATTTCGGACTTCGCAGTCGTCCTCATAGGAAGACCAGGCATCAGCGGGACTCGGCAACGGGTCCCGCTTTGTTTGCGGGGACAGGGATATCCCGAGTTTCTGCTAATCCATCCGTCGGAGCTTCTGGATGCTCAGGGCGGGAAGCAAGGAGTTTTTGGAAATGATGAATCGCCGCGTAGTCGTGACCGGCCTCGGCATGGTCTCCCCCCTTGGCGCGGATCTTGCGACAAGCTGGAAGAATGCGCTTGAAGGCAAGAGCGGCATCGGCCGCATCACCGCCTTTGATCCTTCTGAATTCGGCTGCCAGATCGCAGGCGAAGTGAAGGATTTCGACGCCGCGAAGTACCTCGGCGTCAAGGAAGTCCGCCGCTTCGACCGCTTCGTGCATTTCGGCGTTGCCGCCGGCCTGATGGCGCTTGAGGACTCCGGCCTCGAGATCACTGAGGAAAACGCTCCGATGACGGGCGTTGCGATCGGTGCGGGCATCGGCGGTCTTCCCTCCATCTGCGCCAACAACGACGCGATGGTGAGCCGCGGTCCCCGCCGCATTTCTCCCTTTATGATCCCGGGCTGCATCATCAACATGGTCTCGGGTCAGCTCGCCATCATGAAGGGCCTGAAGGGCCCCAACATTGCGCACGTCACGGCCTGCTCGACCGGTCTTCACTCCATCGGAGAGGCGATGTACATCATCGCCCGCGGCGATGCGGACGTGATGATCGCGGGCGGCGCTGAAGCGACGGTCTGCAAGTTGGGCATCGGCGGCTTCGACGCCATGCACGCGCTTTCGCGCCGCAACGACGAGCCCGAGAAGGCTTCCCGTCCGTTCGACGCCGACCGCGACGGCTTCGTGATGGGCGAGGGTTCCGGCGTTCTCGTTCTCGAGGAGCTTGAGCACGCCAAGGCACGCGGCGCGAAGATTTATGCCGAAGTCGTGGGCTACGGTCTCTCTGGCGACGCGCATCACATCACGACGCCTGCCACCGACGGTCCGGTCCGCTGCATGCGCATGGCGCTTCGCCATGCCGGCATGAATCCCGACGACATCGACTACCTCAATGCGCACGGCACCTCCACGTCCGTTGGCGACGCCAATGAAGTGAAGGCGATCCGCGAGGTCTTCGTCGAACACGCAAAGAAGCTTGTCGTCAACTCCACCAAGTCAATGACGGGCCACCTTCTCGGCGGCGCGGGCGGCATCGAGTCCGTCTTCTCCGTCATGGCCGTTGCCGAACAGGTTTCGCCCCCGACCATCAACCTCGACAAGGTTGATCCGGAGTGCGAGGGAATCGACTTCTGCGCCAACAAGGCGAGAAAGATGACGATCCGCGCGGCGATGAAGAATTCCTTCGGTTTCGGCGGCACGAATTCGACGGTGATCTACAAGCGCTACGAAGCCTGATTGCCGCGTTGAAAACGCGCTGATTTCGGAAAGGACGTCTTCTCATTACGGGGAGGCGTCCTTTTTCTCTTGCGGGCGAGAGAAGGGCGCCGCATCTGCTGTAAAATCCCGGATTCCGGGGATTTTTGCCGCCTTGACTTAATTTGGAAAGCGCGGATTCCGAGCGCCCAGCAGACGGCCGCTCGTTCTGATTATTTCTGATCGCTCGCCAACCGCCGAGCAATGATCTCGCCCCGACTGAACACCATTTCCCTGACGATGCAGAACATTCGCAACTTTTCGATCATCGCCCATATCGACCATGGCAAGTCAACGCTTGCCGACCGCCTGATTCAGCGCTGCGGCGGCCTCTCCGACCGTGAAATGAGCGAGCAGGTGCTCGACAGCATGGATCTCGAGAAGGAGCGCGGCATTACGATCAAGGCCCAGACGGCTGCGCTTCGCTACAAGGCGAAGGACGGAAAGGTCTATGAGCTCAACCTCATCGACACGCCGGGGCATGTTGACTTTTCCTATGAAGTGAGCCGCTCGCTCTCCGCCTGCGAAGGCGCGCTCCTCGTCGTCGATGCGACGCAGGGCGTTGAGGCGCAGACAGTGGCCAACTGCTACACCGCGATTGATCTCGGCGTTTCCGTGATCCCGGTCCTCAACAAGATGGACCTTGCGAGCGCGGATCCGATTGCCGCTGCCGAGGAAATCGAGGACGTGATCGGCATCGATGCGACGGATGCGATTCCCTGTTCCGCGAAGACGGGTCTCGGCGTCGACGAGATTCTCGAGCGCGTCGTGCGCGACGTTCCCGCGCCCAAGGGCGATCCTGCGTCGCCGCTCCAGGCCCTCATCATCGACTCCTGGTTCGACAACTACGTCGGCGTCGTGATGCTCGTGCGCGTGGTGAACGGCACGATCCGTCCGAAGGACAAGATTCAGCTGATGGCAACGGGCGCCACGCACCTCGTTGAACAGGTGGGCGTCTTCACGCCGAAGAGCAAGCTTCGCGATGCGCTCTCCGCGGGCGAAGTGGGCTTTGTGATTGCGGGCATCAAGGAACTGAAGCACGCCCGCGTGGGCGACACGGTGACGCTCGCCCAGAAGCCCGCCGAGAAGCCTCTTCCGGGCTTCAAAGCCGTGAAGCCTCAGGTCTTCGCGGGCCTCTTCCCGGTTGAGTCGAACCAGTACGACGCGCTTCGCGACGCGCTCACGAAGCTCCAGTTGAACGACGCGGCGCTGCGCTTTGAGCCCGAGAGCTCTCAGGCCCTCGGCTTCGGCTTCCGCGCGGGGTTCCTAGGGCTCCTTCACATGGACATCGTTCAGGAGCGTCTCGAGCGCGAATACAACATGGACCTCATCACGACGGCGCCTTCCGTCGTCTATGAGGTGCTCCTCACCGACGGCGAAGTGATTCAGGTTGAAAACCCCTCGAAGCTTCCGCCCGTCGACAAGATCGAGGAAATCCGTGAACCCATCGATTCGGTCACGATCTTCGTGCCCAACGAATTCGTGGGCGCCGTGATGAAGCTCTGCCAGGAAAAGCGCGGCATTCAGACGAACCTCGCCTACCACGGCCGTCAGGTGCACCTCACCTATGATCTCCCGCTCGCTGAAATCGTTCTTGACTTTTTCGACCGCATGAAGTCCTTGACGCGAGGCTATGCTTCCATGGACTATGAGTTCAAGGAGTACCGTGCGGCGGACGTCGTTCGCGTCGACATCCTCATCAACGGCGACAAGGTGGACCCGCTCTCCGCGATCATGCACCGCTCCAATGCGGTTCCCCGCGGACGCGAGCTCGTGCAACGCCTGAGAACGCTCATTCCCCGCCAGATGTATGAAGTCTCCATTCAGGCGGCCATCGGCGCCAACATCATCGCCCGCGAGAATGTGAAGGCGCTCAGAAAGAACGTTCTTGCGAAGTGCTACGGCGGCGACATCACCCGCAAGCGCAAGCTCCTTGAAAAGCAGAAGGCCGGCAAGAAGCGCATGAAGCAGGTGGGCAGCGTGGAGATTCCGCAGGAAGCCTTCCTCGCGATCCTCCAGACGGAAGAAAAGTAATTTTTAAAGAAGACTCTGATGAATTTCGCTCTGATCCTATTTCTCCTCTCGATCTTCACGGGCATTTTTTGGATTCTCGAGCGCGTGAAGTTTTATCCCGCCCGGGTGAGGAAGGCCGAGGCGCTCGCGAGCGAGTTCGAGGCCGCCAACCGCGAGGCGCTGCGCCGCGGCGAAGCTTCGGTTGCCGATGAATACCGCGCGATCCGCGCCAGGGCGATTCGTCAGCCCTGGTGGCTCGAATACACCGCCGGGCTCTTCCCGGTGATTCTGGTGGTCTTCCTCCTGAGGAGCTTCCTCTTCGAGCCCTTCCGCATTCCTTCCGGATCGATGCTTCCGACGCTTCATATCGGCGACTTCATCCTCGTCAACAAGTTCGACTACGGCATTCGTCTTCCGGTGTCGAACATGAAGGTGATCGACTTCGGCGCGCCGAAGCGCGGCGATGTCGTCGTCTTCCGCTATCCGATGGATGAGAACGTCGACTTCATCAAGCGCGTCGTGGGCGTCCCGGGCGACCGCGTGGAATACCGCGACAAGGTCGTCTACATCAACGGCGTCGAGCAGAAGCAGAGCGATCCTCGCGACTTCGTCGACGAATCCACGATGGTGACGCTTGACGAACGCGACGAGGATCTCGCAGGCGTCTCGCACCTCATGGCGCTCGACCACCGCCGTCCGAGCTGGGTTCCCATGCATGCCGTTATGAGAAAGGAAGAGACCTGCGACTACAACAACCGCGGCTTCGTCTGCACCGTTCCCGACGGGAAGTACTTCGTCATGGGCGACAACCGCGACAACAGCGAGGACAGCCGCTACTGGGGCTTCGTGCCTGACGAAAATCTGGTCGGCCGGGCTGTATTCATCTGGGCCAATTTCGGAGATATGACCCGCATCGGCAGCTTCCGCTGACCGAAATGGTTCCGAATGTGACCCCCAGGCATTAATAGAAGACTAACAAGACATGCTTCCGCTTACAGAGCTCGAAAAACGAATCGGGTATGAATTCATCGATAAAAAGCTCCTAAGGCGTGCGGTCACCCACCGCAGCTTCGCTCAGGAGCATAACGAGCGTCTGGAATTCTTGGGCGACTCGGTTCTCAACTGCGTCATCGGCTACGCGCTTTTTCTGCGCGACAAGCACTTCAACGAGGGCGAACTGTCGCGCGTGCGCGCAAACCTCGTCTGCGAGGGAACGCTCTTTGAGATTGCGACCCGAATCGATATTTCCTCATTTCTCTTCATGGGCGAAGGCGAAATCAAGACGGGAGGCGCTCATCGCCCGTCCATTCTCGCCGACGCTATGGAGGCGATCTTCGGTGCGGTTTTCCGCGAGGCGGGCTTTGAGACCGCTCAGCGCGTGATTCTGCATCTCTACGAGCCGATTCTCACAGCACTTACGCCCGAGAAGATGAGCAAAGATCCGAAGACGCGCCTGCAGGAACTCCTTCAGGGTGAGCATCTTCCGCGTCCCGAATACGCGATCGTCAATACGACGGGCGCGGCGCATGAGCGTTCCTTTGAATGCGAGTGCCGCATCCATTTCCTCAACATCCTTACGACCGGAAAGGCCGCAAGCCGCCGCGCTGCCGAACAGGCAGCCGCCGAGGCGGCCCTTCTACTGGTGAAGGAGCGCTCGAAATGACTGAAGAGAACTTGAACCCGCAGGAGCTCCCCGAAAAGGAGGCGCCCGCTGAATCGTCCGAGAGCGACTTTGAGGCGATGCTTGCCCGTGCAGGCGCGCTCAATTCCGTCAAGGTTCCCGAAGGCTTCCGCTGCGGCTACGTGGCGGTGGTGGGGCGCCCGAATGTCGGAAAATCGACCCTCATCAACGCGCTTGTGGGCGAAAAGGTTTCGATCACCTCGAAGAAGCCCCAGACCACGCGCAACCGCGTGCTGGGCGTCCTCACGACCGAGCTGGCGCAGTTCATCTTCGTCGACACGCCGGGCTTTCAGACGAAAGTAAAGACTCAGCTTACGCGCCGCATGAACCGCTCCGTCCGCTCGACCCTGGGCGAGGTGGATGCGACCGTGCTCCTCATTGAGTCTTCCGGCTGGCGGCCTGCGGACCTCGAAGTGCTTTCGCTCATCCCGAAGGACGCTTCGAACGTCATCCTCGCCATCAGCAAGACCGATCTCGCGAAGGACAGAAACGCAATGCTCCCCCTCATGGCCGATTCCATGAGGCGCTTCCCCTTTGCGTCCATCGTGCCGGTATCGGCGGAGAAGCACCGCCAGCTCGACGACCTCCTGAAGGAGATCGAGAAGCTTCTTCCGGAAAGCATTCCGTACTTTGATCCCGAGCTCTATACGGACAAGTCGCCGCGCTTCATGGCGGCCGAAACGATTCGCGAAAAGGCCTTCAGGCTTCTGGGCGACGAGCTTCCCTACGGCACCGCGGTCACGATCGACCGCTGGAGGGAAACCGAGGAAAACGGCCAACGCCATGCGGACATCGTCGCCACGCTCATTGTAGACCGCGAGAGCCACAAGCCGATCGTGATCGGCGAAAAGGGCGCAAAGCTCCGTGAAATTTCCCGTCTTGCGCGCGCCGACATCGCCGAGCAACTCGGCTGCCCCGTGCACCTTGAAGTCTGGGTGCGCGTGCGCCGCGGATGGTCCGACGACGTAAAGGCGCTGAAGACCCTCGGCTACGACTGATCTTCTTCATCACAAGCGGATCCTTCGTGACGGAACGTTCAGCATCAGAAAACCTGACGCCGGAGAAGAAGCTTCCAGAAGAGGTTTCTTCCCCGGCGTCGGCGCCCGCGCTCCGCGCAAAGCGCCGGGATGATGAGGAAAGCATCGCGCACCTCATCGGGAACGAGCGCGCTGCGCTCGAGATCATGTCTGAAATTGAAGCTGAAAGCGATCGCCCGTCGGGGAAAAAGGCCGGACGACCCGCCGGGCAGCCCGCCTTCATTCTGCACACCTACCCCTGGAGCGAATCGAGCCTTGTGCTCGACGCCTTTACCGCGCGCTTCGGAAGGCTCCTCCTCATTGCAAGGGGCGCGAAGCGCCCGGGCTCAACGCTCAGGGGGATGCTGATGCCCTTTGTTCCGCTGAAGCTTTCCTGGACGGGACGCAAGGAAGCGAAGATCCTCACGCGGGCGGACTGGCTCGGCATTCTTCCGCCTCTGAGAGGAGAGGCGCTTCTTTCCGGGTTTTACGTGAATGAACTTCTCATGCGGCTCACCGAGCGCGAGGACGTTCATCCAGGGCTCTTTACAGCCTATGTCCGCGTGCTTGAAGCGCTCACGCTCCCCGATCCCGCCGCGCAGCAGCGGGGTCTGAGGCGCTTTGAGGCGGAGCTCCTTCGCATCTGCGGCTGGCAGGTGCTCATTTCCGAGGGCGAGGAGGCGCCGAGATTCGCGCTTCGCTCGACAGGCGATCTTGCCGGCGTTTCCGGGACGATCGGGAATGAAATCCGCACGTGGGAGAGACGTGATGTGCTCGACGTCCTCGCAGGACGCCTTGAACGCTCGGAAGCGCTTCGCGCAGCGCGGGAAATCTACCGCGAGGCGATTGAACTGCGGCTTGACGGCCGGCCGCTCAGGACGCGGCGCGTGCTCGCGGAACTGAAGCGCCTCTGACGGTTTTTTCACCGTCATTCCGGGAAACAGACGGATACTTCCGTGTCTCTGGGCGCGTGTTATGCTCGAAGGCTCTATCTCAGCCGAAAAGCTTTCTTCAGAAGGCATCCGGCTTCAAATTGCTCTGGAGTTTCGCGTTTATGGTCCGCACTCAGCTTTCCGTCAATCTGAATAAAGTCGCGCTTATCCGCAATTCCCGCGAAGGCAACTGGCCCGATCCGGTCTTCTTCGGCCGCATCGCGCTTGAGGCGGGAGCAGCGGGCCTTACCGTACATCCTCGTCCCGATGAGCGCCACATCCGCGTGAGCGACCTGAAGCCCCTGAGCGACCTCGTGAAGGAATATCCGGGCCGGGAATTCAATATCGAAGGGAATCCCTTCGAAAATCTGATGCCGATCCTGCGCGACATCCGCCCGCATCAGGCGACCTTCGTGCCCGATGCCGTGGGTCAGAAAACCTCAGACCACGGCTTTGACTTTTCTGATCCGGAAGTGCGCGCCAGGCTCGTTCCCGTGATTGAGGAAGCAAAGTCCTACGGCTGCCGCGTGAGCCTCTTCATGGATCCGGAGCCCGAGTACACGCGTTTTGCCAAGGAAGTCGGGGCCGACCGCATTGAGCTCTATACCGAAGCCTATGCAGACGCCTGGAATACGCCGATTGCGGACGCGATCGTCACGCCCTATGCCGACTGCGCGAAGCTTGCCGATGAAGTGGGGCTCGGCGTCAATGCCGGCCATGATCTGTCGCTCGATAATCTTGAGCCGCTCCTTAAGGCCTGCGGCAATGTGCTCGAAGTCTCGATCGGCCACGCCTTTACGGCTGAGGCGCTCCAGTTCGGCTTTGCCGAGACCGTGTGTCGCTACAACGAACTCCTCGACAAAATCGCCGCGGAGTAAGCGAATGCTCACGCTTGAAAAGCTCGAACGCGCGCGCTCGCTCGGTCCCGTCGTGGTCGATATTGAAGGCACGGCGCTCAGCGCCCATGAGATCAGGCGCCTTCAGCATCCGCTCACGGGCGCGGTGATTCTCTTCACGCGAAACTATTCCACGCCTGAGGAGCTGACTGCGCTTACGGGCGCCATTCATGCGGTCCGTCCCGGCATTCTGATCACGGTTGATCATGAAGGCGGGCGCGTGCAGCGCTTTCGTGAAGGCTTTACCGAAATTCCGCCCATGGGGGACTTCCTGCGGCTCGGTTCCCGTGCGCCGGGGCTCCTCGCGCAGGCGGGATTCATCCTCGCCTCGGAACTTCGCGCCGTGGGGGTCGACTTCAGCTTTACGCCCGTACTCGACATCGACTACGGACGCTCGAAGGTGATCGGAAACCGCTCGCTCGGGAAAACGCCCGCGGAGGTTGAGCGCAATGCGCGCGGCCTCATTTCGGGGCTCCGCGCGGGTGGCATGGGTTCCTGCGGGAAGCACTTTCCGGGACACGGCTGGGCGGAAGCAGACAGCCACGTCGCGCTCCCCACGGACGAGCGCCCGAGGGAAAAAGTGCTTTCGGACCTTGATGTCTATCGGGGGCTCGCCTCAGAACTCTCCTCTCTCATGACGGCGCACGTCGCCTACGAGGGATTCGACGGCGAAACGGCCACCTTCTCGCCGACGCTTTTGAAGGATATTCTGCGCGACGAGATCGGCTTTACGGGCCTCGTCTTCTCGGACGATCTTTCCATGAAGGGCGCCGGAAGCTCTGAATCAGTGGCGGACCGGGCCCGCCGTGCGCTTTCGGCAGGCTGCGACATGGTGCTTCACTGCAATCATCCCGATGAGGTCGATGAGATTCTTCGCGATCTCGACTGGGAGCGACCCGAGCGTTTCTCTGAGCGCCTGGCCGGGCTTCTCCCTGATTCGGGGACGCCTCTCGGGCTCGAGGCTCTGAGAAGCACGGAGCGCTGGAAGGAAGCCGTGAGGCAGCTTCGGGCGGCCGGCCTCCTCTGACGCGTCACCCAAACTCCCGCGGACTAGCACCAAAAATAGTGCTTCCCCGCGGGAGGGGTGACGCCGATCTGCTCATAGACCTG
>CAKQON010000051.1 GCA_934255515.1 uncultured Sutterella sp.
TTGTCGAGCAGTAGAGTTCTCGTGAAGAAAGTCCTCCATCTGGGGATCGCTCATGTTGTAGGCGATCTGAAGCAGATGAATCCGGAGCATCAGCTCAAGAGGGAAAGGCTGCCGGCCGCGGCGGCCTGACTCGTAGTAGAAGGGCTGAATCAGTGCAAGAAGGTCTGACCAGGGGGACAAGCTTTTCCAACCGTTCGGTGAGGCGTTCCGTACGGGTTTTGCGGGTTTTCCGGCGAAGACTGGTTTCACGGTCTGACAACGAAAGCTGTTCCATCAGGAGCCTCTCGCAGATCTATTCATGATAGATATATTCTATCATATATTTGATACTTATGCAATTAATGCATTATCTTTCGATTTGCTCAGAGCATCCTTAGAAAATATCGAAACCCCGTGAGTTTTCTTCAAAAAGATCTCACGGTTTTTTTGTTATACTATACTAGCTCCTAATATAATATATTCTGAGCTATGTCATGCCTCGCAAGCCTTCTCCGAACGGTCCTTCCTGGAACTTCTACGTCGATAAAGCCGGCCGCTCCGGTCTCCCTTACGTCAAGGCTTCCATCAATCGATGGGACCCCGAAAAGAAACAGGCGCGCATCGCAAAGCGCGTCCATGTAGGCCGCCTGCAGGAAGATCTCTCCATTCGCCCCGGGAAGGCATTCCTGGAAGCTTTCCCGCAATATGCCGGGAAGGAACTTTTCTTCTTTGAAAACAAGCTGCTGGAGCGGGATGAATATCTGAAAGTCAATCCCGAGGCGGCTGAACAGGAGGAACAACTCCGTCAGGAACAGCTTCTGGCAGAGCAGACGCCTCAGGAGCTTCTTGAATTGGATCGCCGGCAGATGAGTCTTGAATACGGCCGCACCGCAACGGCCTGGTCACATCTGCAAAGCTCCGGCATCCTGGATTCGCTTGATTCTGCCTTCGGCAAGGAAGACGGCCATCTGCTTGCTGCCATCAGCGTGTACTTGTTGTGCGAACCTTCCGGCTCCATGCAGAACTTTGCGACGTGGCTGGGCGGCGTGTATTTGCCGAATGTTCCTCCGCTTTCCGGACAGCGGATTTCTGAACTCCTTCGACGCGTAACCCGGGGGAAAACGAATGCGTTCTTTCGCTCGCGCTATGACGTTCTGATGTCCAAAGCACGCGAGGCTCGAAAGCAACTGTCGGACAAAGCTCCGTCGGCGGAGCTTTGTCCGTTGACGATCGCTTTTGAGAGCACGAGCATCCCGACCTACTCGGAGACGAACGAGCTTGCTGAATACGGCAAGGCCAAGCGAGACGGGCATCTTCCGCAGATCAACCTCGCACTGGCTTGCGACCAGAACACCGGAGAAGTGATCTACGCTCATGAATATCGGGACTTAGTCAATGACAACGCCAGCCTGAGCTATCTCCTTGACTGCATGGGCGAAAACGGCATCGAGTTCAATGAGATCGAGCTCGTTACGGATCGAGGCTACAAGTCGGTCTTCAACATCCAAAAACAGATCGATAATGGCCTGAAAATCGTTACCGGATGTCCCATCACGGAGGGTGCGCTGAAGAAGTTGTTTGTAAAGCATAAGGCAGAACTCCAAAGCCATATTCACTACTCGACGAAATTTGATTGCTCGGCGATTGTCGTGAAGGGTGAGCTTTGGCAGCAGCGCACGGAAAGCGGATGCGTCACCGTCAAAGTCAACACTCACCTCTATTACTCGGATGAGCTGGCGCTTAATGAGAAGCGAAGCGTACTCGCCAATGTGGAGGAGATTCTCGAGGCCAAAATCGAGAACAGGAAAGTCGATCCGAAGCAATGGGCGGATTATGGAAGGCTGATCTGCAATATCGGCAGCAAGGACAGCCCAAACTGGGTGAAGAACAGCGAAGAGATCTGCAGGCGTCTGGAATTCGCTGGATGCTTTGCCATCAAGACCAACGCTTATTCCGATCCATGGGCAGCACTGACCGTTTATCGCCAGCGAGGCAAGATTGAGGCGCTCTACAGAATCCTCAAATCCGACCTTAGCGGGGAACGCCTGTCGGTTACAGGAAAAAGCTGTGCCGGCAAGACCTTCGCTTTTGTATTGGCCATGTCGCTGCGCTGTCTGCTGTCGAGGAAGCTGCGCACTGTCTGCGAGGCCAGGAAAATCGCCGTGCCGGGCAACTCGCTGGACGCCGTGCTTTGTGTGATTCGAGGCATGACGATGCACCGCAGCGCCTCATCGCTGCGATGGATGCCGGACCTTACAACTAAAAAGCAACGCGATTATCTCGCGCTGCTTGATGTGCTGCCTCTGCGTCGCCGCTGGCGCTCCGATTAGGAGCAAGAGGCCGGGAGTTCCGGAAGCGCTCCTTCGTCATGTCTGCATCCGGGCAAAACAAAAGGCCCGTTCCAAAGCAGAAACAGGCCTTCTGAAGAATTCTGGTACGCGGTACTGGGATTGAACCAGTGACCCCTGCCGTGTGAAGGCAGTGCTCTACCCCTGAGCTAACCGCGCATTTGCGAGAAGCGAAATATTACCTGAAGAACGGTAGTTTGCAAGGAAAAGTTCTGAAGTATACCGTGTTTGCGGTACTTCTCCGGGCGTCAGGAACGCTTGGCCGGTCTTCTGCCGAGCGCAGCTTCAACGCCTAAATTCGCCAGCTGATCGGCTTTTTCATTGCCCGGGTTGCCGGCGTGGCCCTTGACCCATCGCCATTCGATCTGGTGCTGCGAGGCGAGGCGATCGAGCTCCTGCCAGAGCTCGATATTCTTGATTTCGCCTTTGCTCCCCTTTTTCCAGCCGCGCCGCTTCCAGTTGTGAATCCACGTTGTGATGCCGTCCTTCACGTAGCTGCTGTCGGTGTGGATGATGATCGGGCAGGGGCGCTTCACGGCAGAGAGCGCTGAAATAACGGCTGTGAGCTCCATCTGGTTGTTCGTGGTGAGCTTTGAGCCGTCGTAAAGTTCGAGGCGATGCTCTCCCCAGACGAGAAATGCGCCCCAGCCGCCGACGCCGGGATTGCCCTTGCAGGCACCGTCGGTCCAGATTTCGAGAACTTTAGGCGAGGAATCAGCCATCAGAGTTTTTTCCAAGAAGCGTGGAGTGGGTTGTTGAAGATGCCGCAGGCACTCCGGGGGCAGGAATTTTAGCCGGGAGTTTCTGTATTGATTCGCAGCTGACGATGCGGGGGCCTGGAAGGCGCTTTACGGCAGAAAGGAGGAACAGGTTGGAAAACTGCGGCATCCAGCGGTCTCCCGCCTTGTTGAGCCATGACCAGGCATGAAGTCTCTTCAGACTTCGAAAGCCTGGCGCATAGATGCCGAAAACTCCGCGGTCGACCTCAAGACCCAGGAGCGTAAGCCAGTCCTTGAGGCGATAGAGCGATATCGGCACAAGCTCCGTCGGAAGATATGGCCTGCAGCCGAGCTTCACGGTCTGCTGCCGCAGCCACCAGAGGCCGAGCGAATTGAAGGCCGTCAGGATGAGCCTGCCTTCCGGCTCAAGGACCCGCACTGCCTCTCGAAGAACCTGCTGAGGATTTTTGGCGAGATCGAGCGTATGGGGAAGCGTCACCAGATCCATGGATTCGCTCTGAATCGGCAGCTGCGCAGGATCCGCAACGATCCGGTTGAGCGTGAATTTCGGGTCGCAAAGATCTCCCCGGGGATCAATCAGCCAGTGCGCCTGCATGCGATTGGCGGCGAGCGTATCGAGCTGAGGCATGCCGACCTGAAGCGCGCAGGAGCCGAAGACATCTGCCGTCAGCTCGCTGTAGGCGGCTTTCTCCCATTCAAGGAGAAGCTGGCCGGGGGCGGAAAGCAGAAAATCCTGAAAAGTGAGTGCGGGCATCAGAGTAGGCGGGAATAACAATTCGTTGCGTAATTTGGGGCGGTTCCCAGGAATCCTGAGCGGCTTCAGTCGAAGTCCGCATCCATGCAGGCATTAAGATTAATCGCTTATTGTCCCGATTTGTTTTTCCTCTCTTTCTTTTCAGCGCCATGCCTACTGGTTTCCATGTCCTTCGCTCATTGACCCTTCTGGGCGCGCTCGTTTCATTGAGTCTTTCGACAGCGGCTGCGACGACAGATGAAGCCATTCCTTCCGAGGAAGGTGCGGTGCAGGTAGAGGAGGCCGCAAGCGAAGCGGCGCTTTCGCGCGAGTCCGACATCCCTGCGAATGTCTGGGCGCGCATTCGATCGGGCTTTGCCATTCCCAACCTTAATTCCGCTGCGGTGGACCGCTGGACGGACTTTTACGCGAAGGACCCGGACTACGTCCGGCGCATGGCCCTGAGGGCGAGCCGGTACCTCTACAACATCGTTGAGGAAGTGGAGGCAAGGCACCTTCCGACAGAACTCGCGCTCCTTCCTTTCGTTGAAAGCGCCTTCCAGCCGGAAGCCCTGTCGCGCGCCAAGGCCTCCGGCCTCTGGCAGTTCATGCCGGCAACGGGCAAAAACTACGCGCTTGAACAGAATCTCTGGCGCGACGACCGCCGGGATGTGCTTGAAAGCACCCGTGCGGCGCTCGACTACTTTGAATATCTGCACGGGCTCTTCAACGACTGGCAGCTTGCGCTTGCCGCCTACAACTGGGGCGAAGGGAGCGTGCAGCGCGCCATCTCGCGCGCGAAGCGCCAGAAGAAAGCGACGCATTATGCGCATCTGAGCATGCCGCGGGAAACGGCAAACTATGTGCCGAAGCTCGAAGCCATCAAGCGCATCGTGAGCGACCCGGGAAAATACGGCATTGAACTTCCTGATG
The DNA here is from genome assembly GCA_934255515.1 of uncultured Sutterella sp. GTDB lineage: Bacteria > Pseudomonadota > Gammaproteobacteria > Burkholderiales > Burkholderiaceae_F > Sutterella. The sequence continues at coordinate 4,734 of CAKQON010000051.1, forward strand.
TCGGCAATGAACCCTTCTTCGTGCGCGTTACCAAACCCCGCGACATTGATCTCAAGACGGCGGCGGAGCTGGCCGGAATGTCCGAGGCGGATTTCCGGGTGCTGAATCCAAGCTTTAAGCTCCCGGTGATCGTGGCCTCGCACAACAACGTGATGCTGCTTCCGGCCGATCGTCTCGACTTTTTCGTGGACAACCTCGCGAGCTGGATGGATTCGGGGCAGCCTCTTTCGCACTGGACGACTTATCGTCTCCGGAGCGGTGAATCGCTTGCCGAAGTGGCTGAACGCTCCGGCATGACGGAGTCCTTCCTCAGGGAAGTGAACGGCATTCCGGAAGGTCGGAAGGTGCTCGAAAATTCGACCCTCCTAGTACTCGCTGAAGGCGATGAGCAGGCGGATATTTCCGCAGAGGAAGCTGATGCGCGTCTGCGGCTTTCGCCGCTTACGACCTGGCGCCGGGTGACCTACCGCGTGAGAAGCGGCGATACGCTCTCCACCATTGCCCGACGCTGGCACATCACGGTGAAGTCGATCGTGCAGGCCAATCGCCTGCGCTCCGACAGTCTCCGCGTCGGTCAGCGCCTTGTCCTCACGGTACCCAATGTGGCGCGCTCGCCGATCATTGCTTCCTCGAAAACTTCTTCGAAGACCCAGGCTTCGGGCGGCCATATTATTTATGCCGTGAGAAGTGGTGACTCACTCTTCAACATCGCCCGCCGCTACGGCGTTTCCGTTGATGACCTGAGAATGACGAACAGGCTTTCCGGAAATACCATTCGTGCCGGTCAGCGCCTGCGCATTCCGAGAACGGGCGAAGCGAACGTGGAGCCTTCGAGCGTGATTTATACGGTTCGCTCCGGAGATACGCTTTCGTCCATCGCGGGACGCTACGGCGTCTCCGCGACGAAGCTGCGCCGCGTGAACCGTCTTTCCTCGTCAAGGCTTCAGGTTGGGCAGCGCCTGGAGATCCCGGAAGGGGATGAACCCAGAGAGCCGCCTAAGCCCGTTACGGCTTCGAGCCCCAGAACGACAGAACACGTCGTGCGCTCCGGCGACACGCTCTCCGGCATAGCCGGCCGCTACGGCACGACCGTTGCCAAGCTTCGGTCCGCAAACGGCCTGCGTTCCAATCGGCTCTCCGTCGGTCAGCGTCTGGTGATTCCGGCTACTGCCAGCCGATTGGATGCTCAGAATGACGCATCCGCGGATCGCGTCTACATCGTCCGTTCAGGGGATACGCTTTCGGCGATTGCGGCGGCAAACAGCACTTCTGTAGCGGAATTGAGGCGCGTGAACAACCTTCGGAGCAATCGTCTGTCAGTCGGGCAGGAGCTGAAGCTCCCCTGATCGATTGCCGCTCAGTATGGCGAATGATGTCCTCGTCCGCCTAAAATTGATTGTTTCAAGACTGATCATTCTCCGGCAGAGCATCTTTCTGCCGGAATAAAGTTTCCTAAACAATATTTTTCCAAGAGATCCAGCATGGGCTTCCTCACCGGCAAGAAGATTCTGATCACGGGCGTGATTTCCAACCGTTCCATCGCCTACGGCATCGCTCAGGCCTGCCATCGTGAAGGCGCGGAACTTGCCTTCTCCTATTCGGACGAACGCTTCCGTGAGCGTCTCCAGGACTTTGCCGCTGAATTCGGCAGCGACATTGTTCTCCAGATCGATGTGTCGAAGGATGAGCAGATTGACGCTGCTGTGAAGGCGCTTGAAGAAAAGTGGGGCTACCTTGACGGCTTCGTTCACTCGATCGGCTTTGCGCCGCGTGAAGCGATTGCTGGCGACTTCCTTGAAGGCATCTCGCGCGAAGCCTTCCGTGTCGCGATGGACATCTCCGCTTATTCCTATCCCGCCCTTGCGAAGGCTTTCCTTCCCCTCATGAAGGGCCGTCAGGCGTCCATTCTCTCGCTCACCTATCTTGGCGGCGAACGCGTTGTTCCCAACTACAACACGATGGGCCTTGCCAAGGCGGCGCTTGAATCGTCGACCCGCTACCTGGCTGCCAGCCTCGGCCGCGAAGGCATCCGCGCGAACGCCATTTCCGCCGGTCCCATCAAGACGCTTGCCGCTTCCGGCATCAAGGGCTTCTCGAAGCTCCTCCATGTGATGGAAAAGACGGCGCCTCTCGGCCGTACGGTGACGATTCAGGAAGTCGGCAACACGGCTGCCTTCCTGCTTTCGGATCTCTCGAGCGGCATTACGGGCGACATCGTCTACGTTGATGCGGGCTTCCACGCCGTGGCCGTAGGCGTCGTTGACGAAGAGTAATTGAGCGGCTGAAAGCGCTTTATTCGCCGACAGAGGAAGGCTCCGGAGCAATTCTCTGGGGCCTTTCTTTTAATAACGCATGCTTCATGGAAGGAGTGCGCTGTGGAAAACGGGATATCGGTTGTGCTTCTCACTCGCAATGAGGAAATCAACATTGATGCGTGTCTTTCATCCTGTACTTTTGCTGATGAAATCATCGTTGTGGATGACGGCAGTACCGATCGCACGATAGAAATTGCAGAAAAGCACAATTCCCGGATTTTTCATCGCGCGCTCAATGGTGACTGGGCGCAGCAGAAAAACTTCGCAATCGCGCAGGCTTCCTGCCGCTGGGTATTTTTGATTGATGCCGATGAACGCGTTACGCCGGACTTGGCTGCCAAAATTCTGGAAAGATCTAAAGGCGACGATCGTGCTTATGAAGTGCAGAGGCACAACCGCTTCAAGCATATCCGCGCTGAGCATGGAAACATGCGCCCTGACTGGGTTTGCCGCTTTGTGCCTAAAGCGCTCGTTACGGTTCAAGGCCAGGTCCATGAAGAAGTGAAAGTTTCCTGTCCCAAGGAAAAAATCGAGGGCGACGGGATGATTCACTACCCCTATAGAACTTGGGGGCAGTATCTCAACAAGCTCAATACCTACAGCGAACTTTCTGCGGATCGGTATTTGTCAGAGGGGAAGAGCGTTTCGGTGTTTAAAGACATCGTTTGTCGTCCGCTCTGGTCGTTCATCAAAATTTATTTCCTTAATAAGGGATTCCTTGACGGCAAGGTTGGCTTTATGTTCTCAGTCAACAATGCCGTCTATACGATGAACAAGTACGTCAAATACTATTTCCTTAAAAATTATTCCGGTGAACTCTGATGCACGACATGAAGAAGATCGGCGTATTCGTCAAGCCTACGGAAAGTCTCTGCGTTCCCCTCGAGCATATTGTCAGGGTGCTCTCTTCTCAGGGGTATGAAGTTCTTCTTGAAGAGCGTGCGGCTCAAACCCTTGAAGGCCGCATGGCTTTCAAAGGCTATGAGCGCAGAGAGCTCGGAGAACTTTGCGATGCGGCAGTCGTGCTTGGCGGCGACGGGACGATTCTCGGTGTTGCAAGAGAAATTGCGGGTTGCGAATGCCCGCTTATCGGTGTCAATGCCGGGCGTCTGGGCTTCATTACCGACGTGGTGCTCGAGGATGTGGATACAGTTCTCCCGGCAATGCTCAGCGGGGAATGTTCGTCTGATCGCAGACATCTCCTCGAGGGTGTTGTTCTTCGCAATGGGAAAGAGATTTGCCGCAATTCTGCGGTCAACGACATAGGCTTCAGCCACGGTCGTGCCGGCGGCATGGTGGACTTCATCATTTATGTAGACGGGCGCCAGATGAGCAGTCAGTCTGCTGACGGCATTATGTGCTCAACCTCAACGGGTTCCACGGCTTATGCGCTTGCTGCAGGCGGCCCGATTCTTCATCCGTCTCTTGAAGCCGTGCAGCTGGTGCCGGTTGCTCCGCATACGCTTTCGAACCGCCCGATTGTGCTTCCTGCCAACCTCAAAATCGAAATTGAGCTTGTGTGCGCCAGAGATGCTGTTGCCTACTTCGATATGCAGGAATTCTGCGACGTCATCCCGGGCGACGTGCTGAGGATAGAACAGTCGTCTCGCACGATTGAAATCCTTCATCCGCTTAATTACGACTATTTCGAGCTGCTCCGCCGCAAGCTCAAGTGGAATTTCTCTCCGGCGAGCGTGCATAGAAAGGACTCTGCGGAGCCTGCTCAGTAATCTCTTTTCGGCCTGAGGGGCCATTCATGCTCACAACGCTCAATCTCAAGGATTTCGTCATTGTTGATCAGCTTTCGCTTGATCTCTCTTCAGGCTTTACGGTGCTTACTGGCGAGACCGGTGCCGGCAAATCGATTCTGATTGATGCCATTCAGCTCATCAGAGGCGGCAGAGGTGATGCTGATCTGGTGCGGCAGGGATGTGAGCGAGCGAACATCATTGCGGAATTTTCCCTCGGCGACGCCTCCCGTCATTGGCTTGAGGAAAATGATCTTCTAGAGACCGGTGCCGGGAGCGTGTTGGTGCGTCGCGCCATTGACCGGAGCGGACGTTCCCGTGCATGGATTAACGGCATTTCCGTAACGCTCTCGCAACTCCGGGAACTTGGCGACACGCTTACCGACATCCAGGGACAGCATGCGCACCAGCTCCTCCTCAAATCTCAATGCCAGCTGAAGCTTCTCGATGCATATGCCGACGATGCGGCGATTCTCAGTGAAGTTAAAAATGCGCATGCTGAGTGGAGCGCGGCTGCTCGCAGATTGGAAGAGGCCACTTCAGGGGCGGATATTCGTACCGCCAGGATTGAGCAGCTCAACTGGCTCCTTGAGGATCTGGACGCGCTTTCGCCCAAAAAAGGCGAGTGGGAAGAACTCAATCAGGAGCATTCTCGGCTCGCGCATGCCGTATCCATTACCGAAGGACTTAATGAGTCGATTGAATGGCTGACGCAGGGGGAAAATGCTGCGGGAGACCTGGTAACAAAGGCTCAGATGCGGGTTGAATCGCTTTCTGAATATGACGAGCGGCTCAAAAATATCAGCGAAACGCTGACGACTGCTGCAGAACTCATTGATGACGCGGCGGGAGACCTTGAGAACATCCTGGACCGTACGGATACTGATGGCGCAAGGTTTGAAAAAGTCGACAGGCGCGTGTCGCGCTATTTTAACCTCGCACGTAAATACCGGACGGAGCCCGAAATGCTCTATGAGCTCGAAGCCGAGAGCAGAAAGCGTCTGGAGGAGCTCAGGGGGGAAGAAAATCTGGAAGCGCTTCGCGAGGCTGAAGCGCTTGCGCGCAAGGCGTACGATGCCAAAGCGAAGCTTCTGACCCAGGCTCGCCGTAGTGCCGCAGAGAAATTTTCTCGAGCCGTTACGGAGGAAATGCAGCAGCTCTCAATGAAGGGCGGCCGCTTTGAAGTGGCGCTCGAGGCATGTGCGCCTTCGGAGCATGGTTCGGAAAAATGCGAATTCCTCATGGCCGGGCATCCGGGTGTGGATGTGAGTCCGCTCGCTAAAGTAGCGTCCGGCGGCGAGCTCTCACGCATCGGACTCGCCATCTTTACGCTTTCCTCGCGCAATACCACGGTTCCAACGCTCATATTCGACGAGGTGGACAGCGGCGTCGGCGGCGCAACCGGAGAAGTGGTCGGCCGAATGATGAAGAAGCTCGGGGAATCTCGTCAGGTGCTCTGCGTGACGCATCTCCCTCAGGTTGCCGCTTGCGGCGACCATCATCTCAAGGTTGAAAAAATATCTGATGGATTTGAGACGGTAAGCTACCTCAAGGAGCTTTTCGGTCAGGCGCGTGTGGATGAGATAGCCCGCATGCTGGGCGGGCTTCTCATCACGCAGAAAACGAAAGTCCTTGCAGAGGAAATGGTGAGGGCGGGCGAAGTCTCATGAAGCAAGCTTCTTGACGGCTGCGAGCACTTCATCCAGCGTCGGCCAGGCGCCTTCCTTGCCGAGCACAATTGCTCTGGGGTTCCAGGGACGTGTGCGGGAAGGATCCGTGACGCCGATCAGCGTAATCTGGGGAGCGCCGACAGCCGCTGCCACATGACTGAGACCTGAGTCGTTCGCAATAACCATGCGGGAGCGCTTGGCAAGCGCAGCAAGCGTGCCGAGCGTTGTCGGCGGGCAGATCATGGCATCCGGACATGCGGCACGGGCAAGATCCGCTTCGCGCACTGACGGGAAGACGACGGGTTCAATTCCAAGATCTCTCAACGGCGCGCAAAGGGCATTGAAGTGTTCCCAATGCTTCTTTTTGCCGTGATGGAGGCCGCGGGCAATAGGCGCTAGAAGCGCAAAGTTGTCAGGAATCCTGAGCTCCTGCATCAGATTGCGTGCACCGGCCTCATGGCGCTTCAGCGGTGTAAGACCAAGGGACGGCGGAACCTTATCCCATGCGGGCTTGATGCCCCAGGCTTCGAGTGCGCCGTGAGCCAGAGTGAAGAACCGTTCAACCTCGTGCATTTTCCCGGGTTCGGGGACGGACTTATCGAGGAACAGACGGCGCCAGTCGGTTGGATAGCCGGCGCTTTTGATGCCGCCCAGAGCGTAGAGAAGTGCAGAACTCAAAGAGTTAGGGAAAAGCAATCCTTTGGGCGACGGACCAAAGTGCCGCGCAATATTTCGAATGCGTGAAAAATCTTCGGTGACATGACCTTCAATCGGTTCGAAGCGCCAGCCCGTACCTGCAAGAAGATCTTCCGCCCAGCGCTTGCCGGTCAGAACTGGTGTGAGGCCGCTAGCCTCCAGAAGCCTGAGGCCAGGCAGGGCCATGCAACAGTCGCCGACATGGTTGGGAAGTCTGCAAAGAATTTGGGTCATTTCGAAGTGAATCTCAAATTAGATGAGCCGCTGTCAGCACTCGCTTTGCATGCTCATATGGCGTGTATTGAGGGGAGACCAACTGAGCTGCATTGCTGAGGCGATGCTTATTCATGATTGCTTTCTGAATGGCAATGGTAATGCTGGAATCGGAGCTCGTATCAAGGAGAATTTTGCCATCCGCTGCAATCACTTCGTTGGAATATACGTTGGGAGTAAGGACGACCGGAGTTCCAGAAAAGACGCTTTCTACTGCGACAAGCCCAAAAGCTTCGTAGCGGGAAGCAAGTATCGTATAGTCCACAAGTTTATAGGTCCGTTCCATATCCTTGCGGAATCCAATGTACTTAACGTTCTTTACCTCCTCAACGGGACGCCCGGCGACTAGAAGCGTAACAGGTAGCGAGGTGCTGCTGAAGAACCGTTGAAGAATGTCCATCCCTTTGACGTATTGACTGCCAGCAGATGGAATAAGAAACACGGTGTGGTCTGTCGGAACCCCAAACTCATCTCTAAAAGCTTGTATTTCAGCTGCGGGAGCAGGATCTGCAGTGAAACGGGTTCCATCAATCGGCGGGTAAACCGTCTGCACCTTCTCTTTAGAAATGCCGTATAGATCGCAAATTTCGCGGCTCATGCCCTCTGAATGAGCAATAACGAGTTGACTTTGCTGATAGCACTTTGATTCAAGCGCAATCATTTTTTTGTCGAAAAATGAAGGTGTTTTACCTATGCCTCTTAGGTAACCAATATGGGTTCCACCGCAAAAAGAAATCGTGGCGCCAGGGTAGCGATTAGTCGATAGGATTGCATCGAATTTTTGATGCTTCATTAAAGAATCAAGGCGAAAGTTGAAATAGTAGTCTCGTAACTTTGTTGGAAACGGCTTGCAGTTAATGACAACGGATTCGAATTGCAGGTTTTGGCAGACAGATGGGTCAATTTTCTTGGTAAAAATGGTTGGATGAATCCCCAGACAGTTCAAACCTTCTATGAGGTCAAGGATATAGCGACCCATGCCACCATCCAGACGTATTGACTGACAGGCGATTGCAAGCGACAGATCCGATTTCATTTTTCTTCGTAAGGAGTGATGGGGGAGTATTTGACTCAGAGGTTTATGCTGATATAGCTAGTATCATGACGCATCTACAAGCATAATCGTCACTATGAAATTAGAAACAACCATACCGATTTTAGGTAACCCTCAGCTCATGAGGCTTTTTCAGTACCTGCCTCCCTACAAAGGCTACATAATCGGTGCTGCCATATGCATGATTCTTGGGGGTGGTGCGTCTTCCTTGATTGTCCTGGTGCTCGGGAAGCTCACGGACCTTGGTTTTGGTTCTTCGGAAATTAGCGGGCAACCTCTACTAAAGAAGTAGAAACTTTAAAGCGATTACTGAGGAGTGTTTC
>CAKQON010000052.1 GCA_934255515.1 uncultured Sutterella sp.
TGACGCAGCGGCGGCGAAGCTCCAGCTGGGCTTCAGGAGTGGTCTTGCGACCGTCGAGAGTAGCGGTAGATTTAATTACGTAATTCATTTATAAAGCATGGCATAGCTAAAACCTTTTGTCAACTATATAGATGCCGTATTAATAAGATCAATGGGGCGTTCAAACCTTTCGAGATCGTGGCCTGGCTTCGGGATGAGAATGATGCCCTCAAGAAAAAAGAAAAGCTTGAAGCACTCAAGGTGAAGTTCTGCGAGGCGTTGGCTCTCCGAGCCCCGATCCCCTGATCAACCATTCCCATCAATAACAATTCGGGGAGCGCCGGATAAGCACGCCCCGATCTGTATGGAACCCGAAGCGGATCCGTCAGGCGGAATCGACCGCTACTTATCCTCATCAGTCCGCCCGGCGTCCCATCGTCACGCGGTCGTTGCCGCCATAGTCCTTGCGCGTTCGCACGGCGGCAAAGCCGGCCTCTTCCAGCATCTGCCGCACGTCGTCGCCCTGGTCGTAGCCGTGCTCAAGAAGAATCCAGCCGCCGGGCACGAGATGCGTCATGGCGCCCGCCACGATGGTGCGCAGGCACTCGAGCCCGTCGATGCCGTCCGTGAGCGCGCCGATCGGTTCGCACTCGAGGTTTCTGAGGTGCTCGTCATCTGGCCGGATGTAGGGCGGGTTGCTGACGATGAGGTCATAGATGGCGTCGGCCGCCACGGCATCCCACCAGAAGCCTTCTGCAAAGGTAATAGGGGCGTGGAGCGCCTCCGCATTCCCCTTTGCAATTTCAAGGGCATCCGTGGAGGCGTCGGTCGCCGTTACGGCAGAGCCCGGGAGTTCCAGCGCCAGGGTGGCGGCAATGCAGCCGCTTCCGGTGCCGAGATCAATGATCTTGGGTTTGGGCGCCGCAACAAGGAGCGCCTGCTCGATCAGGACTTCGGTGTCGGGACGGGGAATAAGCACCGCATCCGTCACATGGAAGTGGCGTCCGTAGAACTCCTGGCTTCCGGTGAGGTAGGGAATCGGGGTGCCGGCGGAGCGCATGGCAACGAGGAGGTCGAAGCGCATGATCTCCTCTTCGGAAATTTCCTCTTCGTCGTGCGCGATCAGATTCTCGCGCGAGCGCCCCGTCACGAAGCCGAGCAGAATCATCGCTTCAAAGCGTCCGATCACCGGGCTCGCCTTGGCGAGCTGAGCCCGGATGGAAGGTCCGATCTGCGTTTCCTCTGCCATTCTCTCGTCTCCTTCCCGTTTTAAGCGAGCTGAGCCAGGGCTTCCGCCTGGTGCTGCGTGGTGAGCGCCGTGATGATTTCCTCAAGGTCGCCGTTCATGATGGCATCAAGCTTATAGAGCGTGAGGTTGATGCGGTGGTCGGTCACTCGCCCCTGCGGATAGTTGTAGGTGCGGATGCGCTCCGACCGGTCGCCTGATCCGATGAGGGATTTGCGTTCAGACGCCTCCTTCGCATGCTGCGCCTCGACCTGGGCCGCATAGATGCGGGAGGCGAGAATCTGCATGGCGCGCGCCTTATTCTGAATCTGGCTGCGTTCGTCCTGGCATTCGACCACGAGCCCCGTGGGAAGGTGCGTGATGCGCACGGCCGAGTCCGTCTTCTGAATGTGCTGTCCGCCCGCGCCCGACGCACGGAAGACGTCGATGCGAAGTTGCGACGGGTCTAGCTTCACTTCCTCAATTTCGTCGAGCTCAGGGAGAACCGCCACCGTGCAGGCCGAGGTGTGAATGCGGCCCTGCGTTTCCGTGACGGGAACGCGCTGCACGCGGTGTCCGCCCGACTCGAACTTGAGCTTCGAATAGGCGCCGCGGCCGATGATGCGGACGATTGCTTCCTTGTAGCCCCCGAGTTCGCTTTCGTTGCGGGAGACGATTTCGGTCTTCCACCCCTGGCTCTCCGCGTAGCGGAGATACATGCGGAGAATGTCGCCAGCAAAGAGCGCCGCCTCGTCGCCGCCCGTGCCCGCACGGACTTCAAGGAAGATGTTCCTTTCGTCGTTGGGGTCCTTCGGAATGAGCTCAAGCCGGAGCGCCTCCTCGAGACGTTCAAGCTCCGCCTTCGCTTTGGCAGTTTCTTCCTCAGCGAATTCGCGCATCTCGGGGTCTTCAGCGAGTTCTTCGGCCGTTTTGAGGTCCGCTTCCGCGCTTTCGTACTGGGCGAGCTTCACCGCGACCGGTTCGATTTCGGTGCGCTCGCGCGAAAGATCGCGGAACTTATTCATGTCGGCTGCGGTTTCCGGAGCCGCAAGCATGCGGTCGATTTCCTCGAGCCGCCGGGAGAGCGCGGAGAGTTTCGAGCGGACGGTGTCGTTAAGCATGTCTTTGGTGCGAAAGGATTCAAAAAAGCTTATGTTGTCAAAGCGATGAGAAGGATAGCGGTTTCGGGAGGGGCGGGCTTGTCTTTCAGGAAGATCCATAACAAAACGGGACCCGCAAGAGGTCCCGTTCTGTTGAATGCTTCGGCGCTTTCTTCTTTACCGGTCGTGCCGGCGGTAGAAGCGGTCGAGCATGCGCTCCATCAGATCGCGGTCGTCGGAGGTGAGGCCTTCGCCGTTTCTCAGGAGAATCGTCGGGTCGTGGAGGAGCTTGTTGGTGAGGCCGTGGGCGAGCATTTCAAGCACTTCTTCGGGCTTGTCGCCGTGGTGGAGGTGGCGGAGCGCCCGGGAGAGCTCCTCGTCCCTCAGGTAGTTCGCGCGGTCGCGAAGCGACTGAATGGTGGGGACGGCGGAGCGGAGCTTCAGCCACTCAACAAAGTCCGCCACGCGCAGACCAATGATCGTTTCCGCCTGCGAGATTGCGGCTTGACGGGACTGCTTCCCTTCGCTCACGACCTTGCCGAGGTCGTCGACCGTATAGACGTAGACGTCGTCGAGACGCTCAACCTCAGGCTCCACGTCGCGCGGCACCGCGAGGTCGACGATGAACATCGGACGATGACGGCGCTCGGAAATCGCGCGCTCGATCATGCCGAGGCCGATGATGGGAAGCGCCGAGGCGGTGCAGGAAATTACGATGTCGTAGTTGCCAATCGTTTCGGGGAGCTCGGAGAGCGGAATCGCATCGGCATGCACCGTGCGCGCCAGTGTCAGGCCGCGTTCGACCGTGCGGTTCGCGATCGTGATCGATTTCGGGTTCTGTGCGGCGAAGTGCGCCGCGCAGAGCTCAATCATTTCGCCCGCGCCCACGAAGAGGATCCGTTCCTTCGAGAGGTTCCCGAAAAGACGCAGCGCAAGGCGGACGGCGGCAGCCGCCAGGCTCACGGAGTTGGCGCCGATGGCGGTCGCCGTGCGGACTTCCTTCGCCACCGTGAAGGTGGTCTGGAAGAGGTGATTCAACATCACGCCGAGGCCGTGGCATTCGCGCGCAATCTTCTCGGCCTTCTTCATCTGTCCGACGATCTGCGTTTCGCCCAGGACCATCGAGTCGAGGCCCGAGGCCACGCGGAACGTATGGTGCGCGGCTTCCTCCTGCTCGAAGGTGTAGATGTGGGGCTCGAGCTCGGAGCGCTGCACGCCCTTCTTGTTGGCGATGAAGGAAAGAATGCTCTCCTTCGCGGCGCCCGTATCCTTGCAGGCGACGTAAAGTTCCGTGCGGTTGCAGGTGGAAAGCACAGCGGCTTCATGAATGCCGCCCTGGGGCGTGCCGCTGAAGCGCTCGAGCATATGCGCGATCGTCTCGGCAATTTCATCCGGTCCGAAGGCGACGCGTTCGCGGACGGAAAGCGGAGCGGTCGTATGGTTGAGGCCTAAAGCGAGAAGCTGCATTTCGAGGTGCTGCCGCAGTGAGCATTCCGGACGACGGGGCCGGCCGGAGCCTGAAACGGCGAAAAGGTTATTCTTTGAAGAAGTCTGCGCATTATAGGTTGCTAAATGTTTCGCAAGCCTTAAGGTGCAGAGCTGATTGATCTCTAAGGCTTTTTGATGGTGAAAACAGATTTTTGCGGAATGGATGCCGAATCGGGGCGGGAAGACGTGCGGGATTCGTCCGATGCGCTTCTTGAGACTGCCCGGGAAATGCGCGCGCTCGTGAGAAAGCGTGGCGCGCTCTCTGCCGCTGCCGCCGTGCTTCCTGTGCCGGGGATCGACATCGCGGTGGATGCGGCAACTTTTGCCGACATGCTGATGAGAATCAACCGGGCTTTCCAGTTGTCGCCCGAGCAGATTGAGATGCTCCATACCGACGAGCGGCTCGCGGTGCTCACGGCCCTCTCGCAGGTGAGCGCCGTTTTTGCCGGCCGCTACGTGACGAGTGCGGCGGTCCTCACGGTTGTGAAGCAGGTGGGATCGCGCTGGATGACGGGAAAGGCTGCAAAATGGGTGCCCATTGCCGGTCAGGGCGCGGCGGCTGCGCTTTCCTACTGGACGGTCGTGAAGCTTGGCGACGCGCACATTGCCGAGTGCCTGCGCGTGAGAGACCGCGTCCGGGCGCTCCTTGCGGCGCCCAAAACTACCAATACCGCTCCGGGCGCCTGACCCTTTGTTTTTTTTTGGATGGATTTCCCATGACAGAATTTTTCGACATCGCTTCCGCCGGTCGCGGCATGGCCGCACTGGTTCTCTTTTCGGGCGGACAGGATTCCACGACGTGCCTCGGCTGGGCGCTTGAGCGCTTCGGGCGTGTTGAAACCGTGGGCGTCGACTACGGACAGCGCCATCAGGCGGAGCTCGTCTGCCGCGGCAGGGTGCTTGAAAAGATGCGGGCGATGAAGCCCCTCTGGGCCGAAAGACTCGGGGAAGACCATATGCTGAGCCTTCCCGTTCTCGGCGAAGTCGCCGACTGCGCGCTCACGGATGATCGCCGGATCGCCTTTGAGTCGTCTGGGCTCCCCAATACCTTTGTGCCGGGGAGAAACCTCCTCTTCTTCACGCTCGCCGCGGCCATTGCCTACCGTCGGGGCGCGCGGGTGCTCGTGGGCGGCATGTGCGAAACGGACTATTCGGGGTACCCGGACTGCCGCGACAATACGCTGAAGTCCCTTCAGGTCACACTCTCACTGGGGCTCGACGCTCCGATCATCGTTGAGACCCCCTTGATGCGCCTTACCAAGGCGGAAACCTGGGAACTTGCCGAGCGGACGGGCGGAGACGAATTCGTGAAGCTCGTGAGGGATGAAACCCACACCTGCTACATGGGGGACCATGAGCACTATCACGCATGGGGCTGGGGATGCGGCAAGTGCCCAGCCTGCCGACTGCGCACAAAGGGCTGGGAAGAGTGGTCGGGGCACAACCGCTTCTGACGCATACGAAAAAGCCCGCAGAACCATTCGGCGCTACGGGCTTCCTGTATTTCTGGTGGCTAGGGACGGAATCGAACCGCCGACACGCGGATTTTCAATCCGCTGCTCTACCAACTGAGCTACCTAGCCACGCGCAACATTTTTTCTTCGGTTTGTCTTTCGCCGGAGCCCCATCAGTCTTTCACGAAGGAAAGATGAATGGTGGCTAGGGACGGAATCGAACCGCCGACACGCGGATTTTCAATCCGCTGCTCTACCAACTGAGCTACCTAGCCGCAAAAAATGTCAAGAGTGCAATTATATTAATGGCGGCAGGAATATGCAAGACGGCGTGAGCGGCGGCGGAGAGTGAGGCAGAAAAATACCGCAAATGCGTGAGGGTCGAAGTCATGGATTCCTGCGCGCTTTCAGATTCAGTCAAGGAGAGATTGGCGATAATCCTTCGAAAATCTTTGACCTTATTCCCGAGTGGAGCGCCCCTCTTCGTCATGACTGCGTCATTCAAGCAATTTGCCGCTGCGGCCCTTGCCGCCCTCACGCTTCTTTCCGGTGCCGCCCAGGCCGATGAGCAGTCGGTGCGCGACCAGCTCATGAAGAATACGGGGCTCAAGGCCGACAGCGTCCGCCCGACACCGATTCCCGGCCTCTGGGAAGTCTTCATTCAGGACAGGCTCTTTTATGTCGACGACAAGGTGGACTACGTTTTCTCGGGCTCCATCATCGACACCAAGACGCAGACCAATCAGACGCAGGAACGTCTGCGCGAATGGGCGCGCGAAAGCTGGAACAAGTGGCCGCGCGAGGATGCCGTGAAGCAGGTCTTCGGCGACGGCTCTCGCGAGGTGATCGTCTTCTCGGACGCCAACTGCACCTACTGCCGCTCGATGGAGCGGGTTTTTGAAGAGGTCGGGAACCTGACGGTCTACACCTTTATTACGCCGATGATCCGGGGAGAACAGAATAACCGCGAGATCGTCTGCAGCAAGAATCCGTCGAAGGCCTGGGCCGACTGGATGCGAAAGGGCATTGCGCCCGAGAGCGCGAGCCCCGACTGCGACGCTTCCGTGATGCGCCGCAACCTGTCGCTTGCCGGCCGCTACAACGTGACGGGCGCGCCCACGTTCTTCTTTCCGACAGGCGACCGCATGACGGGCGCCGTCCCCGCTTCGCAGTTTGAAAGAATCCTCGCCGAGCAGAAGTAAGCGTCCTGCCCTGACTGCTCCACCGAGAGAAAAGCGAAAAGGAAAGGCATCCGGATTCCCAGGATGCCTTTCGTCTTATTTGCTGCCAGGGCTTCACCGCGGCGCATGAGCGCCGCCCGGAAGAATGTCTGCGGGGACAAGTCCCTTCGGAACCAATACCCAGGCGCGCACGCGGCTCTTCTGCCGGCCGGCGGCTGCACCCGCCTTGTCGCCGAAGCCCCAGAAATAATCAAAGCGCAGAACGCCCCTGATGGCGCCGCCAGTATCCTGAGCGATGACGGGTCGCGCGAGGTGAAGCTGCGGCCGGTCCTGCTCCGCCTCAATCATGAAGGGCGTACCGAGACGCCAGCGGCTCGGGTCGACGGCAACCGAGGCCTCCGGCGTAAGCGGCACGCTCTGGGCGCCGACGGGTCCGAGCGCCGGGTCGCCCGAGCGCTCTTCAAAAAAGATGAAGCTCGGGTTCTGCGCGAGCGCTTTTTTCACCTTGCCGGGGTTCGCTTTCGCCCAGGCGCGGATTCTCTGCATCGAGAGCTCATGGGGCTTGAGGCCTTCCTCGCGGATGAGCCAGTTTCCGATCGAGCGGTAGCGCCAACCGTTCTGGTCGGCAAACCCCACGCGCATGAAGGTTCCGTCCGGGAGCTCGATTCTTCCCGATCCCTGAACCTGCAGGAAGAAGGCGTCGACCGGGTCGTCTACCCAGGCAATCGCCCATTTTTCCATGTCGCGCCTCTCCTGAATAACGCCCCGCTGGTCGTAGGGAATGACCCGGCGGCCGTCGAGCTTCCCGCGAAGGCGCTTGCCCTTGAGTTCCGGATAGAGCTCTGCGAGATCGATGATGAGGAGATCGTCGGGGACCCCGTAGATTGGATAGGCATTCTTTTTGCCGCGGACCCTGCTTCCGTGCAGGAGCGGCTCGTAGTATCCGGTCATGAGGCCCGTATCCGTCCTCTCATCGCCTTTGCCGGGGACTTCCACGGCCCAGGGCGTGAAGTTTTCGGCAAAGAAGGCCTCTGCACGTTCCGGGGATTCGAGCTTCGCCTTAGTGCAGAGTTCGTTCCATGGTGCGCTCGAGAGCCGGGTGCAGGAGAGATTGAAGGCGGAGAGCGCTTCGCTCCAGGCGCCCGCCGGCGCCGGAGGGAGCTTTTCAAAGGCTTTCGCTTCGAAGGTCGTTCCGAGGGGCTTCTTTTCCGGGGGCGTTTCTACGGTCGTACAGGCCGAGATGAGCCCGAGGGCGGCGAGAAGGAGAAGCGAGGCGGCGCGCCTCGCGTCGGGAAGCAATGCGCGGGAGTTTGAAGGAAAAGCCATAAGGCACCCGAAAAGACCGGAAGGGACAAATCAAGGAGAGAAGTCTAACCGCGGCCGCCAGACTTACGGAAACGCACGCTTTCCATGAAGCCCAATCAGGTTGTCCGGGGGCGAGCGCAGATATACTGAAGCCGGCTTTGGGAGAGCCGGGTCACGAGACCGACCGGAGAACCGCGCCTATCGCTCTTCCCGGAATTCTCCTCTCCCCCCACTAAATCTTCTTTTCTCCGGAGGCTTCTTCATGCGCACCTGCCGCATTGCCCCGTCCATTCTTTCTGCGGATTTTGCGCGCCTCGGCGAAGAAGTTCGCGACGTTGCCGCCGCGGGCGCCGACTGGATTCACTTCGACGTGATGGACAACCACTATGTGCCGAATCTCACGGTGGGGCCGCTCGTTCTCAAGGCGATTCGTCCGCACGTAACCCTTCCGATCGACGTGCATCTGATGATCGAACCCGTGGATGCGCTGATTCCGAGCTTCATTGATGCGGGCGCGGACATCATCACCTTCCACTGCGAGGCAACGAAGCATATCGACCGGTCGCTGCAGCTTATCCGCAATGCCGGGAAGAAGGCGGGGCTCGTCTTCAATCCCGCGACGCCGCTCTCCTACCTCGACTACGAGCTCGACCGCGTCGACGTGGTGCTTCTCATGAGCGTGAACCCGGGTTTCGGGGGACAGAGCTTCATCGAATCGACGATTGAAAAGACGATGGCGCTTCGCGAGAAGCTCGATGCCTACAAGGCCGAAACCGGACGCGAAATCGCGCTGGAAATCGACGGCGGCGTGAAGCCAGGCAACATTGCCCGCATCGTCGCGGCGGGCGCCGATACCCTTGTTGCGGGGTCCGCAGTCTTCGGCGCCGGGTCGCCCGAGGGCTACGCGAAGGTGATCCGTAGCATGAAGGAAGCGGTTGCCGCGCTTGGAGACCGCTCATGATCCGTGCGGTCTGCTTTGATCTGGACGGGACGCTGGTGAGCTCTCTCCCCGAGATCGCCGAAGGCGTGAGGCGCCTTGCCCGGAAGGAAGACTTTGCGCCGGTGCCCGACGAGGTTGTCGCCGTCATGATCGGCGGCGGCGTTCGCGTCCTCATTGAAAGGCTCATGCGCTGGTGGGCTGCCGCCGGAGCGGATCTCTCCAAAGTGTCGGAGGATCAGCTTCTGAAGGAGCTCGTTGAAATCTGGTCCGGCATGGACGGAAGCCGCATTGCTTTGATCCCGGGCGCCTTTGAGGGCGTGGCGCAGCTCAAGCAGAAAGGCGTTGTCGTCTGGCTCGTTACCAATAAGGAAGAGCCCCTCGCAAAAGCCTTTCTTGCCGAGCGCGGACTTGAGGACGCCTTTGACGGCGTGATCGGCGGTGGCGGCGCCGCGCGCCCCAAGCCCTGGCCCGACATGATCGAGCGCGCCATGCGGGAAGCGGGCGTTGCGCCAGGCGAATGCGCCATGGTGGGCGACAGCAGAAATGACGCCCTTGCCGCACGCGCTGCCGGCGTGCGCGCCCTTCTCGTGGAGTCAGGCTACAACGAAGGCATTCCGCTAGCCGCCTGGGCAAAAGCGGAAGGATTCACGGAAATTTTCCCCGATACCGGCCGGGCCTGCGCCCGGCTTCTGAAGGAGCTCGAAGCATGCTGAAGGCGCTCTTGGGATTTGCGCTTCTCGTTCCGTTCGCCGTTTCTGCGGCTCCGCAGAAAGAGCCGCCCACGGCGGAAGCCGTGGCGCAGTGCTACGGCGCCGTTCAGGGCGACGACCAGGAGGCGCGCGGAAAGTGTCTCGCGATGGAGCTCGAGATGGTGCAGGCGACCTATAAGGACGTCACCGATCGGGTGGCTTCCTACGCCAAGGCGCTCGACAAGCCTTCAGGCACGCGCACGCGCTGGAATAAGTTCATTCTCTCCGGGCAGAGCTTTGAGACCTTTGTGAAGCGCGAATGCGATTTCGTCGGAATTACGACGAAGGGGAACAAGCGCGTTGAAGCCAATGCCGAGCTTGCCTGCAGGATCGGCTACTACCGCCTGAGAACCAACATCCTCACCAACCGGCATCTGAGCCAGTCGAGCTACTGATGGAATTTGAGCGATCCGATCTATCTCCCGCAGGCCTCACCGGCAGCTGGAAAACGCTCGTCGAAGCTTTTCTCGCGTCGCCCGAAGGCCGGGAGCTCGCACTGCGGCTCGCGGCGGAAAAGCGAAACGTCTATCCGCCTCATGCCTTCCGGGCGCTCGAACTCACGCCCTTCGAGTCGGTGCGCGCCGTGATCGTCGGGCAGGACCCGTACCACACGCCGGGAAAGGCCTGCGGGCTCGCCTTTTCGGTGCCGGTCGGGGAGAAGCTCCCGCCTTCGCTTAGAAACATCTTCAAGGTGGCGGCCGAGGGCGGTCCCGTCCGCACGAACGGCGACCTCACGGACTGGGCAAAAGCGGGCGTCCTTCTCATCAATCCCATTCTGACGGTTGCGGAGGGTCTCCCCCTCTCGCATGCCGGCTGGGGATGGGAGCGTCTCACGACGGAAATCATCCGCACGCTCTCCGATCAGCGCGAGGGACTCGTCTTCTTTCTCTGGGGGAAGCCCTCCCAGAAGCTTTTTCTTCCCCTGATTGACGAGGGGCGCCACAAGGTCCTGACGGCTTCGCATCCGTCGCCTTTATCCGCTGCGCGGGGAGACGACGCCTTCATGAAGTCGCATGTCTTCGCAAAGGCCAATGAGTGGTTCGCAAAGCGAGGCGAACCGCTCATTGACTGGAATGGGACGAAAGAACAGGAAGCTCAGCCTTCGCTCTTCTGAAGGGGAACGATACGCTTCGGGAGGAGCCCGAGGAATTCGGGATCGGGGCGGGACTTGAGGTCCAGGATGCCCGAGAGAAGCCTCGGCCCCCGGAAGAAATGAATCCTCACCCTGCGGCCGCGGGCGCGTTCAATCTGGCGCTCAAATACGCTCGCGTCCGTTTTCTCCTCGTCGACCGCAATAATTTCGTCGCCGGCGAAAAGTCCGGCAGCGAAGGCCGGGGATGAGGAGACGACATAGCCCGCAACAACCGCTCCCCTTTTCTTTCCGGGATGGATGCCGGCGAGCCTCAGTGCTGCCGGGACGGTCGGGTCGGCTTCTGTCTGAAGCCCCTGAAGATTGAGCGCCTTTTCAACCGCATCAATCCAGAAGGAGCGATTTCCCTTTTCGTAAACGAGCATCCCCAGGAGCTCGCTAAGGTCGACATGGATGAGCGACTTAAAGAGCACGCCGATGCCTCCGTCGGGAAGCCCTTTCCAGGTTCCCTGACGGATCTCGTCGGCCGCTGAGCAGTACCAGGTCTGCAGGAACGACTCGAGCGTTTCCTTCCGCTCGGTAAGGCGCCTGATTTCCGAATCCAGAATGAGCGCGGCAAGCGCTCCCTTCGTGTAGTAGGAGATCTGCGAATAGGGAGAGTCTTCCGTCTGACGGTAGAGCTTTACCCAGGCATTGAAGCTCGATTCGGCGAGCGTCATGGCGTCAAAGCCTTCGCGCGTGAGCGCGAAGTTCATGCGTTCAGCGAGGTGCCTGAGATAGACCTCTTCGGAAATAACGCGGGCTCTGCGTGCGAGAAGACTTTCATAGTAGGAAGTGAACCCTTCGAAGATCCAGAGATCATGCGTGTATTCCTCGCCTGAAAGATCGTAGGGGAGAAATCCGGAAGGCTTCAGTCGCTTTACGAGCCAGGCGTGGAAGTATTCATGCGCGGCGAGAATCAGAAATTCGTCGTAGCGCTTCGGAGGCTCCGCTTCTCCAGCGGCAGGAAGCGCATTCACATCTTCGAGAAGCACCGTGCCGGCACTGTGTTCGAGTCCGCCGTAAAGACCGGCCTCGAGATGAAGGTAGAGCATGTAGCGGCTGAAGGGCGCTCGGGGTTCAGCAATCACCTTCGGGTCATGCCAGAACAAGTTGGCGGCCTCGAAGATTTTCCTGAGATCTTCAGCAATCCGTTTGGTGTTGAGGCTGGAAGCCCCCGTGATGATGACTTCATGCGGAACGGATCCGGCATCAACGATAAAGATCGTCGCCTTTGCGCATTTCTTTGGCAGAAGGACAAACGGGGAATCGAGAAGTTCGTCAAGGGACTTTGCCTGCCAGGAGGTTCCGTCAGGGGTCTGAAGGGCGTCGAGCGCAGAGTGCACGTCCCAGTCCTTCACATCAAAAAGAACGCTGAAAAGAGTTCCCTGAGGGATGGCAGCCGGATGAAGGAAGAGTGCGGGCGGGTTGATGAATCCGCGGTCGACATCGAGCCAGGCGTCGTGAATGCCTTTTGAATAGGCAAAAACGGACCAGTGAACCTCAACCCGGGAAAGATCCGGGGTCTCATCCGCGTGGAGGCGCCATTCGGCTTTCCCAATCTGTTCGAGCTCAATGCGCACGCCCGCGGACTCTGCATGAATGTCGCAGACGCGGCCGGAATATTCGCGAAGCACGTAGCTTCCCGGCGTCCAGACGGGCATTTCGAGACGGATGCTTTCTTCCTCAAGGTGAGAGAGGTCGAGCGGGAGCGTCACGTGATAGCGGTGATGAAGAGGATCCGGCGTGATGCGGTATGAGAGCTGCATAAGCGATGTATTCAGGAAAAAACAAAGGGGGAATTCAAGTCAGGCGTTCAGTGTAGGGCAGAGCGCTGGGCACTCTTCAAAAATATTTTTCCGTGGCTCTTGACAAAAGGTGAAAGGCTCTTCATAATTCGCGTCCTGCTTCGGAAACGAGGCAGCAAAAAAGAAGCGCTCCAGGAAGCAAACTAAAAGATTTCTTCCAGAGCACTTGACAAAAGGAAACGACTTCTATATGATTTCGATCCTTCGCTGCTCAAACAGCAGTGCAGTTCTTTAAAAATCAGATTCAACGAACCGATAAGTGTGAACATCGGAAAGCTTGAGGAGCTCCTTGGGAGCGCC
>CAKQON010000053.1 GCA_934255515.1 uncultured Sutterella sp.
CAACGTCTGGGTTGTCTGCTGATAACTCAGGGGCTGGTGTAAACAAGCCCTATGTTGAGCCTGCTTTAGCAGGTGACCATAAAGCTTTCGACTTTAGTCGAGAGTTGTTTACGACTTCGTCCGCCTGTTGCAGATTTTCACGCTTCACCATACTCCTTCTGAGATATTTTCATATTTCGCAAATCCTTTTTTTCATTCTGTGAAGCTTCTAGAGGATATTCCCGTAATCCCATAATTTACCGATACTTAACATCTTCCTTTCTCCTGTCCGGCACCCTATACTTTCGCCTGACTCAAGAAAACCCGGATGCCGCACATCCGGCATCGAAAGCCTCAAACGACTTTCTGATAGCAAATTAACCCTAAAAGGACACACTCATGCTTCGTCGTACCTTCATCGCTTCGGCTGTTCTCCTCGCTACTGCGGCCGCTGCTCCGAGCGCCTTTGCCTTTACCGAAGGCAAGGATGCCGACTACATCACTCTCGAGAAGCCCCTTGCCGGCGGCGAAGGCAAGATCGTCAAGGTGTGGTCCTATGACTGCCCGTTCTGCTTCAAGTTCGACGTGGGCGTCGATCCGAAGGCCATTCCCGCTGCTGAAAAAGCCACGGGTCTGAAGTTCGACATGTACCACCTCGAAACGAAGGGCAAGTACGGCCGCGCCGGTACGGAACTTTTCGCCTGGTGCATGCTCCGCGACAAGGCGGCCGGCGTCACGGACTGGGAAGATCCGAAGTCGCTCTTCAAGAAGGCGAAGGACGCCATCTATCTTGCCTATCACCGCAAGGGCGAACGCTGGACAGCCGGCGAAGAGGCCTTCCTCAAGACCGGTCTTGATGCGATCGGCGCCAAGCCCGAGGAATTTGCCGCCGCGCGCAAGACCCCTGAAGTTCAGGCCTTGGCCGACAGCTGGAAGCCCTGCTACGACGTGGCGAAGATCCAGGGCATCCCGGCCTACGTGGTCAACGGCAAGTACCTCATCATGACGAAGGGCATCCGCTCCGTTCAGGGCTTCGTCGACCTCATTGCCGAACTCTCCAAGAAGTAATCCGGCTGGAGTTTTTTAGAAAATGAATTCCTCCAACGGTCTCCTCGATCGCATCGGGCTCTTCTCTCAGACCCGCTGGCCGTGGCTTCTGATTGCCATTCTCTCCGCAGGCCTCGTGCTCATCGCGCACAACGTCTTTCAGGTCTGGCTCTACATGAAGCCCTGCGAGCAGTGCGTGTACATCCGCTTCGCCTTCCTCTGCATGACGTTCGGTTGCCTCTTCACGCTCGCCTGGCCGAAGGCTCTGATCTGCAGGCTCATTGCCTACGTTTGCGGCGTTTACGGCGCAATCTACGGCATCATGTGCTCGGTCAAGCTTTCCGACATTCATCACGCGATCCACTCCGACGATCTCGATGCGCTCTTCGGCATGCAGGGCTGCTCGCTCGAGCCGCACTACCCCTTCGGTCTCCCGCTTGAAAAGTGGGCACCCGATTGGTTTCTCCCGACCGGCGACTGCGGTTACGACAACTCCGACGTCCCGATGGGCACGGTGCTCTCGCCGCTCCAGGAATCCATCATCCAGATGTATTCCGATGCCGGCGGCTGGTATCTGATCCCGTCGATGAAGTTCATGTCGATGGCTCAGTGCTGTCTCCTCGGCTTCATCGTTGCGCTCGCGATCTACGCGATCCTCTTCATCGGCGACATGAAGCACGTTGCGGGCGTTAGGAAGGCCGCCTAAAAGAGGCTTCTCACAGAACTTTTTCTCTCTGCCTTTCAAGCCGCTTCAGAGCAATGCTCCGAAGCGGCTTTTTTCGCGCATCAAAAAAGGCGGCCCGGATGCATCGGTACCGCCTTTCGGCATTCTTTGAAGGATTCTAGGTCAGCCGACCGTCGTCCTCGGCATCTCCACCTCGCTCGGAAGCGGAACACCGGAAACAATCGCGCGAAGCCCCTCAGGATCAAAAATCCTCACGTGCTTCTGGTTCACCTCGATCAGGCCGTCGTGCGAGAAGCGCGAGAGCACGCGGCTCACGGTTTCGAGCTTGAGGCCGAGGTAGGAGCCGATTTCCGCGCGCGTCATGCGGAGCACGAACTCGCTTCTCGAGTAGCCGCGCTGCTCAAAGCGCTGCGAGAGGGAGAGAAGGAAGGCGGCAAGGCGCTCTTCTGCATGCATGGATCCCAAAAGCAGCATGACGCCGTGCTGACGCACGATCTCGCGCGAGAGAAGCTTCATGACGTGCGCGCCCATCGAGCGCATTGAGGTAGCCGCATCCTCGAGCCGGGCATAAGGAATCACGCAGACTTCCGTATCCTCGAGCGCAAAAACGTCGCTCGAATGAACGCCGCTCGCGATCCCGTCGAAGCCGATCATTTCGCCCGCCATGAAGAAGTTCGTCACCTGTTCGCGGCCGTCGGAACTCATGACGGTGCTCTTCAGAAAGCCGAGCCTCACGGCGTAGAGGTTTTCAAAACGGTCGCCGGCGCGAAAGAGCGCATCGCCGCGTTTGATGCGGCGCCTTGCCGCTACTAGATCCTCAAGGCGTTCAATTTCCTTGAGCGTTAGTCCGGTAGGCAGACAAGCCTCACGCAGATTGCAGTTCGAACAGGCAACACGAAGCGCCGACAGATTGATCACGACCTCTCCCTCAAGAGTCGCCCGCACGAATGCGGACGGCCGGGCTTTGCAGCTTTTTTCAGACCGCACGCGGCTCCGGGGAAAGCCGGTTAAACCGATCCGAACAGCTTGCTAATTTTGGAATAATCTCGCGCGCCTAATATCCGAAGCGGACATCAGGACGCTTGGGCGGCGGAACACTCGCCGTAAGAAGCACCCCCTAGAAGTCTGGACCTCTTTCGCGTTGATTCATGTCAACAAAGATGTTCTCGCCTCCCGAATAATATCAGGAAGCTTAACCTAAGTCATAAATCAGAGGCACACCCAACATGATGACCCCGGAAACCAGCGGCGTTGAACTGCCCGACATGGCCCTCCTCAAGAAGTTCGACGTGCCGGCCCCCCGCTACACCTCCTACCCGACCGCTGACCGCTTTAATGCCTCCTTCGGTCCGGCTGACTATGAGAAGGCCCTTGCCGGCCGCAGCGCCGCCAAGCATCCGGCTCCACTCTCGCTCTACGTGCACGTTCCCTTCTGCAACGACGTGTGCTTTTACTGCGGCTGCAACAAAATCGTGACGCGCGACCATTCGCGCAGCGCCGCCTATATTGAGATGATCGGCCGCGAGTGCGACCTCGTCAAAGAGCACATCACGGGCTCGCAGGAGCTCGAGCAGCTCCATTTCGGCGGCGGCACGCCCACGTTCCTCACGAACGACGAAATCTCTCTCATGATGGAGACGCTCACGAAGCGCTTCCCGCTCGCCAAGGAAGGCGGTGAATTCTCGATTGAGGTTGATCCCCGCACCTGCGGTCCGGACAAGGTGAAGAAGCTCCGCGAAGTAGGCTTGAACCGCATGTCGCTCGGCGTACAGGACTTCAACCCCGATGTACAGAAAGCCGTCAACCGCATCCAGCCCTTCGAGATGACGAAGGAAACGCTCGACGCGGCGCGCGAGGCGGGTTTTGAATCCATCAACATGGACCTCATCTACGGTCTGCCGAAGCAGACGCGCGAAACCTTCGCACATACGATCGACAAGGTCCTTGAGCTTTCGCCCGACCGCATCGCCCTCTACCACTACGCGCACCTGCCCAATCACTTCAAGGCGCAGCGCCGCATTCTCCCTGCGGATCTTCCCGACACCGTCGAGAAGGCCCACATCATGTTCGACGCCATCACGCGCCTCACGCAGAACGGCTATCGCTACATCGGCATGGACCATTTCGCCAAGCACGAGGACGAGCTCTCGAAGGCCCAGATCGAAGGAACCCTCCAGAGAAACTTCCAGGGCTATTCGACCAAGGCCGAATGCGACATGGTCGCCCTCGGCGTTTCCGCGATCTCGAAGATCGGCAGCGCCTATGCCTGCAATCCGCGCGAGCTCGACGACTGGGCTGCCGCCATCTCGGCCGGGCGTCTCGCCACGAACCGCGGCTACCTGCTCAACGCCGACGATGAACTGCGCCGCTACGTGATCATGCAGATCATGTGCAACTTTGAACTGCGCAAGAAGGACGTTGAGGAGCGCTTCGGCATCAACTTCGACGAAACCTTCGGGTTCGAACTTTCGAAGATGAAGCCCTACGTGCACCACGAGCTCGTCGAGCTTTACGACGACCGCCTCGTCGTGCTCCCGAAGGGCAAGATCTTCGTGCGTGCAGTTGCCATGCAGTTCGACCGTTATCTGCGCGAATCGAATCGTGCGGGCGGCTATTCCCGCATCGCGTAAGCTCGCTTCAAGCCTCTGCCGACCTCTCCCAAGGGAGACGTCAGATACAGCCTGAAAACGATAAAAGCGGCCTGAAGGAGGTCCATCAATCCTCCTCAGCCGCTTTTTCTTGTTGTTTTCATGGCGTCCCAACGCCAAAAAGGCCGGCCCTTCATTGCCGCCCGCAAGGCCTTAAGGACTAAAATCAGGAGTTTCGGGTCCCTCGCGGGTCTTTAGTCCGCTCCATTTCCGTCATCCTGTACGGATATGCGAGCCGGAGTCATCGTGCTCCCCGATTTTTATCTTTTTACGGATGGAAGCCTTCCCTTAAGCAGCGCCTCCTTCGTACAAAGACCAGGCAGACTTTTTCCATCCATTTGAACAATCAATGAAAGTCTCAGATATCCGACGTACCTTTCTGAAGTTTTACGAAAGCAAAGGTCACACCATCGTAGCTTCAAGCCCCGTCGTTCCCGGCAACGACCCGACGCTTCTCTTCACCAATGCCGGCATGAACCAGTTCAAGGACGTGTACCTCGGGTTCGACAAGCGCCCCTACAAGCGCGCCACGACCTCGCAGAAGTGCATTCGCGCCGGCGGCAAGCACAACGACCTTGACAACGTGGGCTACACCGCTCGTCACCACACCTTCTTCGAAATGCTCGGGAACTTCTCGTTCGGCGACTATTTCAAGAAGGACGCGATCCACTTCGCCTGGGAGCTCCTTACCGAGCACTTCCATCTGCCGCCCGAAAAGCTCTGGGTGACGGTCTATGCGGAAGACGACGAGGCCTACAACATCTGGCACAAGGAAGTGGGCATTCCCGCCGACCGCATCGTCCGCATCGGCGACAACAAGGGCGCCCGCTACATGTCCGACAACTTCTGGATGATGGGCGACACCGGTCCCTGCGGTCCCTGCTCTGAAATCTTCTACGACCACGGTCCCTCCGTGCAGGGCGGCCCTCCGGGGAGCCCCGACGAGGACGGCGACCGCTACATGGAGATCTGGAACCTGGTCTTCATGCAGTTCTACCGCGATGAAAAGGGCGAGATGCACAAGCTCCCGCGTCCCTCGATCGACACCGGCATGGGCCTCGAGCGCATCGCCACGGTCCTTCAGGGCGTGCACAGCAACTACGACATCGACCTCTTCAGAAATCTCCTTGCCGCTGCGAAGAAGGCGGTCGACGCCGTTTCCGAAACGCCCGCCGACATCAATTCGCCCTCGCTCAAGGTGATTGCCGACCACATCCGCGCCTGCGCCTTCTGCGTGGCCGACGGCGTGCTCCCGGGCAATGAAGGCCGCGCCTACGTGCTCCGCCGCATCTGCCGCCGCGCGATCCGCCACGGCTACAAGCTCGGCGCCCGCGGTCCGTTCTTCTATACCCTGGTCGATGCCGTGCGCAAGGAAATGGCCGAAGCCTATCCTGAGCTCAATAATCCGGAAATCGAAAAGGTGATCGAGGACGAGGAACGCCGCTTCCTTCTTACGCTCTCGAAGGGCATGGAAATCCTCGAGGACGCCATTGCGAAGAACAAGGACGGCGTCCTTGACGGCGAAGTGGTCTTCAAGCTCCACGACACCTACGGATTCCCAGCCGACCTTACGGGTGACGTCTGCCGCGAACGCGGCATCACGGTCAACACGGAAGAGTTCGACCGCGCCATGGAACGTCAGCGCGCTGCCGCCCGCGCCTCGGCCAAGTTCAAGATGGCCGCCGGCCTCGCCTATTCGGGCGCCGACACGGTCTTCACGGGCTACGAAACGCTCGTCGAGAAGAACGCTGAAGTCGTTGCGCTCTACGTCAACGGCGACCCCGTTCAGAAGGTCGAAGCCGGCAGCGAATGCGTCGCCGTCTTCAACCGCACGCCCTTCTACGCAGAATCCGGTGGCCAGGTGGGCGACCAGGGCGAAGCGAAAAACGACACTTCGCTCCTTAAGGTGCTCGACACCTTCCGCGTGAAGGCAGCCGTGACGGGCATGCAGTGCCACGTCGCCGAAGGCTCCATCTCCCTGGGCGACAAGTTCGACCTTCACGTTGATGAAGCCCGCCGCCGCGCCACTGAACGCAACCACTCCGTCACCCACCTCATGCACTTTGCGCTCCGCACGGTGCTCGGCGACAAGGTTGCCCAGAAGGGCTCCCTCGTTACTCCGGAAGCGACGCGCTTCGACTTCTCTTACACGAAGCCCGTTACGGCCGAACAGATCGCTGAAGTCGAACGCATCGTCAACGCCGATATTCTGCGCAACGTTCCGGTCACGACGCGCGTTCTTCCAATTGAGGAAGCCAAGCACACCGGCGCCGTCATGCTCTTCGGCGAGCGCTACGGCGAAACGGTGCGCGTCCTTGACATCGGCAAGTCCTGCGAATTCTGCGGCGGCACGCACGTCAAGGCCACTGGCGACATCGGCTTCTTCAAGATCGTCTCTGAATCGGGCATTGCAGCCGGCGTTCGCCGCATTGAGGCCGTTACCGGCATGAATGCGCTCGCCTGGGTCCAGCATGAGGAATCCTTGGTCTCCCGCACGGCTCGTGAATTCAAGGCTCCGGCCGATGAAATCCCGACCAAGGCCGCCGACCTCCTCAACACGGTCCGCACCCTTGAGAAGGGCATCGAGCAGCTGAAGAGCCAGATGGCCTCCCGTGCCGGCGATGCGCTCATCAGCGAAGCCGTTGACGTGAAGGGGGTTCGCGTTCTGCTCGCCCGCCTCGACGGCGCTGACGCCAAGGCGCTTCGCGAGACGATGGACAAGGTGAAGGACAAGCTCGGCTCTGCCGTTGCGGTTCTCGCCGCAGCCCAGCCTGACGGCCGCGTGCAGCTCGCTGCCGGCGTCACGAAGGATCTGACGGGCAAGGTGAAGGCTGGCGAACTCGCAAGCTTTGTCGCCGGCCTCCTCGGCGGCAAGGGCGGCGGCAAGCCTGACCTCGCCATGGCGGGCGCTGCCGATGCGGCGCACCTCAACGACGCGCTCGTCAAGGCCCGCGCCTGGATTGAGGAGCGTCTCTGATGACGGGTCCCGCAGACACCTGCGCGCTCGCGGGAGAGGCCGAAGAGCTGATGCTTCCTGGCCTCTCCTGTCCGATGCCGGTGCTCAAAGCCAAGAAGGCGCTTGCGAAGCTCCCTTCCGGCGCTCTGCTGCGCGTCTGGAGCACGGACCCGCACAGTCTTCCTGATCTCTCCGATTTCGCCCGCCAGACAGGCCACAGGCTTCTCGGCCAGACGGAATCGGAAAAGGATGGAAAGCACTGGTTCGTGAGTCTGATTGCCCGTCGAGAGGATTAATCGGCTTCCACGCTGACCATACCATCGCCATATCAGCCCGGCATCTTCAGATCGCCGGGCTTTTTATTGGCTTCCAAAAATATTTTTCTTTTCCTCTTGCTTTTTCAGCACGTTTCGTCTATAGTTCGTGCTCTGCAAATTTTGATGCGCCAGTAGCTCAGTTGGATAGAGTATCTGGCTACGAACCAGAGGGTCGTGGGTTCGAATCCTGCCTGGCGCACCACACAATTCGCAGAAGAGATCATTTTAGACTTTCGTCGAAAGTGATCCGCGCAAAGAAATACGTGCGCCAGTAGCTCAGTTGGATAGAGTATCTGGCTACGAACCAGAGGGTCGTGGGTTCGAATCCTGCCTGGCGCACCATTTCACTTAAAAGTGCATTAGAAATTGGAGCAGCTGTGTTGAACAGGTGCTCTTTTTTATTGTCATTTGAAAACGTATGCCATTTACCCTGGTTCTCCTCAGTACACAGTTCTGAATAAGTCTCAAAATCTATTTGCCTAAAAAATAAGCAAAAACGTAACTGCATGATTCCTTTGTGAAGAAAGCATTTGTGCACTTTTTAAAGGGGAGTTATGCACATTTTCTGTGGAAAACCTTTCTCCCTGACCTGTGGACAACTGGCCTTTTCAGAAAAGCATTTCATGCCGAAATGCCTTCTGCTGCAAAGGATTCCGGCTTTATTAAAAGAAAAGGTTCCGCTTCTCTTCTGAAGTCGGAACCTGTGTGGAAATCTTGCGGTGCGGAAAGTGCGCTCAGAGGGGCCGGCGAGACCATTCCTCGAACTCAACCCGCCATGGCCGGCGAGCGGTCGGAAACAGGATTTTCAAAACTGATTTTCTGAATTTTGCCCGGGGTATGGTCGGGAACCACGTATCGCCTTCGAAATCCTGATCGATGCTGGTGAGCCAGATTTTGTCCGCCAGCGGCATCGCCTGACGATAGATTTCGCCGCCGCCGAGCACAAAAAGGCGCTCTGTATCGCCTGCCGCCTCGATGGCTTCAGAAAGCGACCGGACAACGAGTACGCCCTTCGGCACTGAGAGACGTCTGCGGGTAATGACGATGTTGAGGCGCCCGGGCAAGGCTCTTCCGATCGATTCCCAGGTCTTCCGACCCATCAGGACGGGCGAACCGTAAGTCGTCTTCTTAAAGAACGCGAAATCCTCAGGGATGCGCCAGAGAAGGCGGTTTCCGCCGCCGATGACGCCGTTTCTCGCGGCAGCCGCGATCAGTTCAATTGAAGCCATCTGGAGGTCTCCAGTCATGAATTCAGAGGATGAGAGGCATATCAAACCGCGACGGGTGCCTTGATGGCGGGCCAGGGATCATAGCCTTCGAACGAGAAGTCTTCGTACTGATAGTCAAAGAGCGATTGAGGGCGCCGCGCGATGACGAGCTTCGGATACGGACGGGGCTCACGCGAAAGCTGCAGCTTCGTCTGCTCAACGTGGTTGTCGTAGATGTGGCAGTCGCCGCCCGTCCAGACGAAATCTCCGGGATGCAGATCGCACTGCTGGGCAATCATGTGAGTAAGGAGCGCATAGCTCGCGATGTTGAAGGGAACGCCCAGAAACATGTCGCAGCTGCGCTGATAGAGCTGGCAGGAAAGCTTCCCGTCCGCCACATAGAACTGGAAAAGACAGTGGCAGGGCGGAAGCGCCATTTTGGAGAGCTCAGCGGGATTCCAGGCCGTCACGACGAGACGACGTGAATCGGGCGTCTCGCGGATGCGCCTGAGGACATCCGAAATCTGATCAATCGTGCCGCCGTCCGGCGTCGGCCACGAGCGCCACTGATGACCATAAACGGGACCAAGGTCTCCGTTTTCATCCGCCCACTCGTCCCAGATCGTCACGTTGTGGTCGTGCAGATATTTGATGTTGGTCGAGCCCGAGAGGAACCAGAGGAGTTCGTAGATGATCGAGCGCAGGTGGAGCTTCTTCGTCGTCACGAGCGGAAAGCCTTCCGAGAGCGGAAAGCGCATCTGGCAGCCGAAAAGCGACCGGGTGCCGGTGCCGGTTCGATCGGACTTATGGGTCCCCTTTTCAAAAATCTCCCGAAGGAGCGTTTCGTACTGATTGGATGCCATCAGCTCCTCCGCTCGAAAAAACGAAAACGCTGATTATAAGGTTGCGGAGTCGGGCGACGCACGTGAAGAAAAAAAGCGCTCCCGCGGGATTGAGCCCGGAGAGCGCTTCGAAGCTTCAGAGACCCGGAAAGCGGCGCTTCCCGGGCTCATGCGTCATGAGGTTATTCCTCAACGATGGTCTTCACCTCAACACCGTACGAGTCCTTGACGGTCGTATGAATGTTGAGCAGAGCCACCCAGCGGCGCAGCACGCCGATGATCACGAAGAGCATCAGAACCATGATGAGCGCGGAGAGGAAGGCAAGCAGCATCTGACCGTTGGGCAGGTACTGATTGAAGATCAGCCAGAGACCGGCCCAGAACGTGATGATGGTCATCAGGATGCCGGGAGCCCCCGTTACCCAGGCGTACTTCACCTTGTTCATGCGCATGATGACGGTCGTGCCGATCAGGAGCGTCACGGAGGCGAGGAGCTGGTTGCAGATGCCGAAGAGCGGCCAGATCGAACCGATGTCGCCCGACCAAACGAGATAGCCCCAGGTGCCCGTAAAGATCGCCGAAGTGATCACAATGCCGGGCCACCATTCCTTGTCGCCGAACTTCGGCCAGACCTTGCCCATCATTTCCTGCAGGAAGAAGCGGCCCACGCGGGTGCCGGCGTCAACGGCAGTCAGGATGAAGACGGCCTCAAACATGATGGCGAAGTGATACCAGTACGCCATCAGGTTTTCCATGAACGGAATCTTCGAGAAGATGTGAGCCATGCCGACGGCGAGCGACACCGAGCCGCCCGGGCGGGCCATCAGGCTTTCCTGAACTTCAGCCTCGAGCTGCGGGAGTTCGACGACGGACATGCCGAGCTTGGCGAACTTGTCGGCCGGAGCGTTGATCGCGAAGTAGTCGGCAGGAACGAGGACGCAGGCGGCAACGAGAGCCATGATGGCGACGAAGCCTTCCATGAGCATGGCGCCGTAGCCGACGAAGAGGACGTCCTTTTCATTGCCGATCATCTTCGGGGTCGTGCCCGTGCCGATCGTGGCATGGAAGCCCGAAAGCGCGCCGCAGGCAATCGTGATGAAGAGGAACGGAATCACCGGGCCGCCGATGATCGGGCCGCCGCCGTGGATGAATTCCGTGAGGGGCGGCATGTTGAAGTTGGGCATCACGAAGGCGATGCCGATCGCGAGCGCGCCGATCGTACCGATCTTAAGGAAGGTCGAGAGATAGTCGCGCGGCAGGAGCAGGAGCCACACCGGAAGGACCGAGGCAAAGAAGCCGTAGATCGGGATGAGGAGGCTCATCTCGGGCTTGTCGATGTCAAGGAACCCGAAGTATTCGGGGTGCGAGGCAACCCACGGACCCGAAAGAATGCAGAGGAAGAGGAGCACGACGCCCATGATCGTGGCGCCCGAAACGTCGCCCTTGCGCCAGACCTGCATGTAGAGGCCCATCAGGATGGCGATCGGAATGGTCGCGGCCACGGTATAGGTCGACCAGAGCGAGTTGTGCATCGCGTTGACGACCGCAATCGAAAGACCCGCAAGCGTGAGGATCAGAATCGCGAGCACCGCCCAGGCAGCAACGCGGCCCGTCGTGGAGTCGATTTCCTGGCTCGCAATGTAGGCGAGCGAATTGCCGCGGTGACGCACCGAGCAGAAGAGCACGACCATGTCGTGCACGCCGCCCGCGAGAACGCAGCCGATCAGAATCCAGAGCAGGCCCGGGAGATAGCCGAACTGCGCAGCAAGAACGGGCCCGAGAAGGGGACCGGCGGCAGCAATAGCGGCGAAGTGGTGGCCGAAGAGAACGTATTTGTTCGTCGGCACATAGTC
Organism: uncultured Sutterella sp.; assembly: GCA_934255515.1. Taxonomy (GTDB): domain Bacteria; phylum Pseudomonadota; class Gammaproteobacteria; order Burkholderiales; family Burkholderiaceae_F; genus Sutterella. The sequence continues at coordinate 11,536 of CAKQON010000053.1, forward strand.
TTTGCCATCATCAAAGCGCACGGCAGGGGTTTCGCGGGCGGCATTGATGTTGAGCACCTTCTGAGCAATCCATAAGCCGTAGAAGCGGTATGCGATTGCAAAGATGCATAGAGCGGCGAATACGATGGTGAGTGCATTCACCCCGTTCAGCGTTTCCATAACGATCTTTTCCTTTGGTTGTGGATGGGACAACGCCAGAGGGAAAAGAACCGTCGCTTTCGAGTGCGTGATGAGGAATAAGCCTCGCTCAGCCTTCGCCAAAAGAGGTAATTATTATCGTAATCCCCTAGAGGTATTCGCTCTTATCGAAAACAAGCAGACTTTTCTTAGCGTCTAGCCGAAGTTTACCCATCAGCCGCACTGTAAGCGAAGATGTCAGACCGTTAGGAATTCGTTTTTTATTGATGCAAGGCCACGACAATAGGCATTATTAATAGTCTCACCAAATAGGTTGATCTAGATCAAGTCCCGGAATCTTTTCTGGGATTTTTTTTAATTTTGC
>CAKQON010000054.1 GCA_934255515.1 uncultured Sutterella sp.
GTGTAAACAAGCCCTATGTTGAGCCTGCTTTAGCAGGTGACAATAAAGCTTTCGACTTTAGTCGAGAGTTGTTTACTGATGGGAGCTCTTTTTATCTGCAGACTTCAGGTGGAATCAGGCAAAGATTCGTCCGGATCTGATCATCGTCATCAATACTCCTCCCGCGGGAGGAGGTGAAGAAGCCTGAAAAGGCGGAAAATAGCGAGCTCACTAAAACTCATCATTCCGGCTTTTCCCATGGACGAAAATTTCGCCAAGGTTCTCGCCTTCGTTGTCTTTATTGCCCTCGGCTGGGGCCTGAGGCGCTTCAACATTCTGAAACCCGAGGCCTTTCACGCCATCAGCGCGCTCGTCATGTGCGTGACGCTTCCCTGCGTCACGATGACGGGATTGAACGGCTTCAAGCTTTCCGCCGATTACGCCGTCATCGCCGCCATCGGCTTTCTCGCCAACGTGCTCTTTCTCATCATCGCCATTTTCCTCACCCTCGGAACGAAGAACATTGAGGAGCGAGACTTCCGGCGGCTGAACCTTACGGGCTTCTCTGTAGGCCCCTTTGCAGTCCCCTACGTGCAGGCATTCCTCTCGCCCGCGAGCCTTCTCACCGCCCTCGTCTTCGACCTCGGAAACGCCTTTATGGCAGCGGGCGGAACCTATGCGGCCATCTCCGGGATGAGGGAAAAGACGTCGCCCGCGAAAATGATCGGCGTGGTTTTCAAGAAGCTTGCGACTTCGGGCCCCATCATCGCCTTCGTCTTCATGCTGATTCTCTGCCTCCTGAGCCTCAAGCTCCCTGACGCGGTGATCACCTGCACCAGAATCGGTGCCGCCGCCAACACGTTCCTCTGCATGGTGATGATCGGCGAGGCGCTCAACCTGTCGCTTACCTTCCGGGAATTCCTCAATCTCCTCAAGATTCTCGCGATGCGCTTCGTGCTTCAGGCGCTCCTCGCCTTCGCGCTGTTCGAGTTCCTGCCCTTCGACCTCGAGGTACGGCGAGCTCTGGTGCTCGTCTGCTTTGCGCCGGTTCCCGCGATGAATCTCATCTACACGAACCTTCTGAAGGGTAATCTCTCAAGGGCCGCCAACCTGAATACCCTTTCCGTCTTTGTGGCGATCCTCTCGATGTCGGCGGTGATCTACATCCTTTGACGGCTTTCAGTCTTCGTCCAATAGGAATCCCCGAATGCTTTTCAACGTCATCCGGGGATTTTTTCCAATCTCCCCAACCGGGATTCAATGCGCTGCCGCGCCTCGCATTCCTTCAGACCTTTGACCTCAGAACCCAATCCTGGGCTTCTTCCGACCTTCGTTCTTCAGAGCCGCATCGTCCTCGAGCCGGCGGAGGAATTCCTCTGCGTTTTGGATGGGACTAAAGGCGGAGCCGCGTTCAATGGCAGCGAAGTCGCCGGGCGTGATGCAGTCAAGTGCTGAGAGACGCGCCTTAAGGCCCTTCACGCCCTCCGTACCCAGCCCTAGAGCAGCGAGATGACGCTCGAGGAGCCCTAGCCTTTGTTCGGGTCTCAGGAAGTCGAACTTCGCCTTGAGGTCGAACCTCCTCAGCGCCGCCCGGTCAATGTTCTCAAAGAGGTTGGTCGTGGCGCAGAAGATGCCGGAGAAGCTTTCCATCTGCGTGAGGAGCTCGTTGACTTGCGTGACCTCCCAGGAGCGCTGACTCAGCTCCCTGTCGCGGAGGAACGAATCCGCCTCATCGATGAGAAGGAGCGCGCCCGCGCGCTTTGCCTCTTCAAAAGCCTCGTGAATCAGTGCTTCCGTTCCGCCCACAAACATGTTGAGAAGGTCGCTCGCGCGTTTGGCGATGAGCGGCATGCCGAGCTCGCGGGCAAGCCAGCGCACGTATGCGGTTTTGCCGGTGCCGGGAGGCCCGTAGAGGCAGAGCCGTCCTGCTCCGCAGCGCTTCAGTCCTTCACAGATGCCCTTGAGGTCGGCCGTTGTATTTACGAATTCCGTGTCGTAGAACCGGGGGAGAGCCTCGGCTCGTCCGGGAAGACGCCCGAGCGATTGCGCGTCAAGCGATGCCGAAAGGAGCGTTTCGCACGCTTCGTCCCTCGCCCTTTCATCTTCCAGATTGAGGTCGGCGATGACGGAGGCGGTGCGGGAGATGACTGCGGGCGAGAGCTTCCCGCTCGAAGCAAGCCGGTCAATCATGTCTGCGCTCACGAGGTTTCCAACCTCACTTTCAGCAATGCGACGGCGCACGTTTTCGGGCGGAATCGGCACTTCAAGGACGATGTCGAAGCGCCTGATCAGCGCCGGATCCATCCCTCCGAGCGTATTCGTCAGCCAGAAGGTCGGAACGGGCGCGATTTCGACGAGTTTGTTGAGCTCGGCCTTGTTCGACCGCTTCGGACCGCCGAAGAGCGTGAATACAGCTCCCTCGTTGATAATGTCTTCGGATTCATCGATCACGAGGACCGTCTTTTCAGACGACCGGTAAAGCTTCTCCGCGATGTTCCACCGGGTGATTCGCGAGCGCTCTCCATTCTCCTTCTCTGCATTGCGGAGCGGCCCGATTTCGTAAAGCTTCGCACCGATCGCCTCTGCCGCCGTCCGCGTAAGTTCCGTTTTGCCGGTTCCCGGAGGGCCGTAGATGAGGATGTTGACGCCGGTCTTTCTGGTCTGAAGCACCTTCGCAAGATAGGGAATCAGCAGGTTCTTTACGGCCGGGATGTGGCTGTAGTCGTCGGGCGTGAGATTCGCCTTCGGCGCCCGGACAATCCGCCTGCTGTAGAAGGCTTCAGGAGAAATCGACTCATTCATGACGCTCCCGCACTGATCGTCGTCGCCGAGAAGCTCAAAGCGGTCGTCAAGCTCCTCCTCAGACGCCTTGCAGAGATGAAGCAGTCCGGTGCTCATGAGCGTACCGTCAGCAGTAAAGAGTTTTTCGCTCATCTCCTTCCCAAGGGCAACCGAAAGCACTTCGGCAAGGAGGCGAGCGCCGCCCGCCGCGAAGTCGAAATACTCGAGGAGTTCTTTGAGGGACTCATGGAAACGGGCGATCAGAAGAAACGCCAGTGCGTCGCTCTCATCCTGCGTGAGCCCGAACGCTTCGGCAAAGGCGCGAATGTTTGAGCGGAAGGGCTCCGGAAAGAGGGCCGACTTCTCCTCATTGTCTTCTGCCTCTCTCGTCTCGAGCTCCCTGATGAAGCTTTCCGGGCAGGCATCAACTTCCTGCAGGCCGATCTTTTTCCTGACAGTTCTGAACCAGACGCCGCACGTGGAATTGCAGCATATGTCGCGCGAATCCATCTCCATGTAGTTCATGGTCGATGCGTTCTCACGTCCCAGCCGCACGCGCTCCTCGGGCGTCTCGCCGGCATCAGGATTCTTAAGAGCCCACATGAGCGACTTCACCTCTTTGCGCATTGCGATGTCGAAAGCCCGCCTCGTTCCGACGCTGTTGAGGTCAAGCATCGGCCATACATCGCCTTTGACAAAAATCCGGGCGATCCAGAGATCTGCTGCTCTTTCGAAACCATGCGTTCCGGATTTCTTCCCGCATTGGGTGAACTTCTTCATGTCTGATGTTCTGTACATTTTTATTTTTCTCAGGCTTTGTGCTTTTTCAGAAGAAATCAGCATCGCGGTGCAGCTTTTTCGATCTTTGCCTCTCTGCACCGCTCAGGAAGGATTGTTACCTGTCTTACGTCAAAAAACGACCGATCGGAACGAGGTGAGCATTCAGGAAGAAGCGAACAACCATCCGACAAACCTGAGAGAGGCCTTGGAAAGCTGATGCAGAACCACCTTCAAATTGGACTTTGAACCCATACTCTGAATGCGCGCATCAGAAGGCTCTTTAACGGTGCAGATGCCGGGGTGCTCTGCGACTGCGAAGTGCCCGCAACCTCAAGCCGCACGCGGGCTCCCGTGAGGAGCAATGGGCTTCATTTTCTGCGCCCCTGAGGGGGGGGGGGGGGGCAGCACGCCTACGGCAAGGGAAGCAGACGGTCTCCCCGCTGCTCAGAATGAAGAAAACAAGCAGTTCCAGTCATAATCGATGGTGGGTTCAGAACCCAATATGCGCAGAATCAGAAGAAATGCTTTGCACTGACGGTGAAGCCCGTAGGAGAACCATTTCCGCTCAAGGCTTCATCAGTCTCGCCATCCCGGCGGCTGAAGTGGATTTGCGAGCTCGCCTTCGTCATGAATGCGAACTATCGGATCATCAATAATCAACGTTTGCTTCCTGCGGCTGAAATGCCCCTTCAGCCGGGCATCGACCGTAAGGAGTACTTTCAATCCGCTCCCTTCCTTAGCAATCACCATATTGCAACACAAGCGCCTCAGGTCTCTTTCCGCACATCGATCGGGGTAAAATTCCCGTTTGGCCCGCGAAAACCGCATGACGGCAGGCGGGCCTGAAGATTTTCCCTTCAACAGCAAATTTCAGAATCGGCTTCAGAGAAATGCAGGGCTTTACGAGCGGAAGCAGCTGGGAGTGCAAGGAGTGGTTTGAGACCTTCTCCTCGCAGTTCCCCAACTACACGTCACCAGGCATCTGGATTGCGGCGCAGGAACGCCTTCACGGACTCAAATCCAGGAAACTCACCTGGGACCGCACGTCGCGAACGGTGAAGCTCTCGCTCACGAATTCGCGCGGGCAGCTCTATACGCTCGCAATGCATTTCTACCCGGGCTCAACCCCGTCCGTCTCAAAGATTCTCGGGGAAGCCGCAAATATCACGGGGCTCATTCCGTGCCTCGCGAGCGGCGACCTGCCGCCGGCTCTCAACGACGCCATCAAGGCTTCGGGCGAAGACGTCTTCCTGAAGAACCCGGGAAGCATCGAATTTGATCCGGGCATGATGTCGAGCGAATGCGCGCTTTTGATTGCCTCCTTCCTCGAAGAGCTCGAGCAGGAGCCGGGACGCTGGTTTCGCTTCATCAATCTCAATTTTGCCGAGGAAGCCGAAAAACTCGAGAAGCCCGCAGGTCAACTCGCTCCCGAAGGCGGCGACCAGAGCGCTCCGGCGGAGGGCGTGAATAAGCCCGGAGCCTCCGTGAGCCGCGGCGAGGCCATTCAGCAGGAAGCGCTCTCCCCGTCGACGACCTTCACGTACGCGAGCATCGGCGAAATCATCCGTTTTGCCGCCGCTCAGATCCCGGAACTTGAGGTTCCCGCGATGGAGGACGAAGAGCGCCTGCAGCGCCTTCGCTTCTGGATGCCGCAGCCGCTCCCGGATGTTGGAACAGAGTTCATTGATGCACTCCCGTCCACCGGCCTCTCACCCTTGATTGCACGCCGCTCCTGGTGCGCTTTCGGCGACACGGAAGCCCGTGAATTCCTGAAAACGGTAGTGCGGGCGTCCGCCCACAGCGTGCGCGAACTCCTCGGTCAGCTCATCCGCCGCGAGGAGCGTCAGGAACGCACGCCCGCCGTCACCGTCAACCCGAAATGGCGGAAGTTCCTCGAGACCCAGGCCGAAATCTTCGCGCAGGACGCCTCGCTCACGATCGACTTTGAAGCGGCAGTACTTGCGACCCTCCGGCTTGAGGCCGTCATCAAGGCGCCCCCGGCGGATCACGACGAAGAGAAGATGCGCGACCTCCACGTGAATGCGGAAGTCTTCCTTCAGTCGGTGCTCGCGCTCACGCGCCGCGAACTCCTTCCCATGAAGCCCGCCTTTGCGATCTGGCATGCATTGAGCCAGACGGCGGCCGAAATCGTAGCCGCGGGCGCCTTGGCGCCGATCCCGGTGCCTTTAAGCGCCACAGAGTGCTACGACCAGTATCCGGGCTTCCGGGTTTTCTGGATTCCGGCGGTTTCAACGCCCCAGGTGAAGACGCTCCTCTCCGAGGCTTATGCCCTCACGAAGGGCTTCCTCACGCAGAAGAAAGGCGGCAAAACCTTCCTCTCAGGCGAGGATCCGAAGGCCGAGGGCGCCGAGATGCGCGCCTTCTTCTGGTGCATGACGCTCATCACCACGGCCTTCGTGAGAAACGCTTCCGAAAAGAATAAGGAAGTAAGCCGCCTCATGATCGGACGGCGCGTGAGAAAGGCGCTCACGGGCGACGGCTTTGCGCCGGAACCGCCCGCATACGACGATCTCGCGAGCGTCCTTTCCGCCTTCTTCGCGCTCCCGCTTGCCGCCATGACGACGCCCTGCCGGCTTGTGCTTGCGGGCGAACTCGAAAACGGGGCTTTGAAGCTCACGCTTCACGTGAAGCCCCGCACCGGGACGGAAGAAAAGACGGTTGAGAACGAGGCCAAAGACTCTCACGAGACCTCCGGCAGCCTCACGATCGCCGGGTGGGAGAAGCTTGGGGATGATCCCGATCACCGCGTGCGCGCTGCGGTTGAACTTCTCGCGGGCACCCATCCGCTCTTCTCTGAATTCGGCGCGAGCTTCGAGAACCCTGCGTGGCTTCCGAGAAGCCAGTGGGAATACTTCCTCTTTACCGCCATGCCGGCGCTTTCCGCCTACGGGATTGAATTCGATCTCCCCGAGGCTTTGAAGAATATCGAAAAGCCGAGAATCGTGCTTTCGGCGTCCTCTGCGCCCAAGCCCTCCCCGAGGAGCCCGAGGCTCGCAACCCAGGGGATGCTCAACGCCGCAGCGCTTGCCGACTTCCACTGGGAGATTGCCGTCGGCGATGAGCGCATGACGCTCGAGGAACTTCGCGCCCGCATCAATGCCGAGGGCGAGCTCATTACCTCCGGTGGCGCCCTCTTCCATCTTTCGAAGGCCGACCTCGATCGCCTCGTCCTCGAATGGATGGAGGCGCAGAAGAAGGCTCTCACCAACTGGGAAAAGCTCCGCGCGCTTCTTTCGGGCCAGATTGCCGGGAGAACGGTGGAAGCAACCGAAGAGCTCCTCGGCAAGATCCGCGAACAGGCGGCCGTAAAGGAGCTTCCGCCTCCCGAAGGACTCAACGCCACGCTTCGTCCCTATCAGGTCCGCGGCTACTCGTGGCTCGTCCAGAATGCGCTCCTTGGTCTCGGGTCACTCCTTGCCGACGACATGGGTCTCGGCAAAACCGTGCAGGTGATTGCGGCGGTCGTGGAATTGAAGAACCGCGGGCTCCTCTCTACGGGCCGCGTCATCATTGCGGCTCCCGCGTCGCTTCTCGTCAACTGGCAGCGCGAGATCGAGCGCTTTGCGCCCGGCCTAACGACCCAGATCTTCCACGGGAAGGAGCGCGAGCTCGATGACGGCCCCGACCGTCCGGACATTCTCATTACCTCCTACGGACTTCTGAAGCGCGAATTCCCGAAGCTCTCCGAACTTCATTTTCGCCTTCTCGTTCTCGACGAAGCGCAGGCCGTCAAGAATTCGAAGACCGGTCAGGCGCGCGCCGCTCAGGAATTCCCTGCCGACGCCGTTGTGGCGTTGACCGGCACGCCGGTCGAAAACCGTTTGTCCGAATACTGGTCGATCTTCTCGATCCTCGAACCCGGACTCCTCGGTACCCCCGCGCAGTTCCGCCGCGAATACGTCGAGCCCATCGAAGAGCACAGGGACGCCGGCGCAATCGACCGCTTCCGCAAGATCACGGCTCCGTTCCTTCTGAGACGCGTGAAGACCGATCCGGGGATTCTCGATGAACTCCCGGAAAAGAACGTCGTCGACTACTTTACGACGCTCACCCCGCGCCAGGTGGCGCTCTACGAAGAGTGCCTCAAGGAAAATCTCGAGGAGCTCGAGACCCTCGACGCGAGCGCGGCGAGCGCCGACCAGAGCGGCAGAACGCTCAATGCCGCCCACGTCCGGGCGTCGAGACGCGGACAGATTCTGCGCATGATTCTGCACCTGAAGCAGATCTCGAATTCGCCTTCGCAGTTCCTCAAGGATATTTCCGAGAAGCCAGACTCCGGCAAGTCCGAGGCGCTTCTCGAGCTTCTTCACCGCTGCCGCGAATCGGGACGAAAAGCCCTCATCTTTACGCAGTTCCGCGAAATGGGCGAAAGGCTCGTTCGCTGGATTGCCGATGCGACGGGAAAGACGCCGGAGTTCCTCCACGGCGGCGTTCCTGCCTCGAAGCGCATGGAGATGGTCGACGCCTTCCAGAATGATCCCAATGCGGAAGTCTTCGTGCTTTCGCTCAAGGCGGGCGGCACGGGCCTCAACCTCACTGCGGCTTCCGCCGTCATTCACTACGACCTCTGGTGGAATCCGGCCGTCGAGGACCAGGCATCCGACCGCGCGTGGCGAATCGGTCAGCGGCGCGACGTCGTGGTCTATCGCTTCATCACGGCGGGCACCTTTGAGGAAAAGGTAAACGAGATGCTTAAAAAGAAGCGCGAGCTTGCGGACCTTGCCGTGGGCGTGGGCGAATCCTGGATCGGTGACCTCACGGACGACGAGATCAAGTCGATCTTCTCGCTCTCGAAATAATGATCAAGGCCCGGAAGAATTCCTCCTCCGGGCCTCTTTCTTATTCCTTGGAGCTTGCTCAGGCGCAAAGCGCACCCGCAGCATTCGAGGACCTCACATCCGCGCTATCTCAATCACGCGCTGATTGGTGCTCCCGAACCATTTGCCCTTCTCCGTCACCTTGCGGCTTTCGATGAAGGGGCCGTCGACGAGCACGTCGATTTTTTCGATGAGGGATTTCGCGGCCGGATCATGCATGAGGTGCTCGTACTTGCGCCCCGTCCAGATCCAGATGGTCTTTTCCTTCCCGAACTTCCCGCGGTAGGCGTCGACGATGCGCTCAACCTCAGGGATGTTCTCTGCCTCAAAGGGGTCGCCCCCGAGAATGGAGAGGCCGGCGATGGAATCATCGTCGGAATCCTTGAGGAGTTTCTCGCGCGCCTCCGCGTCAAAAGGCTTCCCCGCACCGAAATCCCAGGATTCCGGATTAAAGCACCCCTTGCAGTGGAGCGTGCACCCGGAGACGAATAAGGAAACCCGTACTCCGGGGCCGTTTGCCGCGTCGAACTTGCTGTAGCCGCAGTAGTTCATTTTCCCGCTTACATCGAAATGCGGCGCTCGATCTCGCGCTGCTTGCCGTCGTTCATGCGGGTGCGGCCGTTCATGTTGGAGTAGCCGAGATAGCCGCAGACGCGCGAAATCACCGAGAGATTGGTGCTCCCGCAGTGCGGGCACTTGTTGAGCACGTTGTTCGAGTGCGTGCCGCAGTCGTTGCAGTAGGCGCTGTCGAAGTTGACGCCCTGATAGAACCCCATCTTCATGCCGCGGCGGATGATGGCCGCATCGGCTTCGAAGTTTTCAGGGTTCGTGAGTCGCACGTACTGGATGTGACCGCCCGGAGCGAGGTGGAAGCTTTCGAACTCCGCATCCTGCTTCTCAAAGGGCGTGATGTCCTCGGTCACATTGACGTGGAAGCTGTTCGAGAAGTACATCGGATCGTAGTGCTCGGTGTGCTCGAACACATTGTCGATCCCGCGCTCGCGGCAGAAGAGCGCATACTGACGCGCCTGCGTTCCCGTGAGGGACTCGGCGGGCGTGCCGTAGATCGCGTAGAGATGATGGTCCTCGGCCTTGAAGGCGTCGATCCTGTTCTGGATGTGGCGCAGCACCTTGTGGGCGAACTTTCCGCCCTCGTCGATCATGCGTTCGCCCGTCCAGAGATAGGTGGACTCGTCGAGCGCCGTGATGCCGAAGCTCGCAGTCATGTAGTCGACAAGGTCGCCCACTTCTTCGTCGGGCTCGCGGTAGCCCTTGTAGAAGCCCCCCTGCGTGAAGGCAAGCGGGTTCGACGATGCGCGCTGGTGACGGATGAAGTCGTAGCGCTTCTTCAGGAACTCGCGGATCACTTCGAGCCGGTTGTCGAGAATCTCCCAGAACTTTTCGCGCCACTCGGTCGGATGCTCGGTGCGCGCAAGGCTGATGAGAAGCGGAATGTTGAGCGAAACCGCGCCGATGTTGCAGCGGCCGATCGTCACGTACTTGCCCGTTTCCGGATCCTGCCAGGGGGTGAGATACGCGCGGCACCCCATCGGGCTCGTCACGACGCCGGTCTTGAGGAAGAGCTTCGAGACGTCGCCGTGGTCGGACGAAAGCGAAAGCCAGTCCGGGTACATGCACTGAGCGCTCGTCTTGACGCCTTCTTCAAAGAGCGAGGCAGACCACTTGTCCGCCTTGATCTGGCGCTCGTCGTAAAGGTAGACGAGCTTCGGGAAGATCACCGGACGACGGCGGGCGCCGTGACCGTTTCTGCGGGTCGTGAGGATGATGCGGTCGATTTCATAGAGCCATTCCTTCTCTTCCTCGGGGAGCTTCGGATCCCACTGGCCGAAGGAAACGGTCGTGAAGGCGATGTCGCCGCGCGACGACGTCACCGTGTTGAGCTTCAATTCGAGCGACTGGAAGCCCTGCTCGAGCTCGCGGATCGTTTCGGCATGCGCCATCTTCTTCGAGGCCTCTTCAGGAAGCCCGCAGGTTTCCCTGTACTTTTCGTAGGCGCGCGCCCAGGTCTTCTTCACGTAGGGAAGAAGAACCTTGTCGAGCTCGGCGATCGTGAGGCCGCCGAACTGCTGAGCTGAAGCGACGAGCGTGATGTCGCCGATCACCTGAAGCGCGCTGTGAACGCTCTTCGGTTCCGTATATTCGACATTGCTCATCTCAAAGCCGCCCTTAAGAATCGAAGCGACGTCGAGGAGGCAACAGTTGACCGATCCGAGGATCATGTCGCGCATGTCGTGAATGTAGATGTCCCCGCGCTCAGTGAGCGCCTTCTCGGTCTTTGAGAGATAGAACTGCTTATAGAGCTCCTTCGTGAGATAGCCCTTGATCAGAACGCCCTTCGTGGAAACGAGGGACGAGTCGAAGTTCGCGTTTTCGCGGTCGCCGAGACGCAGAACGTCGTCCGCTTCCTGGCGGATCTTTTCGAAGGTCTTCGCGTAGGTCGTCTTGTAGTAGCGGTATTCGGCGTACGAATCCGCAACGTCCTTGAAGCCGAAGGAATTGAGCGTCGCAATGACGAGCTCATGGAGGGATGCAACCGGAACGGCTTCCTGATTTTCCACGCGCTTTTTGACGGTTTCCGCCATGGCGGTCATCGTTTCTTCCGGAATGATCCGGTCGTAGCGAAATGCCGCTTTTTCGATGGCGCTCACTATCTTTTTATCTTCAAAAGGCTCAAGCGAATTGTCTTTTTTTAATACCTGCATCTCAAGAAGCTCCGGGCACCCAAGGGAAGCACTCAAAAAGAACGGCGACCATCGCTACGGAAGCTCGCCGAACAGTGCTATACCATTGAATTTTATGAATATTTGTTTCTGATAAGGCGTCATTATAAACCAAGGCCCTGCCGTCTCCCGCCACTCTCCAATTCCTCCCCGGGGCTCTCATGAGCGAGCCCGGAAACCGTCACAAAAAGCCGTCTGATTTTTCTCAGCTTTCAAAAAACTCCTCTATTTGCCTATTTTTTAAGCAGCCCTAGATTTTTCCGATATATCAGTCATAAGTTTTCTGCCCGACGATCGATAGAAAAAATCAAAAATCATGTTTATCAATAGGTATCGAATTCTCTCTGATCGCCCTGCTCTGACTTTTCTGCACCATAGATTCATCAGGAAGCATTTTTAATACCATATATAGCGTCTCCAGCTTCAAGTAATGACTTTTATCCACAATCTGTGGAAAAAATGCGCTTTTCTGAAATTTTCGAAGAAGGTCGAAGCGAAACCAGGCTTCCTGACCTAAAAACGCTCTCCGGGTAAAAACTGATCTCAAGGTCGGTTTTCCGCAGTATTGTGATCGGGACCACCCCCCAAGGAGAAGCAGAATGATTCCTCTCAGAACCACTCTGACGGCGATTGCGGCAGCTTTCGGAGATGTCTCCGGATGTGGCAGTCAAGCAGGGAGTACTCCGACTTCCGGGAGTCAAGTTGGAAATAATTCCTCCATCCTCTCAGGATCGTGTTTAGGCGCTTGATCGTCGCGAAGAGCGATGAGCCTCGGGCCTGAAAGAAGATATCTTTTAGTTTCTTCTTCAGCCTGTCGATGCTTTTCGGGTGCGCGACTGGTTTCCGGCGCCAAAACGTGTAGCCGAGAAATTTCGCCCTTCCAGGGCG
>CAKQON010000055.1 GCA_934255515.1 uncultured Sutterella sp.
CTCCTGCGAATATCGCATGTTTTGCCACTCCATGAAAGGTTGAAGGGGTGGCGAAAGTTAGTATGACATCTAATGCGGCGGAACCAGAAAAGCGGCCTGATTCTCTCGATTTGGCGCCTAATGACAGCTCTACGGATTCAACAGAAATTTTCCGTCATCTCCCGTGAGGGGTAGAATTCCTTAATTCTCTTCGGACGATCATGCGCATGCCCGCATGCGCGCCCTCAACGTTTCATTTTCAGGAGTTCATCAGAATGCGCCTTATTCTTATCGGACCGCCGGGTGCGGGCAAGGGCACGCAGGCCAAGTTCATCTGCCAGAAGTTCGGCATTCCGCAGATTTCGACGGGCGACATGCTTCGCGCCGCCGTGAAGGCGGGCACGCCCCTGGGTCTTGCCGCCAAGGAAGTGATGGACAAGGGCCTGCTCGTCTCCGACGACATCATCATCGGCCTCGTCAAGGAACGCCTCTCGCAACCCGACTGCGCGAACGGCGCCCTCTTCGACGGCTTCCCCCGCACGATCCCGCAGGCTCAGGCTCTGCGCGACGCGGGCGTGCCGATCGACTACGTTCTCGAAATCAGCGTTCCTGACGCCGAAATCGTCGAGCGCATGTCCGGCCGCCGCGTGCATCCGGCTTCCGGCCGCACGTACCACGTCAAGTACAACCCGCCGAAGGTCGAAGGCAAGGACGACGAAACGGGCGAACCCCTCGTGCAGCGCGACGACGACCGCGAGGAAGTCGTTCTGAAGCGCCTCAAGGTCTATCACGACCAGACCGAAGCGCTCGTGGGCTTCTATGAAGAGCTCGCCAAGTCGGGTGCCGCTGATGCGCCGAAGTATCGTTCGATCTCGGGCCTCGGCTCGATCGACGCGATCACGGAACGCGTCTTCAAGGCGCTTGCCTGATTGGTTTGGGAAACTTCTTCAAATCTTTTGTTTACATAGAATTTCATAAGTTTCCCTCAAGCCCCCGCTTCAAGAAAGGCCGCTGGAATTTTTCCCGCGGCCTTTTTGCATTTTCGGCTTCGGATGCGCTCTAATTTGAAAGCATTCCCCTCAAGGCGGCTTTCCCGACAACCGCCCTCCTTCCTCTTATCCTGAGGCTTCCTGACTCATGAGTTCCATCATTTCCACCCTTTCCGAAGAGGATCGCGAGCGCCTGATTCGCGAGCTTTCCGACCTCCTCGGTGCCGATCACGTCATTACGGATGCGGGAGAAATCAAAGCCGCGTCGCTCGATTCCCGCCGGCGCCGCCAGGGCGAGGCGCTTGCGCTCCTTCGTCCGGGAACGACCGAAGAGGTTGCGGCAATTCTCCGGTTCGCCGCCAAAAACCATCTCGTCGTCATTCCTCAGGGCGGAAACACCTCGACGGTGGGGGGAGCCACCCCCAATCCGGAGAGTCCTCTGAATGCACGAACCCTGATCCTGCAGCTCTCCCGCATGAACCGCATTCTCTCGATCGACGCCGTCAACAGCACGATGACGGTCGAAGCGGGTGCCGTGCTCGAGCGCGTGCAGACGGCGGCAAAGGAAGCCGGGAAGCTTTTCCCCGTCTCCTTCGCCGCACAGGGCACGGCCCAGATCGGCGGCATGCTCGCCGCCAATGCCGGAGGCGTGCACGTCGTCCGTTACGGGATGGCAAGGCGCAACTGCCTCGGGATTGAGGTCGTGCTCGCCGACGGCCGGATCCTCAACCTCATGCGGAGTGTGCGGAAGGACAACGCGGGCTACGACCTCAGGGACCTCTTCATCGGGTCCGAGGGAACGCTCGGCGTCATCACGAAAGCGGTGCTCGATCTTTCGGCGCTCCCTGCCGGACGCATTACGGTTTTTGCATCTCTGGGGGAACTTCGCGCCGTCGAAAAGCTCTTCACGACGCTCGAAGATTTTGCCGGCCCTTCGCTCACGGCCTTCGAACTCATTTCAAAACCCGCGCTCGAACCCGTCATTGCCGCGGGAAGAAAGGCCCCGATCGAGCCCTCCGACTGGATGGTGCTCTTCGACCTCTCCTACACGAAGCGCGAGGATCCGGAAGCCTTTGCGGAGAGCCTCACGGACGCCCTTTCGCCTCTCTTTGAGGATGGCACCCTCACCGACGCCGCCATTGCCCAGACGGAGACGCAGGCCGAAGCCCTCTGGACCCTCCGCGAGGAGATCCCGACCGCAGTCCGCGCGTCGGGCGGCAACATTAAGAACGACATCAGCGTGCCGCGTGGGAGTCTCTGCGCCTTCATTGAAGAAACCTACACGCGGTTTGAAAAGGACGCTCCATGGCTCCTTCCCATGATCTTCGGGCACTACGGCGACGGGAACCTTCACTTCAACCTTGGGAACAAACCGGAGCTCGGGCCCGGCTACTGGAAGGCGCACGAGCGCGAAATCCATCGCCTCGTCAACGACGAAGTGGTGAAGTTCGGGGGGTCGGTGGCGGCCGAACACGGCGTCGGCGCAAAGATCCAAGTGCTCGAACGCACGAAGGATCCGCTCGAACTCGAGCTCATGAAGAAGATCCGCGGCGTCTTCGACCCCGAGGGAATCCTCAACCCGGGACGCGTTGTGCGATACCCCGGGGACGTCTGGCAGAACCCGAAGGAGGCCTGGGATTAAAGGACCGGAAACTGCATGACGGCGGGACGGGTTTCGGGGGGGAGCGTTATCCCTATGTTTTCAGCGGTTGAAGCGCTTGCAATCGCCCGTCCTCCAGCCATAATTACGCAATCCGTCAATTCCTTTTCTTGAGGGAGAAGCGCCTTTACCCTGCACTTCTCCCCGGAGCCTCATTGATGCCTCTTACGTTCTCCCGCCGCCCGCTCATCGCGGCGGCTCTGTGCGCTGCGCTTCCCGGAGCCTCGCTTCTGCTCTCGGGCTGCGCCTCAACGCCGGTAGCTTCTGCCGTGCCCGCATCCGAAGCGCCGCAGAAAAACAAAAAGCCCGAACCCGTGCTGATGCCGATGCCGACGATCGACGCCTTCAAGGGCGCCGGCATCTTCTACTTTGACGACAACGTCCGCACGCAGCTCTTCATCAAGGACAACATCGCCGTCAACGGCCGCTATGCCGTTCAGGAAAACTTCCCGCTCGGAAGCCGCCACGGCTTCACGTGGGGCGGCGGCGCGGCCGCCATTCTAAGAAACGGCTCGCCCCTCGATGCCCAGCGCCCGCTCTTTCTGACGCAGGGCAACCAGGGCCGCGTCGTCATTCAGTTTGAGGGCGGCGGAAGAAAGCCCCTCGCGCTTCAGGTGAAGCTCGTCGCCTACAGCCTCGAGGGGCTCCCCATCGGGCCCTACCTCGTCACGCGTCAGAATACGGCAACCCCGTCGGGCTACGTAATCGCGAACCGCTACGTCTTCCCGAAGGGCGCGGTCGGCTACCGCGCCATGCTGATGATCGACGAGGACGAAGTGCTCGTTCCGACGAAGACCGCCTTCACGGGCTCCGATTCGATCGAAAACTTCTCGAAGCGCTTTACGCGCGACATTCCCTACTGCCTGCGCTACATCCCGACCCGCCGCTCGGAACCGGTCGGCATGCGGTTCGCCCAACCTATTGCCAGGCAGACGAAGCGCGTGAAGGGAAAGCTCCAGGAAGTCGCCCAGTCAGGCGAAGCCCAGCTCATGAGCGTGAAAAAGGGAACGCTTTTCTGCCAGCAGGAAGGAAAGTCGCAACTCTCCAACGCCCGCTGGGATCTGCGCTACATCAACGGCACGCGGGTCCTCTCCCTCACCTTCCCCGATGAAGTGCGCTCCGCCGACTTCGGCATTCTGAATCAGCACCGCGATGCGCTCCGCCTCGCCTTTGCCGAAGAACTCTCGACCGAACGCAGGAAGACCGTGAAGAAGGTTCGTCCCGGCGTTGTCTGGCTGGGCGGCAAGGAAATCCTCGACGCCCAGTGGCGCTTCAACGAAGTCGCTGCCGACGCGATCTCGGACGCTATCGCGCGCACGAAGGATCTGAGAAAGGACTGGGAAGCACAGAACGGGAAGAAAAAGTAACGCCTTCGTTTCCCCAATACTTTCAAAGCCCGCTCTTTCGTGAGGAAGAACGGGCTTTCTTCTTGCCCGGGAAGGAACCGCAGAGCTTCTTTTCAGCGCCCGGTCGTAAGCGGATTTCTGAGAAGATCCAGGGCCAGTGCCGCCTCATAGCGGGCGCCGACGGGAAGCGCCGCTTCGCTGTAGCGGTATGCCGGATGGTGATTCCGGTGCGGGTAGCCTTCCTCTGCATTGCCGCCTCCCAGAATGACGTAGGCGGCAGGGGCGCACTCGGCGAAATAGGAAAAATCCTCCGAAGCGCTCATGCCGGTTCCAACGGCGGCCTTTCCGGGAGGGAGGATTTCGCGCGCCACGCGAAGCGCGCGTTCGATCATCTCCGGATCCTGAATGACGGCGGGGCAGCCGGCAAGCCACTCAAACGCAGCGGTTCCGCCATTGGCTTCGGCAATGCCGCGGATCAGCGCCTCCACGCGATCATGAATCCGAACGCGGTCGTCTGGGTCCTTCGTGCGGATGTTGATGCCGATGCGGGCTTTCTGCGGAATCGCATTGATCACATCGCCTGCCTGAAATACGGTAGGCGAAACAACCGCGAAATGATCGGGCGAAATGTTCCTCGACACGATCGTATGGAGCGCCATGACGACTTCCGAACCGATCATCACCGGATCAATGCCGCCTTCCGGCATGGATGCGTGCGTGCCGCACCCGGTGATCGTCGCCCAGACGCAGTCGGAAGCAGTTGAAAAAGCCGGGACCGTGCAGACGCGGATCTGTCCGATAGGATCATTCATGACGTGAAGCCCGATCACGGCGTCGGCGCCCTTCATGACGCCGGCCGCAACCAGTTCCTTGGCGCCTCCCGGAGCCGCCTCTTCGGCATGCTGAAAAATCAGGCGGACAGTGCCCGAAAAGTTCTCGCGCTCTTCCATCAGAATCTTCGCCGCACCGAGCAGCATCGCCACATGCGCATCATGGCCGCAGGCATGCGACACGCCCGGATTGACTGAGCAGAAATCGAGGCCTTCGGCTTCCGGAACGGGAAGCGCATCCATGTCGGCGCGGATGGCCACGACGGCAGGACGGACGCCCGCCGGAGCAGGAGCAAGTCCCGTGATCTCCGCCACGCGGCTCGTCGGCGTCGGCGCCGAAATATCGGTCACACCCAGCTTCCGGAGCTCCTCTTCAACGTAGGTTGCCGTCTCAGACTCGTGATAGCTCAGCTCCGGATGCTGGTGCACGTAGCGGCGCCAGCGGACAAGGTCCGAAAAGAGCGGATCCTGGATTTGCGTTTCAGTCATGGCCGTATACAGAAGAAGACGATGACGTGAAAGGTTAGCGCAAAGGAAGCGGCTTGGGGGAGGCGCGAAAAGCGCCATCAGCCGGGGTCGCCTAAGAAAACGAGGTGATCGTCCTCAGGAATCACCGCCGATCTCGTCGCATGGAAAGTCAAAGCGCACGGATCCAAAGCCCGAAGAAAGGATCCTCGAACTCGTAATCTTCTTCGCGAACAATGAGCCCATCTTTCTTCAGGCGTCCGACAGCTGAATAGACCGTACTCAGGGGAAAGCCATCGATATCCTGCAGCTTGTCACCCCGCGCAATGTATTGAAGTGCAATGCGCTGCGGCATCGAGAGCTTCGTCCATACATACGAGTAGTCTGGCGAAACGCTGCGAATGATTGCCTCAGCAGCCGATTGCACGGCGGCCTTTTCGCCGATCCGTTCGTAGAGATCCCAGAAGCCGCCAGCAAGCTGCTGCGTATAAAACGGGTAGCACTTGGAAAGATCAAGAATCTCCCTGGCATATTCCTCAGACCGGCTTCCGCAAAGCGGCGACAACCTCTCAGAGAGGAACAGGCAGAAATCATCGTACGGGATGCGACCGAGGTGCATGAGCGACCCGAAACGAAAGAAAGGCGACCTGATGGTCTCGAACAATGCGCGCATCTTGCTTTCCCCGCTCCCGAGGAAGACGTAGTTGACGTTCTCATGCATCTGCATGACCGCACGCAGAAGCTTGTCGGTTCCCGGCGCATAGTCGGCATTGTCCTGGAATTCCTCCAGGATGACGACGAGGCGATTCCCCGGATCGCTCTTTTCGTTCATCAGGTTGAGTACATCCTCCAGAAGGAGTCTTCCGTCTTCAGAAGACCTGAACGACGCCTCCATCTTGTCGGTGCCCGGGTTGTAGGTGAAGGTCGGGCTCACCCGGAACCGTTTCAACCCATCCTTGATCCGTTCCCAAGGATGAACTTCTAAAAATCGATTCAGCAGGAGCCGCGCAAGGTCCGAGGCGCAGGCCACCGACCGAACGTTCACGAAGACGGCCGGCCGGCTGATCTCCTAGACGGCTAGACGGCCTTATGAACGAGACTCTTTTTTCCGTAATGACGGGGACTGATGAGGATCAAGTGATTGCGGCTTGAGATGACCTGCTTGACCTGCGGCAATTCATCGTTCCGACCCGTGAAATATTCACCATCGACCACCGAACCGAACTTAAACGGGTTTTCCATCTGCTCAATCATCCTCATCACGATGTTTTAAGAAGCAATCATGCCAATAATTATCGTTACGAGTTTTGAAGTGCGACTGAAAACGATTTTTTCGTGATGCAATGGTGCGCTACAGCCGCACAAACGAGGTGTGCTTTTGGTCGACAAATCAATTGATTACGGCGATTTCCCGCCTCATTCATGACCGCTTCATCAATTTTTAGGGTGATGCGCCGAGAGCATGGCCATCGGGAGCAAACACGCGCGAAATAAGAAGACGCCGAAGCGCTCTTTGCCGATACATTTCGCATTCAGAGCGCTCGCGGGAGCGCTCCCGGCAGCAGTCCCTGCCGGCAATCCCTTTCATGTTCCGCGTGCATTCCGGACCATCACGCTTTCATTCCAGCTCCCCCAAAAGAGGATCTTCACCATGTCTCTCGCCTCTCTCAAGAAGCACCTTTTCTGCGCGGCAGCAATGATGCTCGCCGCCGGGTCGTCCTTTGCCGCGGGCACGCTCACGATGGCAACGGAAGGCACTTTCCCGCCCTTTGAATTCCACGACAGCAAAACGAATGAGCTGATCGGCTTTGAGCTCGATCTTGCAAAGGCCGCCGCCGACAAGATGGGGGCGACCCTCGACATCAAGGAGTTCAAGTTCGACGCCATTCTCCCGGCGATCGTGAGCAACACGCTCGACTTTGCCGCCGCGGGCTTTGCCGTAACGCCCGAACGCGCGAAGCGCGTGCTCTTTTCCGATCCCTTCTACATGTCGGGCCTCACGATCATCGTCCCGAAGGGAAATCCCAAGGGCATCAAAAATTTTGACGACCTGAAGGGCCTCAACGTCTCCGTGCAGCTCGGCTCCATCAGCCACGACCGCGCAAAGAAGATCCCGGGCGCCAAGATCACGACCTTTGAGAGCGGCGCGGATGCGATGCTCAACATGATCTCCGGCAATGCCGACGCCGTCATCAACGCTCAGCCCGCGACGGACTACATGATCGTTTCGCGCCCGTCGCTTCAGACCAAGCTCGAGCGCCTCGACTTCGTTGCGGATGCCGTGCCGATGGCGATGATCTTCCCGAAGAACCGCTCCGATCTGCAGAAAGCCGTCAATAAGGCGCTCGCGGAAATCCGCGCCGACGGCACGTACGAGAAGCTTCACATGAAGTGGTTCGGCCGTCCGAAGCAGTAATCGCGCTTCGCCTTTGGCAGCTGCATAAAACGGGCTTTCCCGCTCCAAAAGAGAACGGGAAAGTCCGTTTCTTTTTGACTTTTGTACTTCCCCCTGTCACGCGAAATATTCTGTCCGTTTCTCGATAGCTACTGTCCGTTCCGAAGCTTCTTCTCTTTGCATAACCCGCTCAGAATGAAAGCATCTTCCGGCATAACACAAATCAAGATAAGCCCTGCCGGAAATATCTTCTGCCCCCAAAAAAGGAGAATGCTCATGCAAAGACGAGATCTCGTCCGCACCGGCCTCATTGGAGCCGCCGCGGCTGCAGCGGGAGCCGCCCAGGCGGCCGTCCCGGAAAAGAAGCGCCTCACGGAAGACTGGGACGTTGTCGTTGTCGGCGCCGGCTTTGCCGGCATGTGCGCCGCACTCGAAGCTGCGGAAAAAGGCGCGAAGACAGTCCTCATCGAAAAGATGAATCGCCCGGACGGCGCAACCGTCTATTCCTCCGGCTGGATTGCCGCTGTTGGAAGCCGCTTCCAGAAGAATCACCCCGAGGATTCAAAGAAAGCCTTCTTTGACGACATGATGCGGCTTTCGCACTATCGCTCCGACCCGGAGCTCATCAAGGTCTACGCCGAGGAATCGGGCGACGGCATTGACTGGCTCGCGGACCACGGAACGCCCTTCTACCTCTGGGAAAACCTTCCGTCGCCGGAGCTCTCGCGCTGCCTCATCAGCCCGGGAGAAGGCATCACGGGCGGGAGCAAACTGATCCGCTGCCTCATGGCCGCACTCGAAAAGAAGGGCGTGCCCATTCACTACAACACGAAGGCCGTAAGCCTCGTGAAGGACGACTGCTTCAACGTTGAAGGCGTTTCCTGCATCACGCCTGAAGGCCGGAAAGACTATCTTGCCCGCGGCGGCGTCATTCTGACGACTGGCGGCTACGGCGCCAATGAGGCGATGGTCGACAAATACATTGGTCCCTGGGCGTCGCGACTCATCGTGCGCGGCTCGCCCTGGATCACGGGCGAAAACATCCTGATGGCTGAAGAGGTCCAAGCGCTTCTCGTCAATATGGACCAGTTCTACGCGGGCCCGATCACGCCCAACGGCCACTGCAACCCGTCGCCCCTCATGCATGCCGGCTACGGCATCCAGGTCAATACGAAGGGCCGCCGCTTTGTGCCGGAAACCTGGCTTCAGGTGCCTAAGGCCAAGGCGATTGCCGAACGTACGGAAGACAACCGCAGCTTCATGCTGATCGGCGCCGACGCGGACAAGAACGCCAACATTCTCACCAACACGATCAAGCGCTTTGCGCGCCTCGGCTTTGAAGTCATCAAGGGCGACACGATTGAGGAAGCGGCTGAAAAGGCGGGCGTTCCTCCGAAAGTCCTCGCGGAAACGGTGCGCGAATTCAATGCGGCCGTGAAGGCCGGAAAAGCGAAGGAGCTTGATCCTCCTTACGAATACGACGAACCGCATGCGCTCGAGACGGGGCCCTTCTACATGATCCCGGCCGCGGGCGGCATGGCGAGCACCTTCGGCGGCCCCAAAATCAACCGCGACGCACAGGTGGTCAACTTCGAGCGTCGTCCCATCCCGGGACTCTATGCTGCGGGCGCTGCCGCGGGCGGCGTCTGGGTCTATGACGACATCGGCGGCAATCAGCTGGGCGGCGGCATGGTCTTCGGCCGCGTGGCCGCTCGCCACGCCGCAGCACGCGCCCAATCGCGCAAGAACGCCTGATGATGAGGAGAAAAGCTATGAAATTCAATCGTCTTGCTTTTGTCGCCCTCACTGCGGGCGCCATGCTCATTTCCGCTTCGCTCCCAGCCGCAGCTGCGGACTACGGCAAATTCCTTGCCGACCGCCACATGGCCCGCGGCGTTCAATGCGTCTCCTGCCACGGAACAGCCTCTCCCCAGCCCGGAGCGACCGTGAAGACGGAAAGCTGCAACGCCTGCCACCAGTCGCTTGACGCCGTGGCAAAGCGCACGCAGAAGGTGGATCCCAATCCGCACTACAACCACCTGGTAGGCCTCGACTGCGTCGAATGCCATAAGGGCCACCGCCAGTCGGTCAACATGTGCGCGGGCTGCCACAACATTCACTACAACGTGCCTTAACCGAGCGCGCAGCATGAATTAACGAACAGCACGGCCGGTGACTCCTGAGACGCTCCGGTCGTGCTTTTTTCTTCGCGGTTTATGTCGGATTATCGCGGGGATTCTCTTTTCGCTTCGATTGAAATAGACTCGATCAAATGCCCCTTTCTCACGGGAAAGCTTAGGAAGCCGAGCACATTCCGCCCGGCGCTCGTCTCTTTTCCCGAAAAAATTTCCGGACTCTATGAGCCGGAAGATTGACCCTAAAAATGTCCCCATGTCAGCCTTCATAGAAGCTACCAAATGGCCCGACGACGCCGATCCGGACGACACAACGGCACTCCTCCAGTGCCTCATCGTCGACGAGCGCACGCCGTCTTCGGCCGCTGCCGGCCAGCACATGCATCGAAACGGCCAGTTCGTCGTCGCGCTTTCGGGACTTGTCGGCCTGCGGATTGGAGACCGAGAGATCGCCTTTCCGCCGTCCTCCGCAGCATGGGTGCCGCCCGGCCTTTTTCACGAAGGCTTTCTCGGCGAAGGCGCCGTATCGCTCTACTGTCTCATCAATCCGGACTGGGCCCGGATGCTCCCGCAGCATCCCTATCGACTGCTGCTCGACCCGATGACGATCGAGATGCTGAAGCGCTTCACCCGATATCCGGTCGGCTATTCGTTGAGTTCGCATGAGGCGCGCTTGGCTCGCGTACTTTTCGAGGAACTCGCGGGCGCAAGGCAGTTGCCTCTGAGCTTTGTACCGCTCTCCCCCCACCCGGCATTAAAGCGCATCGCCGAAGCACTGGTTAAGAGACCTGGAGACGGCCGGCTCATCAAAGAATGGGCCAATCAATGCGCTATGAGCGAGCGCACGCTCGCTCGGCTCGTCGTCCGGGAAACCGGCCTCTCCTTCGGCGCCTGGCGTCTTCGCATCATCATGCTCGCTGCCACCCACCATCTTCTCGCCGGAGAATGCGTTGAAGAAGTGGCCGAGAGAATCGGCTATTCCTCCGCCTCAGCCTTCACCGCCGCCTTCCGGCGGATCTTCGGACTGACGCCCGGAATGCTGCGTCGGGGAGAGGCGACCTGCCTTCGCGACGCTGCTCTCTAGCTGCCGCGCTCCTTTCAGAGGCATTCAGGCGTCATCCTCCTCGCGCAGAAGCTCGAGAAGCCGTTCGGCCGCAGGCGTCATGATCCGATCCTTCACCCAGGCAACGGACACGCCCGCGGAGAGTTCCGGCTCGAGCGGGAGCCACACGAGGTTGGACTTCGGTTCCGGGTTGATGATCCCTTCGAGCGCAAGGACGCTACCGACGCCCGCTTCCGCGAGGAGATAGGCGTTGTAGAGGAGGTTGAAGTGCGCGGCGACGCGGATCTCCTGAGCATGCTTTCCCAGCCACGAGAGGAGTTCGTTGTTCTGCGACGCCTGAAGCGACGCGACGAGCGGCCCCCGGAGCAGATCCTCGGGGTGAACCGACGTCTTCCCCGACAGTTCGCCGCCCCGCCGGGTGAGAAGCCCCCAGCGGTTGCGTTCCTTGAGCGAAATACGGCCGTACTGAGAAAGATCCACGTCGCCGATGAAGACGCCGAAATCCGTTACGCCCGAATGGAGTTCCGAACGTACGATCTCCTCGTGACTGCTCACGATGACTACCGTTACGAGGGGCGCCTCCTCGCGAAGCCGTGCGATGGCTCTCGCAAGGGGCCTCAGGCAGGGCGTCTCGCCCGCCGCAATCCGGATTTCGCCCGCAAGCTCCTCCTCGGCCTTCATTTCGGCCTTCGTGCGGTCAAAGAGCGCCGTAATGAGGAGCGCACGCTCATAAAATAGCTTTCCCTTCGGAGTGAGGAGAAGCCGCCGGTTGCTTCTTTCAAAAAGCTTGTGGCCGAGCTCCTCCTCAAGATCCATGAATTGCCTTGAGAGCGTGGGCTGCGCGACGTGCACGCGCGCGCAGGCGCCCGAAATGCTCCCGGCTTCCACGGCAGCGATGAAGTAGCGAAGTACCCGGATATCCATAGCGTCAACCTTCCAGCGTCAAATCATGCTCAAAAAGCATGAAATTGAACAATAATAATGTATTTAACATAGTGTTCTACGCTAAATATAGTTTTCATCAACAAATCAACAAAACAAAGGATGCTCTGAGCAAATCGAAAGATAATGCATTAATTGCATAAATATCAAATATATGATAGAATATATCTATCATGA
>CAKQON010000056.1 GCA_934255515.1 uncultured Sutterella sp.
TTTCCTGGCTGGCAAGGCTCTGCTCAAAGAGCTCAGCGAAGGATTCGGGCTTGTTGGTTTCGTTGGACATTGTGGAAAAAAATGTTTGGAAGCACGCCGCATCCCTGAATCTCTGGATGCAGGAACGGGCGGAGTTGATGGAAAAATACGGGCGGCTGTCCGCTAATCCGGACACCACCCGAAGGAAACGTTTATGTTACAGCAACTTAGCGAACGAGTTGCCACCAGTCGAGCACTTTTTTAACGACTTCGTCAATCGTCATGTCGGAAGTATCGAGAAGCTTTGCATCCTCTGCGGGTTTGAGGGGCGCCGCGGCGCGTTCCCGGTCGCGCCGGTCGCGCTCCTCGAGGTCGCGCGTAAGCGCAGCCCGGTCGGCCTTAAGCCCTCTTGCCTCGAGCTGCTTCGCGCGCCGCTCGGCCCGCACGGCAGCAGACGCCGTCATGAAAATCTTGAGGGGCGCCTCAGGGAAAACCACCGTTCCCATATCGCGTCCGTCAGCAACAAGTCCGGGCGCTTCGGCAGCATTTCTCTGCAGATCAAAAAGCGCCTTTCTCACGCCCGGGATGGCGGCCACCTGAGAAGCGGCAACCCCCACCTTTTCCGTGCGGATCGCTTCCGTCACATCGCTGCCTTCGAGCCAGATCCTTGAATCGCGAAAGAGGGGCTTCAGGTTCCTCGCGACCGCTTCCGCAGCGGGACCGTCGGAGAGGTCGATGCCGGCCTCAAGGGAAGCCAGCGCGGCAAGCCGGTAGAGCGCGCCGCTGTCGAGATAATGGAAGCCGAGCGCCCTGGCAGCGCGTTCGGCAATCGTTCCCTTGCCGCTCGCGGCCGGTCCGTCAATGGTGATCACTGGTACGGTCATTTTTTCCCTCTCGCTAAGAAATCTGCAGCTCTCCGGCCTCATGCCGGAACGACGATCTTCGTTTTGGCCGGATGCCGGACGGCAAAGTTCCTCATGAAGTCGGCGAGCTTCACCGCCCCCTCAATCGGCATGGCGTTGTATATGGAAGCCCGGATGCCGCCCACGGACCGGTGGCCCGCCAGATTAATGAACCCCTCTGCCGCAGCTTCCTTCACGAATACGCTCGTCAGCGCCTCATCGCGAAGGCGAAAGACCACGTTGACGCGGCTTCTCGAACCCTCGGCGACATGCGACACATAGGTGTCGGGGAGTTCGCTGATGACGCTGTAGAGCTGCGACGAGCGGACAAGCGCGCGGGCATTGAGCTTCTCGAGTCCGCCTTCATTCTCGATCCACTCCGCCATGAGGTTCGCGACATAGAGCTGAAAGACGGGCGGCGTATTGGGAACGCTGTCGGTACGGCTGTAGACGCCGTAGTTGAGAAGCGTCGGCACCTCGGCAGTCGCAAGACCGAGAAGATCGCGTCTGAGAATGACGACCGAAAGACCGGCGATGCCAAAATTCTTCTGCGCGGCGGCCCAGATGAGGCCGAATCTATTGACGTCCACGGGCCTCGTCATGAAGTTGCTCGACATGTCCGCCACGAGCGGCACGTCGGGCGCGTCCGTCAGCATCGGAGGCGCAGGAAACTCCACGCCGTGAATGGTTTCGTTGTCGCAATAGGCGCAGTAGCTCGATTCCGGAAGGACTTCGAGCTCTTCATTAGCGGGCGCTCTCGTGCCCGACCCGGAATAAGCGGTCTGCACGCGCCCGAAGCGGAGCGCTTCCTTTGCGGCCGCCTTGCTCCATGCGCCCGTGATGATGTAGGTCGAAAGCGTCCCGGCCCCCAGGAGATTCATGGGTACCATCGAAAACTGCATGCGCCCGCCGCCCTGGCAGAAAAGGATGTCGTAATTGTCGGGCACCTTGAGGAGCGAACGGATCCGCGCCTTCAGGTTACGCATGATCTCCGCAACCTGCGGTCCCCGGTGGCCGGCCTCGAGAATCGAAAAGCCGAGTCCCTGATAGTCGAGGAGCTCCGACTGGATCCGCGCGAGCACCGGTTCAGGCAGCATCGCCGGACCGGGAGCGAAATTGAAAGGTCGTTTCATGGGAACCCCCTTCAGACTCAAGCCCGGCAGAAAGACCGGGCTTGATCGTTGAGTGCGTGGTGAATTAAGACTTCAGCTTGCCGGCTTCGTCGCCTGCATCGGACTTCTCATCCTCTTCGGCGTCGCCGGAATCTTCGGCATCATCGGCCTCGAGATCCTCGGGCTCCTCTTCCTCAGAAGCATCGTCCTCGGGAACATTCTCGATATCGAGATGCGTCACCTCGTCCTCATCCTCTTCGCCCGTGCGGTCGATGCTCTCAATGGTCGCAAGCGTATCTTCGCCCATGCGGATGAGAATCACGCCCTTCGTTCTGCGTCCCCGCACCGGGATTTCGCCGGCACGGGTGCGGACAACCTTGCCGCCCGTCGAGAGCAGCATGATGTCGTCCTCAGGCGTCACGATGAGCGCCGCAACGAGAGAACCATTCTCCTCAGAGGTGCGGATGGCAATGCGTCCCTTGCTGCCGCGCCTGTTGATCGGGAAGTCCGAAATTGCCGTGAGCTTTCCGAACCCCTTCGAGGTCGCCGTCAGCACGAATTTGTCGGAATCCGCACAGGTCGCAAGCGCAATCACGCTCTGGCCTTCGGCAAGGCGGATGCCGCGAACGCCGTGCGCCGCGCGTCCCATGACGCGGACGTCGGTTTCCTTGAACCGCGCGCAGAAGCCGTCCGTATTGAAGAGGAACACTTCGTCCTCGCCCGAAGTGAGCGAAACGCCGATCAGATGTTCGCCTTCATCAAAGCTCATGGCGCGCACGCCCTGCTGCAGACGAACGGCGCCCGCAAATTCAGAGAGTCTCGAGCGCTTCACCGTGCCCATATTGGTCGCAAAGAGCACGAACTTCTCGTCGTCAAAGCCCTGGATCGGCAGAATGAAGCTGATTTTCTCGCCTTCATCGAGCGGAAGAAGATTCACGATCGGGCGGCCCCTCGAACTCGCCTTCCCTTCGGGAAGATCAAAGACGTCGATGCCGTAGACCTGGCCCAGAGTCGAGAAGCAGAGGATGATGTCGTGCGTATTGGCAATGAAGAGCTTTTCAATCGCGTCGTCCGCAACAGTCGCCTGAACGTTTCTGCCGCTGCCGCCGCGCTTCTGGGCGTTGTAGTCGGAGAGTTCCTGGCTCTTCACGTAGCCGCCGCGGGTGATCGAGACCACCATGTCGCGGCGCGGGATCAGATCGCGCTTATTGAAGTTGGGGTCGCCCTCAAGATCCACGGTCGAGCGGCGTTCGTCGCCGTAGGCTTCGCGAATTGCAAGGAGCTCCTCGCGGATGATCGCCGTCACGCGTTCGGGCTTTCTCAGAATGTCGATGAGATCAAAGATGCGCTCCATCATGGCCGAATAGTCGGCAATGATCTTTTCGCGCTCAAGACCCGTGAGGCGGCGCAGGTTCATCGACAGAATGTTGTCGACCTGCGTCTTCGTGAGATAGTAGAGCCCGTCGGGCTGGAGTCCCCGCGATGCCTCGAGCCCCTCGGGGTCGGCGTCGCGCCCGTAGCTCCTCGCCCGCTCCGTAATGTCCTTCGCAAACCCGAGCGGCCAGCCGCGGCTCATGAGCGACGTCTGCGCTTCCTCGACGGTCTTCGCCGCACGGATGAGGCGGATGAATTCGTCGATGTTGGCAAGCGCGATTGCCTGGCCGGCAAGAATATGGCCCGCTTCCCGGCTCTTTCTCAGACGGAATACCGTGCGGCGCGTCACCACCTCGCGGCGGTGCGCGAGGAAGTAGGTGATCATCTGCTTCAGATTAAGGAGCATCGGCTGGCCGTCGACGAGCGCGACCATGTTCATGCCGAAGCTTTCCTGCATCTGGGTGTTCTTGAAGAGGTTGTTGAGCACGACCTCCGGCAAGGTTCCCATCTTGAGGTCAATGGCAATGCGGATCTGGCGCGTCGATTCGTCGCGCATTTCCGAAATGCCCTCGAGCTTCTTCTCGCGCCAGAGTTCATGCATGCGTTCGTAGAGAACGCGCTTGTTGACCATGTACGGAATCTCGTCAACCACAATGCGGGTGCGGCCGTTGCCGAATTCCTCAAGATGCGTTCTCGCGCGCATGAGGACGCGCCCGCGGCCGGTGCGGTAGCCCTCGTGGACGCCGCTGATGCCGAAGACGATGCCGCCCGTCGGAAAGTCGGGGGCAGGCATGCGGCGGATGAGATCGTCGATCGTGCAGTCAGGATGCTCGAGCGCATGCACGCAGGCGTCGATGGTTTCCTTCAGGTTGTGGGGCGGAATGTTGGTCGCCATGCCGACCGCGATGCCCGAGGAGCCGTTGACGAGAAGTTCAGGGAGGCGCGTGGGCAGAACCACAGGCTCCATTTCGGAATTGTCGAAGTTCGGGATGTAGTCGACCGTATCTTCATGGAGGTCGGCGAGCATCTCCTCGGCAATCTTCATGAGGCGGACTTCCGTATAGCGCATGGCCGCCGCGCTGTCGCCGTCGATCGAGCCGAAGTTGCCCTGACCGTAGATGAGCGGATAGCGCATGGAGAAGTCCTGCGCCATGCGCACGATCGTCTGGTACGCGGCGATGTCGCCGTGCGGATGGAATTTGCCGAGCACTTCGCCCACCACGCGGGCGGCCTTTTTCGTGGGCGAATTCCAGACATTCCCGATTTCCTTCATCGCGTAGAGCACGCGGCGGTGCACGGGCTTCAGGCCGTCGCGCACATCGGGCAACGCACGCCCGACGATGACGCTCATTGCGTAGTCGAGATACGACTGGCGCATCTCGTTCTCAATGGCTACCGGGAGAAGCTCCTGGGCAATGGCATCGCCCGAGGTCGGGGATGACCCTTCGGGCTGACCTTCCTCTTCGTTGATCGCCTCACCCTCGTTCTTCTTGTCTTCGTCCATCAGCTCACCTGTTAGAGATGCGCCGCTTCGATGTCAGCGCACAAAAGGCCGCGGGCGCCCCGAGGGCTCAACCGCATGCGCAACATTCGGAGCATGCATGCGGGAGCCGGCCGCCTGCGGCATTATCAGAAACGAGTTATTTTATCAGCTTCCATCCATTTTCCATCCCGCACGGACGGGCGTTGAGAGAACCTCTCCGAAGTCTCTCCGGCGCCTTCGCTCCCGCCGCAGTTTTCCTTTCCACTCGAAGAGAAAAGAAGTGCTCAACGCAGATACGATCATTGAGGCCCGCTGGGTCATTCCTGTCGCCCCGAAGGGCGTCATTCTCGATAACACGTCCGTCGTGATTTCCGACGGCCGGATCATCGATCTGCTTCCGATTTCCGAAGCGCGCACGAAGTACAGCGCCCCTGAAGTCGTTTCCCTTCCGGAGAGCGCGCTTCTCCCGGGGTTCGTCAATCTGCATTCCCATGCCGCCATGAATCTCGTGCGCGGCCTCGGCGCCGACCTTCCCCTCATGGACTGGCTCACGAAGAAGATCTGGCCCGCCGAAGGCAAGCTCATGAGTCCGGAATTCGTGCGCGAGGGCTCGTGGCTCGCGGGTCTCGAAATGGCCGCAGGTGGCGTGACGACAACGTCCGACCACTACTTCTTCCCTAAGGCCGCTGCCGAGGGGCTCCGTTCGGCGGGTCTTCGCTGCGCGGTCTCCGGCATCGTGATCGGCTTTCCCTCGGCCTGGGCGAAGAACGACGCCGAATACCTTGAAAAATCCGAGGCGCTCATCCGCGAGTTCGAAGGCGACCGCTTCATTCACGCCACCATCGCGCCCCACGCGCCCTATACGGTGTCGGATGACTCCCTCAAGGCCTGCGCGGCCATTTCAGACCGCTACGGCGTGCCGATTCACATGCATGTGAACGAAACTGCGGGAGAAGTGGCCAACAGCCTGCGCGACCACGGGGAACGCCCGATCGAGCGCCTTCGCCGCTGCGGCCTCCTGAACGACCGCCTTATTGCCGTGCACAGCGTGCATGCAAATGACGACGATATCCGCGCGATGGCGGCCGCCCGTTCAAGCGCCTGCCACTGCCCGTGCTCCAACCTGAAGCTTGCCTCGGGCTTCGCCCCCGTCGCGAAGTTCCTTGCCGCAGGCGTCAATCTCGGCATCGGCACCGACGGCGCTGCGAGCAACGACAAGCTCAACATGCTCGGCGAAACGCGCCTGGCGGCCATGCTTGCCAAAACCGTTGCGGGCGACCCCACCGCCGCTCCCGTCTTCGACATGCTCGAGGCGGCTACCCTCGGGGGCGCTCGCGCGCTCAAGTGGGAGAGGGAAATCGGCTCTCTTGAAAAGGGGAAGGCTGCCGACATGTTTGCCATTTGTCTTAGCACTCCGGAGTCGCTTCCTGTACAGGACCCCGCCGCACAGATTCTTTATTCGGCCGGGCGCGAATGCATTACGCACACCTGGGTGGACGGAAGCCTCATCATGGAAAAGTCTCAGAAGACGGTCTATCCCGATCCTCAGGCGCTTGAGCGCGCCCGATCGCTCGCCGCCAAGTGGCAGAGTCGAATTTGATATTCCGATTCAGCTTTCCTGTCGCTGAGCATCCGATGCCGGGCCGCGGCAGGAAAAACATTCGAAATTAAAACGCTCATCATTGATCTTGATACAAAGCTTCTCGAAGTGCTTTGTCTATAATGGGCGACACTTAAAAATCTTCCCATGCTGACCCGAACCGCCGCCCTTAAATGCTGCGAGCGGTCGAGGATCAGCTTGATTTCCCACTGCGGGATGACCAGTCAGTGCCGTCTAAAGAAAGGACAGGCATTCTTCCTCGTCCTGTTTCCTAAAAGGATCCTCAAATGAAGACTTCCGCGAAGCTTTGTGGCATTGCCGCCGCTCTTCTTCTCGCTGCTTCCTTCAATGCTTCTGCCGCTGAAGCCGTGAACCCCTACGTTCATTCCTCCTCCGGCCAGATCGTTAAGAACAGCACCGATCTTTGCTGGCGCACCGGCTTCTGGACCCCGGCTCTCGCCGAGGCGATGGGCGTTGACGGTGCCGGCTGCGCTTGCGATGCCGACATCCTCGACAAGCAGGCCTGCACCGCTGTTGAAGCCCCTGTTGCCACGAAGTCCGCTGAAAAGGTGACCTTCTCGGCCGACACGCTCTTCAACTTCGACCGCGCCACGCTCAAGCCCGAAGGCCAGGCCGTCCTTGACGACCTCGTCTCCCGCATCGCCGGCGTTGACATCGAAGTCATCCTCTCGACCGGCTATGCCGACCGTATCGGCAAGCCCGCCTACAACGAGAAGCTCTCGCAGCGTCGTGCTGACGCCGTCAAGGCCTACCTCGTTCAGAAGGGTGTTGATGCCGCTCTGATCAAGACCGAAGGCAAGGGCTCCGCTGACCCGGTCGTCAACTGCCCGAACCCCTCCAAGGCCGGTCAGATCAAGAACTTCCGCGCGCTCGTTGACTGCCTGCAGCCCAACCGCCGCGCCGTCGTTGAAGTTGTCGGCTCCCGTCCGGCCATGTAATCTTCCTCAGATGCCCCATGCATCTGTAGGCTGATCGCAACAAAGCCCCTGTCTATCGGCAGGGGCTTTCCTTTATGTGAAAAAAAAGAAATCATGATCCCCGGCCTCTTTCTTTTCGACCTTGACGGAACGCTCGTCGATACCGCGCCCGATCTCGGAGGCGCCGTGAACGACATGCGCATTGCCCGCGGGCTTGAGCCGCTGCCGCTCGACCTCCTTCGCGAACCTGCCGGCCACGGCGCGCCGAAGCTCCTCAAGGCAGCCCTCAACATGGAAACGACGGACCCGCAGTATCCGGAAATGCGCGCGGAGTTTCTGAGGAACTACGCTGCGCGGGGCGTATCCCATTCGCCGCTCTTTGCCGGAATCCGGGAGCTTCTCGAAGCGCTCCGGGAAATGCACGTTCCCATGGGCGTCGTCACCAATAAGCCTCAGGAACTCGCCGACAGGGTCTGCCGGGAACTTGATCTCAAGGGCTTCATGGAAGTCGTGATCGGCCTCAGGCCCGAGGGCACGAAACTGAAGCCCGCCCCGGATTCGCTTCTTCTGGCGCTCAGGGAGACCGGGATGCCCGCGGAAAAAACTCTCTATGCGGGCGACAACACCAAGGATGCGCTGGCCGCTCAGGCGGCAGGAATCCCCTTTGCCTTTGTCGCCTGGGGCTGCCAGCAGGAACTCCCTGATAGAGCGCTCTATGAGTGCGCTGCCCAGACCCCTGCAGACCTCATCTCCTGGCTGCTCCGGCGATAACCCAGGCCCGAGGGGCTTTGATTTGTTGTGTAAACAACCTTCGGTTACTTTGCGTTTCAGACCATTCCTGCACTACCGGGCGTCTTCAGGGTATGATTCGCGTCACCACATCCGGGGGCGCCTTGGTTTCGACGAGGATACTGACGCTGTCCGGTGCATGCCGAGGTGCAGTCACCTCGTAAATCCGCTGCAATCAATTAAACGCCAACAACAAGCGTTTCGCTCTCGCGGCTTAATCCCGCGGGATGCTGCACTGATTTGACTTTGGGTCAGGCAGGGCAACCTGCAGCAGCATCAAATTACAAAGCCTAGGTTCGCCGGCTGTCGTCGACGGCGTTCCGAAACTTAGATGACTGGGCAGCCGCTGGCCCGCCGATTGGCAAAACGGCTGTCGAGATCCAAATCATTCGGCTACGCATGTAGATCCGCCAGAAAACGATTTTCGGACGCGGGTTCAACTCCCGCCGCCTCCACCAATTTCAAATCCCAGACTGCTTCTCAGCGTCTGGGATTTTTCTTTATCCACTTCTCTCACAGGCAATCCAACAAACTTGATCATTTCATAGCGATTCACATCATCCCATAACGTCTCATCCAAGCTCACGTTTTATGATGGGTTGTTAACGGTCAGCGCTATGGGACCGGCCGGGTAAACAGAACCGCCGCAGGAAGCCCTTCGATGCAAATTGCGAGCAAATGTTCAAATTTCTCCTCTTCCTTCCCCCGAGCCGATAATGTTCTAAACACATATCACTACCGAAACAGGAATTCTCTATGGCGAAAGTCCTCAAATTCACCGCATGCGCCGCTGCGGTTGCCGTAGCGCTTTACGCCGGCGCCGGCTACGTTGGCGTTCCCTATGCGACGCGCACCGTTCTTGAAAAAGTGGTGTCTCAGGAGCTCGGCCGAGAAGTAACGCTCTCCGACGTTTCCTTCAATCCCTGGACGCTCGTTTATGAACTCAAAGGGCTCTCGATCCCGGAAGCAGGCAACGACCCGCTCCTCAGGCTCGACCTCCTGCGCGTCGACGCCTCGATTCAGACGCTCTTCAAGCTTGCTCCCGTCATTGAGGAAGTCACCATCGACGGCCTTCGCATCAATGCCGTCATGAATGAAAAGAACCGCCGGGATGTCGAGCGGCTGCTGGGCAAATCCGGGTCCTCCGAAAAATCAGACGGCGTGGCCGCTGAAAAGAAGAGCGAAGCTTCTTCCGGGCTTCCTCAGTTTGCGGTCTACAACATTTCCGTCACGAACAGCTCTCTCAGCTACCGCGACGATGCGCAGAAAATCAATCAAGCGCTCACCGACCTGACGCTGAAGCTCCCCTTCGTTTCCACAATGGAAAGCGCTTCGGAAAGTCTCGTGACGCCGGAGCTCGCGTTTAAGCTCAACGGCTCCCAGATTGAGGCGACAGGCTCCACGAAGCCCTTCGGCACCACGCTCGAAGCGCGCCTCAACTTCAAGGTTTCCGCCCTCGACGTGGCCGAGCTTGCACGCATTGTTCCCGCACTCAATTCCGACCACCTGCGCGTTGCCGATGCAAAGCTTTCTTCCGACCTCACCTTCGTCTTCCGCAACCCGACGGGCGGGAATCCGGCAAAGATGCTGCTTTCGGGCACAACCTCCCTCGCGAACGTTTCCGTCACCCAGAAGGGCAGTCCGATAGTCACGCTCCCGAAGGCCGAGCTCAACCTCAACGAACTTGACCTCGTTGACCAGCGTGCCGTCGTGGAGAATCTGACGCTCACGGGGCTCAGGCTCGACGTCAGGAATTCAAAGGCGGGCATCAACCTGCTGACGGCCGCAGAAAGCGCTGCCGGCGGAACGGCGGAAGCCAGGACTGAGGCAAAGACGACAGCAGCGCCTGCAGCCGCTTCCTCCGCTTCCGCCTCTCCCTGGACCTGGAAGGTGGTCGCGGCTTCGCTTCGCGACGCCACTTTTTCATGGACCGACTCCACGCTTTCGCCGGCCGCAAAAATTACCGTTGCGAATCTCGATGCCTCCGTGAAGAACCTCTCTTCGGACGCTGAGAAGCCGGGAAGCTTCTCGGTTTCGGCTGAACTTCTGGGCGGCAGGATCGAAAGCTCCGGCACCGCTCAGATCTCGCCGCTTGCCATCTCGGCTGCGGCCAAAGGCACGAGACTTTCCCTCAATGCAGTCGCTCCCTACATTACTAAGGCACTCGGCGCAGACGTGAGAGCAGGCATTGCCTTTGACGTCAAGGCGGATCTGAAGGGTTCGGACGCTGCCGCCTCAGGCACCGCCACCCTGAACGATTTCACGCTGAAGGAAGGAAAATCAACGCTCGCATCCTTCAAGACGGCAACTCTCAAGCTCAATTCCGTCGACACCGTGAAGCGCTCTGCCGATGTGGCCCTCGTCTCGCTCGCGAGCCCCGTCGTGAATGCCGTCATGACGAAGTCGGGCATCAATTTCGCGAAGCTTGCCGGCTCCGGATCGGAGTCGAAGACTAAGACTGAAGCAAAGCCAAGCAGCAAGGCTGAAGCGAGCGCGCCCGCCTGGTCTTGGAAGGTCGCTCAGGCCTCCGTCACCAACGGCACGCTCAACTATCGCGACGAAAGCATCAGCCCCGTCGGCACGGCATCGATTCCGAAGCTCAATCTGACGGTCAAAAATCTTTCTTCTGCCAAGGGAAGCCTCGGCACGGTCGACTTCTCGAGCGGCTTGGGCGGCGGCAGCCTCAATGCTGCGGGCAAATTCGGCATCTCCCCGGTCGCAGCCGACATTGAACTCAAGGGCAGCAAGATCGGCCTCAAGCCTTTCTCTGGCCTCATGACCGGCTACGCCGGCATCGGCGCCAAGTCCGGAACCTTCGATGCGTCCGGCCGCATGAAGCTTGCCCCTCAGAAGGAAAAGACCATTGCCGGCTGGAAGGGCGACCTTTCCCTCTCGACGCTTGATCTGACGAACAGCAAGGGCACCGGCCTCATGAGCTGGAAGAAGGCGTCTCTTACGGGGCTCGAGGTTGAAACCACGGAACCCATCCACCTCGTCGTCGCCAAGGCTGAAATCGATCAGCCCGCGCAGAAGCAGGTCGCGGCCGTGAAGGAAATCGCCGGCATTGCGTCTCTGATTTCGTCCCTCACTGGAAAAGAGAGGACTGCTCAGAAGATCGAGAAATACAGCGAGAAGATTCCCGACAAGATCACGCTTGAAAACGTCCGCTATGAGAACGGCAAATTCTCTGCCGAGGGCGTGAGCGCAGCTTCCGTCGGCGGCATTCTTCTCAACAAACT
This sequence comes from uncultured Sutterella sp., assembly GCA_934255515.1. Taxonomy (GTDB): domain Bacteria; phylum Pseudomonadota; class Gammaproteobacteria; order Burkholderiales; family Burkholderiaceae_F; genus Sutterella. The sequence goes on from CAKQON010000056.1 coordinate 11,417, forward strand.
CTCCGAAGCCATGAGCGAAAAACTCGGCGGAAGCTCTTCCGCGACCAGTACGACAAAGTAGCTTGTGAAGCCAGCCTGCAAGCAAGGCAAACTTACCGCGGGGGAGTCCTGCTTCAGGATTCCTCTGCGGGAGTTCAGCATGAAGACGGGCTTCAACGCCGTATTGAGAATGCCGAAATAACAGAAAGCCCAGACTGCTGAGAAAGCAATCTGGGCTTAGGAATTGGGGAGAAGAGAATCAATGCCTACTGTCTCCCTAGACTATTCGTCTTCTTCGATTATTGCGGGCTTTCACGCGGTCTTTAAAAACGCCAGTAGAGACGCCTGTATTCAAGATATTAACAAAGTAATGCTTTAGTTGACAAATGGCTCTATAGGCGGCTCGGGGTCAGGCCGCCTGTGCATAGAGGGTACTCTCATTCGTAAAACAGTCACGAATAGGTGTCTTCTCGCTTATGAAGGTGGCGGTGATCTCCTTCGTGTGTCCGAGCGTTTCCTCGTGATTCTTCGGTCCCTTCACCCGCAGACTCGTTTTGAGCTGACGATTCAGAAACTCATCGGGG
>CAKQON010000057.1 GCA_934255515.1 uncultured Sutterella sp.
AAGCTCATACGGAAGAAATCGAACTCTTTTTCCTTCCCTCATATTCGCCGGAACTGAACCCCGATGAGTTTCTGAATTGTCAGCTCTAAACGAGTCTGCGGGTGAAGGGACCGAAGAATCATGAGGAAACGCTCGGACAGGCGAAGGAGATCACCGCCACCTTCAAAAGCGAGAAGACACCTATTCGTGCCTGTTTTACGAATGAGAGTACCCTCTATGCACAGGCGGCCTGACCCCGAGCCGCCTATAGAATCATTTATCAACTAAATCATTGCTTTTGTTAATAAGGAACTCCGGGCGCTTCTTTATCGGCGTGCAGTCGAAAAGATATTCTTCATCGCGCTCGCCGCGCGGAAGTCGAGCTCCATGTCGTACCAGACGGCGCCGCCGTGGACGGACTTCGAAATGCCGCAGTTGACGAACCCGAAGCCCGAATAGAAGTCAATGAGATGCTTCTTGCAGGTGAGGATCACGCCGTCGCGCCCTTCCTGACGGGCCTTTTCAATAAAGGCGCGCATCAATGCGGAGGCGTAGCCCTGATGCTGCTCCTCGGGGATGACGGCAAGACCGAAGATCGACTGCCAGTGGCCGTCGGGGTTATGCATCTTCGCGTCGGCAAACATCTCGTCGCAGATCGTGCGGTTGTCCGTCACCATGCCGTCGACAAGGCCGACGGGACGATCGTCCTTCATCAGAATGAGAAAGCAGTCAGAAAAAGCGTTGAGACGCTCGACGAAGCGCTCTCTGCTCGCCCTTTCCGCAGGCGGAAAGCACTTCGCTTCGATCTCAGTAACGATGTCGACATCGGCCGGCGAAGCCGCACGGATGGAAAGCATGTAAACCCCTCTGTAAACCTGACGTCTTCCTGGAGTCCTGGGACCCAATGCCCGAGGATGAAGGAAGAGCGTGAGGCATCATCTTAACGTAGCCTTATCTCCCGATGCCGATCCGCAGAGCTTCTATTTGGCTTTTTCACCACGCATCGGCTGCTTTTTTGAATTCCTCTTCATTTTGACCGGCCGCTCTCCTCTCCCAGAAGCGGGCCATCCGGAGGAAGCCCGCTAAAATTTCCCTGAGCCTCTCACTTTCCCACTCTTTGGTTCCAACCATGAAAGCCCTGCGAATTGTCTTTGTCCTCGTCCTCATTGCACTCCTGGCGGGAGCCGCCTGGTGGCTGAGGAACCATGAAGACAAGGCCCCGCTCACGCGCGCCTGGGGGAACGTCGATACGCGTCAGATTTCGCTCGCCTTCGAGGCTTCAGGCCGCATTCTGCAGCTTATTCCTCAGGAAGGAGCCCCGGTGAAGGCGGGAGAGATCATTGGGAAGCTCGATACGGAAGCCCTCAGAATCGAGCGCGACCGGGCTCAGGCAGAGCTCGAGCGCGCCGAAGCGCAGGCCTCTCTCTCGCGCGAAGGCTATCGCGCCGAGGATATCGAGGCGCAGCGCGCGCAGACCCTTGCCCTTCAATCCCGTCTCGAGCTCTCCCGCCGCACCTACGTCCGCCAGAAGGAACTCGCCCGGGCGAACGTCTCGAGCCGGCAGAACCTCGATGATGCGGAGATGTCGCTCGAAGCCGCCCGCCGCGAACTGAAGGCCTCCGAAGCGCAGCTCCATGCGCTTGAATCCGGACTTCGCCCGCAGGAAGTCGCCTCGGCTGAAGCGGCGGCAAAGTCCGCGCGCGCCGCCGTCGCCTCGCTTGACTATCAGATTGAGAAGGCCTCCGTCCTCAAAGCCCCGGCGGAGGGCATCATCCGCACGCGTCTCGCCGAGCCCGGCGACATGGCGTCTCCCTCGAGAACGATCTATCAGCTCTCCATCGTCTCGCCCAAGTGGATCCGGACGTACGTGACGGAAAATCAGCTCGGCCTGGTGAAGGAAGGCGCTCAAGCCCACATTTCCACCGACACGATCGGATCCGTCAATGCGCGCGTGAGCTGGATCTCGAGCACCGCGGAGTTCACGCCCAAGACGGTGCAGACGGCGGACCTCCGCACCGCGCTCGTTTACGAAGTCCGTCTTGAAGCGGCTGATCCGGAAAACCGCCTGCGCCTCGGCCAGCCCGTCACGGTCGACTTCATTCCCGGGAAATGAAGCAGAGGATGACTGACGCCCGTTCACTTCCCGCCGAAATCAGGAACCTCAGGAAAACCTTCCGGGGTCCTGACGGGAAGCCTTTTGCCGCCGTCGATAATCTCTCAGTCGTATTGCCTGAGCCCGGCGCCATCGTGAGCCTCATCGGCCCGGACGGCGCAGGAAAGACGACGCTTCTGAGGCTCCTTGCCGGGATCCTCACGCCGGACGACGGCGAAATCTCGCTCTTCGGCAAAAAACCCGACACCGATGATCCGGACTTCGTCGCCATGCTCGGCTTCATGCCGCAGCGCTTCGGCCTCTATGAAGAGCTTTCCGTCTGGGAAAACTTCCGGATTTTCGGCGCCCTGAGAGGCATCCGCGGGAAAGCGCTCGAAGCACGGTTTCGGGATCTCATGACGCTCTCGGGCCTCAGCGGCTTCGAATCCCGCGAGGCCGGGAAGCTCTCGGGCGGCATGAAGCAGAAGCTCGGGCTCTCATGCTCGCTCCTCGCGGAACCGAAGCTCCTCCTTCTCGACGAGCCGACCGTGGGGGTTGATCCGCTCTCGCGCCGCGAGCTCTGGCGCATTCTCCGGGACATGCGGGACCGCACTGGAATGACGGTGCTCGTCTCCACGGCGTATCTCGATGAGGCGGAGGCCGCCGACCGGACGATCCTCATTTCGTCGGGACGCCTCATCGCCGAGGGCGACCCGAAGGCGCTGGCGGAGGAAACTCAGGGCCGGACCTGGCTCGCAAGGGCCCGGGACGAACACAGAACCCTCCCGCTCGCCCGAACGCTCATGCGCGAAGTCCGGGCTGCGAACCCCAGGGCTCCCTGGCTTGATGCCGTTCCGCACGGCGACGCCGTCAACCTGCTTGCTCCGGAAGACGCCCTGAATGCCCCCCGGGAACTCCCCGACGGCGCATCGCTCTCTGCCCGGGCACCCGCCCTTGAAGACGCCTACTGCGCGCTCACCTTCCCGATTGCCGCCAACACCGACGCGCTCCGGATTCTCCCGCCCGCCTATTCGGTTGAGGAGCCGGCCGCGGTGGTCGCGAGGAACATCTCCCGCCGGTTCGGTAGCTTCACGGCGGTCGAGGACACGAGCTTTTCCGTGAAGAAGGGCGAGATCTTCGGACTCCTCGGTCCCAACGGCGCCGGGAAGACCACAACCTTCCGCATGCTCTGCGGGCTTCTGCCGGCCTCGGGCGGCACGATTTCCGTCGCGGGCTCCGACCTGAGGACGGCAAGGAGCGCTGCGCGCGCCAGGGTGGGCTACGTCGCGCAGAAGTTTTCGCTCTACGCGCAGCTCTCCGCCCGGCAGAATCTTGAATATTTCGGCGCCTGCTTCGGCGTCGCCGGCCGGGAGCTTGAAGACCGGATCCGGGAGCTCACCATGGGGAGCGACCTCTGCAGCCGGCTCGAGTCCATCACGCGGGAGCTCCCTCTGGGAGCCAAACGCGAGCTTGCGCTCGCCTGCGCGCTGATTCACAGGCCGGCCATTCTTTTCCTCGATGAGGCAACGTCAGGCGCCGACATTGCCGCCCGGCGCGCCTTCTGGCGTCGGATCGTCGGCCTCGCGGAAGCGGGCACCACCGTCATCGTCACGACGCACTTTCTGGAAGAAGCCGAATACTGCGACCGCTTTCTCATTCAGGATGCGGGCCGGGTGCTTACGCTCGGAACCCCATCGGAAGTCCGGAAGGAAACCGGGGCATCGAGCATTGAGGAAGCCTTCATCTCCATCGTGACCCGGGCGCGCAGGAACCGCGAAGAAGCGGAGAGGCAGCCATGACGCAGGCGCAAGGCTTTTCCCCGGTGCGGTTCATGACGCTTCTCATGAAGGAATTCAGACAGATGGTCTGCGATCCGGCGACCCTCTTCCTCGGCACCATTCTCCCCGTCATTCTGATACTTCTTTTCGGCTGGGGTCTCTCGATGGACCTCACCCGGGTCCCCGCGGCCGTCGTCGAAGGCGAATCGACGCCCCTCGCGCGGGCGCTCACCCAGGAATTCGTCGGGAGCCGCTATTTCGACATCACGACCCTCAGAAACAGAACGGAAGCCGAGGCGCTCCTCTCCGCCCGACGGATCGAGGCGATCATCGACATCCCGCAGGGCTTTGAACGCGACGCCTCGCGCGGCGAAGCCGTGATCGGCCTCACGATCCACGGCGTTGATGCGAGCGCCGCTACGATCATCCGCACCTACGCCAAAGCCGCGGTCGCGCTTCTTCAGGAAAAGATTGCGCTCCGCGAGGACGGCGCCGCCATGACGGGCGTGAGCGGCGCGGGTTCAGCAGGCGGCGTCATGATGCTTTCTCGCTCCTGGTTCAACGAAGCCAATACCTCCGCCTGGTACCTCGTTCCCGGACTCTCCATCGTCGTCCTCACGCTTTCGGCGAGCTTCCTCGGAAGCATCGTCATCGCCCGCGAATGGGAGCGGGGAACGATGGAGACGCTCTCGATCACCCCCGCCACCTCTCTTGAGATCGTGCTCTCGAAGTTCCTCGCGAACTACGCCCTGATTTCCGTCGGAAGCCTTCTCACCTTCCTCACGGCCGTCTTCATTTTCGACGCTCCGGTGCGCGGGAGTCTCTTTCTCCTCGCGCTCACGATGCTCTTTTACACCGCCTGGGCCGTGAGCTTCGGACTTTTCCTCTCCGCCTTTCTGAAGAGCCAGTTCGTCGCGATCCAGCTCGCCGTGATCGGAAGCTACCTCCCGTCTCTCATTCTCTCCGGGTATCTCTTCGACCTTCGGAGCGTCCCCGCCTTTATTTCGGCGGTCGGCCATATGATGCCCCCCACCTACGCGATCGAGTCCGTGAAGATTCTCTATCTCTCGGGAGGGCCGGAGCACATCGTGCTCTCAAACCTCGCCGTCCTTGCCGCCTGGGTGGTCCTCTTCCTTGCGCTCGCGCTCGCCGCGACGAAGAAGCGCCTTGACTGACGGATGAAGAAGCCCGAAATGTCCAGCACTTCCTTCCGCGCCTTCCTCGCCGGGCTCAGCACCTCTCTTCTGAGGCTTCGCGCGCTCGCCCGCAAGGAGCTCATCACACTCCTGCGCGACCCCGGCATGCGCCGGATCCTCGTCGTTCCCATCATCGCGCAGTCGATTCTCTTCGGCTACGGCGCGACCTTCAATCTCGAGGAAGCCCCCTACGTCATTTACGACGCTTCGCAAAGCCCGGCGAGCGAACGCGTGATCCGGATAATTGAAGCGAACCGCATCTTCGTGCGCGCGGGATCCCCGCAGTCCTACGAGGCTTTCGAGAAGGCCGTGAACGAGGGCGACGCGCTGATCGGCCTCTATTTCCCCGACGACTTCGCAAAGAAGCTCGCCCGGGGCGAACCCGCGGAAATCTTCGTTGCCGCCGACGCGAGAAACACCACCACCGCCAATGTGGCGACGGGCTACGTCTCGGCGATCATCGAATCCTTCGCCCGCGAGGAGGGCACCGCGGGCCCCATCGAGGTGCGCGAGCGCTACCGCTACAACGAAAACGGCATCACCCGCTACAACATCATGACGGGCCTCATCCTCGGTCTTGCCATGATTCAGGTGATGCTTCTCGCCGGGCTTGCGATCTCGCGCGAGCGCGAGGAAGGATCCTTCGACATGATGCTGATGACGCCGCTCTCGCCCGTGGAAATCTTCATTGGGAAGGCCGCCGCCCCCATTCTCATCGGGATCTTCCAGAGCTTTCTGATTTTCGCCGTCTGCCGCTGGTGGTTCGGGATTCCCTTTGCCGGGTCGCTTCCGCTCCTCTTCTTCGTGGTAGCGCTCTTCTCAACGAGCATCGTGGGGCTCGCGCTTGCGATCTCCGCCTGGGCGAAGACCCTTCAGCAGTCGGTGGTCCTCTCCTTCATTCTGCTTCTTCCCTCTCTCGTCCTCTCTGGCCTCATGACGCCGGTGGCGGTAATGCCTGAATGGATGCAGACCCTCACCATCCTCAACCCCGTCCGCTACGGGATCCTCACGATCCGCATGATCTACTTTGAGAATGCCGGGATGAGCGACATCCTGCCCTACCTCTGGCCGCTCGCCGTGATTACGGCCGTGACGATTCCGGGCGCGGCCTGGCTCTTCAGAAACAAGGTTGTCTGAAGTTTTTACGATCGGAAATAGAAAAAGCCGCAGCCCCCTTAGTGAGGCTGCGGCTTTTCTTATCGTCCCGGGACGATGTCGCTCTTCAGAAGCTTTCAAGCGGAAAAGGCTGCGGAGGAAGCTCCGGCTTTTTCAACCCTCACTGCGCAAACCTTGTATTCCGGCGTGGAGCAGATGTTGTCGAGCGCGGCCTTCGTGAGCCAGTTGCAGTTGCCGTCCTGGAAGTGGAAGGGCATCCAGGTCTCGCCCGCATTGGTCTTCCCGGAGACGTGCGCCACCGATTCGATCCTGCCGCGGCGGGAGCTCACGACGACGCGGTCGCCGTCGGCAATGCCGAGGTTCGCCGCATCCTTCGTGTTGATCTCAATGAAGGAGTGGCCCGAGATCTCGTTGATGCCCTCGGTCTTGTCCGTCATCGCGCAGGCGTTGTAGTGGTAGAGCACGCGCCCCGTCGTCAGCATGAGCGGATAGTCGGCGTCGGGGAGTTCGCTCGATTCGCGGTAGGCCGCGGTCGAATAGCGGCCAAGCCCGCGCGTGAACTTCCCGACATGGAGGATAGGCGTGCCCGGATGGTCCTTCCCCGTGCAGGGCCACTGCAGACCCTGACCGTTCACCTCGGGGCTGTCGAGACGCGCGTGGCTGATGCCCGCGAAGGACGGCGTCACCGAGGCGATTTCGTCCATGATCTCGGCAGGCGTCAGGTGCGGCTGCGGATATCCCATGCGGTTCATGATGTCCGTAAAGATGTCCGTGTCGGCCCGGGTGCCTTCGATCGTCACCGCACGGCGGATGCGCTGCACGCGGCGCTCGGTGTTGCTGAAGGTGCCCTCTTTTTCCGCGTAGCTTCTGCCAGGCAGAACGACGTCGGCGTACTTCGCCGTTTCCGTGAGGAAGAGGTCGTCCACCACGAGGAAGTCGAGGTTCTTAAGCGCCTTGATGACGTGATGCGTGTCGGGGTCCGTGCGCACCGGATCCTCGCCGAAGATGAAGAGGCCCTTCACGGCGCCTTCGATCATCTTCGGGAAGCAGTCCGTGGCGTAGAGGCCCTTGAAGCGCGGGAGCTCCGTACCCCAGGCCTTTTCGAACTTCTCGACGATGCCGGGCTGAGCGATCTTCTGGTAGCCCGTCAGGTCGCCCGGGGACGCACCCATGTCGCAGGCGCCCTGAACGTTGTTCTGGCCGCGAAGCGGGTTGAGGCCGCAGCCCGGACGTCCGTACTTCCCCGTCACCATGGCCATGTTGGAGAGCGCCATCACGCCTTCGGTGCCGGACGAATGTTCGGTGACGCCGAGGCAGTAGGCGATCGCAGCGCGCTTCGCTTCGCCGTACATGCGCGCCGCCGCGATCAGGTCGCGGGGATCGATGCGGCAGATTTCAGCGACGCGCTCGGGCGTATAGGCCTCAACCATTGCCTTCAGGTCCTCAAACCCTTCGGTGCGCGTGCGGATGAATTCCTGATCAATGAGGCCGTCATGAATAAGCTGACGGACGATGCCGTTCGCGAAGGCGACGTTCGTGCCCGGACGGAGCTTGAGATGAATCTGCGCGGACTGAGCAAGCCCGATGTCGCGGGGATCAACCACAATGAGCTTCAGGCCCCGGCGGATCGCAGCGCGAAGCTGCATGCCGATCACCGGGTGCGCTTCCTCGGGGTTCGAGCCCACAAGCACCACGACCTCGGCGTTTTCGCAGATGTCCGAAATCGAATTCGTCATGGCGCCCGAACCGAGCGTTCTCTGAAGACCCGCCACGGAGGGACCGTGGCAGACGCGGGCGCAGTTGTCGACGTTGTTGGTTTTGAAGACCGTGCGCGCCATCTTCTGGAGCATGTAGATGTCTTCGTTCGCGGAACGCGCGCAGGCAAAGGCTGCAAGCGCTTCGCCCCCGAACTTGTCGCGGAGTTCCGTGAACTTCTTCGCGACGAGATCAAGCGCCTCGTCCCAGGAAGCGGGTTCGAGCTCGCCCGTGACGGAGGAGCGGATGAGGGGCGTCGTCAAACGACGGTCGGATTGGACGAAGTCGAAGCTCGCCGAGCGGCCCTTCACGCAGAGGCGTCCGTGGTTCGAGGGTCCGTCCGCCGCTTCCGTATCGACGATGCGGCCGTCCTTCACGATCAGGTCGTACTGGCAGCCCGTCGCGCAGTGCGGACACGTCGTGCGGACCTTCTTGATTTCCCACGAGCGGTAGGCGCGGCGGCGCTTCATCGTGATGGCGCCCGTCGGGCAGGCCGCGGCGCAGGCGCCGCAGGATTCGCAGTTCGTGCTCTTCCAGTCCCTGCCGAAGGGCGCGAGGATCGTCGTGCGAAGGCCCGCCTTGCCGGAGACCAGCGTGTGGTTCCCGGCAGCGTTGTTGCACGCGCCCACGCAGCGCTGGCAGCGGATGCAGAGCGACGGATTGAAGGCGATGAAGGGGTTGTTGTCGAGGATCTCGCCCGATGCCGGCGTCACTTTGAAGGGCGACGTTTCGACGCCGAGTTCGCGGCAGCGGTCCTGGAGCTCGCAGCTTCCGTTCTTCGTGCAGCTGAAGCAGTACTGGGTGCTGTTCAAGCCGTGCTCGGCGATGATGAGCTGAAGCGCCGTGCGGCGGGCCCGGTCGATCGCTTCCGAACGGGTCTTCACGACCATGCCGGGGTGCGCGAGCGTATTGCAGGAGGAAACGAGCCCGCTCACGCCTTCGACCTCCACCACGCAGAGGCGGCAGGAGCCGATATTGCTCACGTTCTTCAGGTAGCAGAGGGTCGGGATGTGAATGCCGGCGGAACGCGCCGCATCAAGAAGCGTTGCGCCCTCTTCGACCGCGATCGTGCGACCGTCCATCGTAATGTCAAACATACTGAATCCTCCCGCCCGCGGCAGCACCCGCGCCGAAGCAGTCGCAGCGCAGACAGCGGCTGCATTCCTGAACGGCTTCTTCCCTGCTCATCCCGAGCTCGACGTCCTTGAAGTCGCGCTTGCGGAACTTCACCGGACGCTCATTGATGTTGACGCGCCCCATCGGGGTGCGGTTGTTGGCCTTCGGAGCCGGCGCCGTGACGCCGCAGTCGAGAATGTGGTGGTAGCCGAGCATCTCGTCGATGTTGCGCGCAGCGGCCTTGCCCGCGCCCACGGCGCGGATGACGGTGGTCGGTCCGCTCTGGCAGTCTCCGCCCGCATAGACGTTGGGAAGACCCGGAACCTGCAGGAACTCGTCCGTGACGAAGGCGCCCCACTTGACGGGCATGCCGAATTCCTCAAAGGGCTTCGTGACGACGTCCTGACCGACGGCGGCGATGATGAGGTCGGCTTCGAGGCGTTCCGTTTCCTTGTCGGCTTTGGCAACCCCCGGACGACCGCGCGAATAGGCGCCGATCTTCTGGGGCTGCATGATGAGCGCCCTGCAGCATCCGTTTTCGTCGGCTTCGACGGAAACCGGGGCTTCGAGCGTCAGCATTTCGACGCCCTCGGCAATCGCCGCGTGAATTTCTTCCTTCAGTGCCGTCATGTCGTCGATGCGGCGGCGGTATACGAGATTCACTTCGTCCGCGCCCGCGCGCACCGCCGTGCGCACGCAGTCCATCGCTACGTTGCCGCCGCCGATAACGGCGATCTTCTTCCCGCGGTAGTCGGGATAGACGTCGTCGCCGATCGCGCGGAGCATTTCAACCGCCGAGATGACGCCCTTCGAATCCATGCCGGGGAGCTTCAGGCCCTTCGCCGAATGCGCGCCGATCGCCACATAGACCGCGTCGCATTCCTTCGAGAGGGCCTTCATCTCCTCCGTGCCGATCGAGGCGTTCGTGACGACTTCAATGTCGCCCGCAGAAAGAATGGCGCGGATGTCTTCATCGAGGCGCTCGCGCGGGAAGCGGTAGGCGGGAATGCCGTAGCGCATCATGCCGCCCAACTTGTCGCGCGCTTCAAAGACCTTCACCTTGTGGCCCATGAGGGCGAGATAGTAGGCGCAGGTGAGCCCGGAGGGGCCGGCGCCGATCACGGCGATGGTGTGGCCCGTGGGAGGGAGCGCCTTTGGAACCGGAACCGTGTCGGCAGCAGCGCCGTCGACCGCATACTTCTTGATGCCGCGGATGTTGATGGGCGCATCAATGAGGGTCCTGCGGCAGCGCTTTTCGCAGGGGTGTTCGCAAACGAACCCGCAGGCCGTCGGGAACGGATTGTCCTTACGGATCAGGGCCACGGCTTCGGCAAACCGACCTTCGCCCGCGAGCGCAATGTAGCCCGGCACATCCACGTGCGCGGGGCAGAAGGTTTCGCAGGGAACGGACTGGGAAATCCCCTTCTGGCACGCATGCGCCTCGATGTGGCTCCGGAATTCGTCGGAGAAGCGCTCGATGCCGTCGAGCACCGCCTGAGCGGCGTCCCAGCCGATTGCGCAGTCCGAACCGTCGCGGATCACTTCGGCGAGCGACTTAAGCGCCTCGAGGTCGTCAGGCTCCGCCTTGCAGGCGGCGATGCGGCGAAGGATTTCCGCGAGCTGCGGCAATCCGTCGCGGCAGGGCACGCACTTGCCGCAGGTCTGAAGGAGCGAAGCGTCGAGTTGACTCAGGAGCAGCGTTATGGCGCACTGCCCCGGAGGCGTGGCTTCAATGCGGCGCATGAAACCCTGCATGGTCTCCTCATTGCGCGCATCAGTCACGGCTGGCGGACGGATGGATAGACGTGTCATTTTCTTTCTTGGCGTTTTGCTCTCCGCATGCGGGCTGAGGACTTCTCTCACGAAGTCATCACCAGTACGGGAAGGATTGATGGGTCTTGTTTATTAGTGTTATCCCTAGCTATTTCTTGTCCGTTGATTCTAGCGTTTTCCCTTCCTCTCCTGAAGAGGTATTGAAGATTCAACGCGCGATCATTTGAAAAAATTCACTAGCGCCGGATATGAATATACATTTCGCAATCGCCAGAATTCTGTTTGCAGACTTCGCCTGTGAATCAGGGATCCGCAGAGTTTTAATCGGCCTACGGAACCTGAGGTTTATGCATCTTTGCGTCATGCATAGACGCTTAATAACCGAACCGTAATTGGCGAAGTCAACCGGGCGGATAGTTCCCGCCTTATCGGCACGGTAGATGCCTTGCAATAGATTGAACAACCTTCGGCTCAACCGCTTCCGCTGCGATGACTCCTTCCGGCCCGCCATCAGCATTGAGCATGGGCGTCTTCAAGCCGGGTAAAGAAAGCCTCTGAATGATGCAGGGGGAGATCGGCCTCATCAGAATTCAGAGGAGCGCCGCCATGTAGTATGGGAAAAATTGGACGCCCGCTTCCATTTTCGTTTTCCCATGGTGAAGAACGATCGGCGCATCAATATGTTTCCCGTAGATTTCTTTGAAGCGCACCAGCGATTTGATGGATGACGACGACGAAGACTTCACTTCGATCGAAACGATCTTTTTGCCCTTCCGGATCAAAAAATCAATCTTAATTTCCGTCTTCCTCGTCTTCTCATTCCGGCGCGCATAGAAAAACGGACGATGACCGTTCGCCTTGAGGCACTGCGCGAGCGTCGTTTTCCCGACGCGCCTGGCGCCCTTGAGAAAAAGCGCGTACTTTGGCGCGAACGCTTCCTTCCAGTGAAGCATCTCCGAATAGATTTTTCTCTCAAACATCCGTCCCACCTGTCCTGATGAAAGCCCCGGTCTCAAGCGCTAACGTTCACTGCAGAACATCTACCATTATTAACATAGGCACAAAATAGTTGACAAGCGGCTACGGTTATGTTATAATTGATAAATGAGTTATGTAGATAAA
>CAKQON010000058.1 GCA_934255515.1 uncultured Sutterella sp.
TGTCAACTCGGGGGAAAGGGGGTGTTGTACCCGCTGCGCGGATTTATGGTGACTAGATGAGATCGATTCTCAATACAACCTCGGAGATCGGAGCTCCGAGGCCGGATGAAATATCAAGGCTAAGGAAACTCCTCAGAGCCTTATTTGGGTGCATTGTCTAGAATCCTTGATGTTCAGCAAAAGCAATGATTTTCAATAATTAGTGGTACCTGCTGAATCCAATCTCTCCGGAGGAAGAGGGCTTTCGTCGAAAGACCGGTCGGAGAGAAGGCCGGCTAATGGAGAAAAAGACGCCGATCGCTCCGGCGTCCTTTCTGTTTGGAAGCGCTTTAAGCGTCCGACCAGAGCTCCTGAAGATCTGGGAAGCATTCAACGTTCAATAAATCCCTGAAAGTCCGGCAGCACTATGGAGAATCCGCATCAAAGAGGCGGCAAACGCCCGAAACCCGCGGAAATTCACTTCTCCTTCGAACGGCTTAAACCACCGCACCTCCAAAGGAGTTTTATTCATGACCAGCCAAGCGCCAGCTCAGCAGCCTCAGGCAGAGGCTCCCGGGATCTCCGGCTACATATCTCTTCTTTTTGCCGTCATCTTCTTCTCCGGGGTCGCTGCTTCCGCGAACTGGTGGGGGATTTTCGACTTCACGACGCTGAACGGCGCCTTCGGCAAAGTGGTGAGCGGCGTCGCCGAAAAGAACGGCGAAATCGCTGCCGCCATGACCAATTTCCGCGGCAAGGGCGGCTCGGGCGCGATTGACGGCTTCATGTTTGCGCTCTCGCTCGTTCCGACCATCATGTTCGCGATGGCGATGATCACGATCTTCGAGCACTACGGCGCCCTGCGCGCAGCGCGCCAGATGCTCACTCCCGTTCTTCGTCCGCTTCTCGGCCTTCCGGGCTCCACGGCGCTCGCGATGATCGCGTCGCTGCAGTCGACCGACGGTGGCGCCGCCCTCACGCGACAGTTGAAGGACGCGGGAGAAATCGACGAAAACGAAACGACGCTCTTTGCGACCTTCCAGATGACGGCCGACGCGAGCATCACGAACTTCTTCTCTTCGGGCGCCGTGCTCTTTACGCTCCTCGCCGCCAACGGCGAACCCGCCGTCCCCGTGAGTCTCGGCCTCTGCTTAGGTATCATTCTCCTCGGCAAGGTTTTTTCCACCAACCTGATGCGCCTCATTCTTATCCGCAGGTCCCGTAAGGCTTAATTCAAAAAAAATATTAGGAGTCTCAATTATGTCTGCACATGAAAATGCAAAGCCTATGGTGACCGACATCTTTGTCAAGGGCGCCGTTCAGGGCTGGCAGATTGCCGTTACCTCCACCATTCCGAACGTGCTGATGGCGTTCGTCATCATCAAGATCCTCGATCACTCCGGGCTCCTGAAGCTGATCGGCACGGCGCTTGACCCGATCATGGGCATCTTCGGGCTTCCGGGCGAAGCCGCAACCGTGCTCCTCGGCGGCTGGATGTCGATGGGCGGCGGCGTCGGCGTCGCAGTGGCGCTCTTCGACCACGGCACCATCACGGGCCACGACATCGCGATCCTCGCGCCCTCGATCTACCTCATGGGCTCGCAGGTTCAGTACATGGGCCGCTGCCTCGGCGTGATCGGCATCAAGGGCTCCCGCATTCCGCTCATCATGGCGATGCCGATCATCACGGCGATCGTCTCCCTCTGGGTGATGAACGTCCTCGTCGGTTGATTCATCTTTAATTGACCAGAAAGGCGCGCTAGGGACTTTAATTACCGGCGCGCCTTTTTCCTGACCGGGAGCCGCCCGCGGATTCGCCGCCTACAGGCTGATGCACTAAAATGATAATCGTTATCAAGATGGGGGCTTCTGAAGACCTCCGGGATGATGAGGTTCAGAAATGTTCAAGACAACAGTTGGCATTGACGGCATGGCCTGCGGCATGTGCGAGGAGCACATCTGCAATACGATCCGCAAGGCGATGGAAGTGAAGAAGGTTTCAGCTTCCCACAAGAAGAAGATTGCGGAAATCATTACCGAGCGTCCGGTCGACGAGCGGCTCCTGCGCGAAGCGATTGCGCCCACGGGCTACGGCGTTACATCCTTTAAGTGCGAGCCCTATGAAGAGAAGGGCTTCTTCGCCAAACTCTCGGGCCTCTTCGGCGGTGGAAAAGCCTGACGGGCCTGGGCTTGACGCGTAGTGACAAATAGTCACGAAAGCTGTGAGTTTTGATTTGAATCAATTCTTATAGCCCAATCTGCGGCCATGGGGGTGGAAACATCTCCATACAATTGCGGCGACTTCTTATCTTCCGGATCGGAAGAGGGCGGATCGCCGTAAATCCGGGACGTTCGTGCAGGTTAAGCACGGATCGCCCCGAAGATCCTGCTGCTCAGATCAGCGAGTGGCGCTCTCTCTGAGGAAGATGAGGCATCAAGCCGCGTGCTGCGATCGATTGATATGAATCGGACGGACGTGCGCGAACCTTCAATCTTCCTCAGGGACAACCATGACTGATCCTCAAGCTTCTCCGGCGGCAGCGCCGAAGCATGAAAAGGTCGGCATCGGCGCCTACGTCGCGCTCTTGCTCGCCATCGTCATCTTCTCGGGCGTTTTCTACAAGATGCCTGAAGCCTACAAGTGGCTCGGAGCCTTCGACTTCACCACGCTTATCGGAAAATTCGGCACGATCGCCGGCGCGCAGGGCAACTTCGTTGGTTCGGGCGGCGAAAGCGCCCGCGGCGGCTTCCTTTTTGCGCTTTCGCTCTTCCCGGGCGTGATGCTCGCGATGGGCCTCATCGAAGTGCTTTCCCACTACGGCGCTCTGCGTGCGGCTCAGGTTCTGATGACGCCGCTCCTCAAGCCCCTCCTCGGCGTTCCGGGCTACACGGGCCTCGCGCTCATTACCGACCTTCAGAGTACGGACGGCGGCGCTGCGCTCACGCGCGCGCTCTATGACGAAAAGCGCATCACGAAGAAGAACCTCGTGACGATCTGCGCCTGGCAGTATGCGGGCGCGGGCTGCATCAGCAACTACTACACCACGGTTTCGGCGCTCTTCTCGCTCTTCCTCTGCCCTGTGTGGGGACCGATGGTCATCATTCTCGTGCTGAAGTTTGCTGGCGGCGCCCTTATCCGCACCGTTCTCTCGACGCTCTACCGCAAGGATTTCGAAAATGAACGCTAATGATAAGAATGAATCTGCCGCCAAGCCGCAGACCGATAATCCCTTCGACATCTTCATCATTGGTGTCCGCAAGGGCCTCAATATCGTTCTTTACAGCCTGCTGCCGAACGTGCTGATGGCTTTCGTCCTCACGCAGATCCTGCGCCTCTTCGGCGTGATGGATTTCCTCGGCGAAACCTGCGGGGGCCTCATGGGTCTTTTCGGGCTCCCGGGCGAAGCGATCACGGTGCTTCTCGCCACGTGGCTTTCCTGCGGCGCCGGCGTCGGCGTTGCCGCGAGCCTCGCTTCCCACGGCACGCTCCAGCCGCATGACATCACGATTCTTGCGCCGGCCTTCATTCTGATGGCTTCGCAGATTCAGTACATGGGCCGCCTCCTCGGCGTCGCCGACGTGCCGAAGAAGTACTGGCCCGTGCTGATGGTGAACTCCGTCCTCATGGCCTTCATCGGCATGATCCTCATGCGCGTCATCTTCCTCTGATGAGGCCTGAGTCATCCGTCTCTCGGCGCGCTTCCCTGATGGGAAGCGCAGACTAACGGATGTGCGAAAATAGAGAAGCTCCTGTCGGGCTTATCCCGGCGGGAGCTTCTGCCGTATTGGCGACCGCCATTTTTCCCCGACTCCAGCCTTCCGGATCCCTGATGCATTCCCGACGCAAAATTCTTCTCGCGGCACTCTCGCTTCTCTCCATCTCTCTTTCCGTAAAGGCTGAAAAGACGGAGAAGGAGAAAAAAGAGGAGGCGAAGAGGCAAAAGAAGGTCGATGCAGTATCGACGGCATCGCAGCGCAGGCAGGCGCGCAAGGAACGTCAGGCCAAACGAAGATCAGAGAAAAAGCAGTAAGTGCGCCCGCTGCCATCCTTTTTCCTACATTTGAGCTTCGGTTCTGCCCGGTTTACATTTCGCCATCTCATGTCTGCAAACACCTGCCGCTATCTCACTGCTCTTCTCACGGAAGGGAGCTTTTCGAAGGCCGCCCAGACGCTTGATATTTCGCAGCCCTCGCTCTCGCAGTTTCTGCTCCGGCTCGAAACTGAAGCCGGCACCACGCTCATCGACCGCGCGGCGAAGCCTCTGCGCCTCACGCCGGCGGGAGAACTCTTCCTTAAAACCGAAAAGCAGATCGAGCAGCTGCGGGAGACCTGCGCCAAGCAGATGGCGGACATCCATGAGGGCGTCCGGGGGCACGTCTGCATCGGCGCGTCGGACTACCGGGAAACCTTCTTTCTCACGGAAGTGCTCCCGGTTTTCAGAAAGCGCTTTCCCAATATCGAAATTTCCGTGACCGAAGGACGAACGAAGGAGCTTGAGGAATTCGCGCTTTCGGGCGCGACGGACTTTTCCCTCGTCATTGCGCCCCTCTACCACCCGGCAGGGCTTGAAATGACGGAGCTCTACAAGGAGACGCTCCTTCTGGCCATGAGCCCGAATCATCCCATAGCTCGAAAGCACCCGCTCACGGGGAAGGATGAATACCCGGCGCTCGACTTTTTCGAGACGGACCGCGAGCCCTTCATCGTGATCAAGAAGGGTCAGAAGATGAACAGGCTCTTTCACGAACTCTGCGAACGCACGAATGCGGCGCCGAGAGTGGTGCTCGAGAGCGAATCCATGATTGCGGCGCTCGCGCTCGCAAGCGCCGGGCTGGGCATTACGCTCACGACGGAAACGCTTGCCCGGCGGTCCCGCGAGACGGACGCCTTGCGGTGCTTCCGCATTTCTCCTGAAGTCCCGCCCCGGACGGTGATTGCGGCCTACCGCAGCGACCGGTATCTCTCAAAAGCGGCGCGCGCGCTGATCGACGTGATGCGCGAGGTTGCGAGGGAGCGGTTCGAGAGAGGCTGATGAAGCGCTGGCGAGCCGATCGCCAGTGAGAAAAAGGCCGGCGCTTTCAAAGAAAAGCTGCCGGCTTAAAGGAAAGAATCCAGACTGCGGAAAACGATTACTTCTGGTAGTCGACGAGCGCGCTGATGCGTTCGACGATCGGGCCCTTGCGTTCGTTGAAGACCGCCTTGTTCTTTTCGAAGAGGTTGTTGCCGTGCGTATCGATCGAGCAGATGAGGGGACCGAAGTGCTTCACGCGCATGACCCACATGGACTCAGGCATGCCGAGTTCGGGCCACTGAACGTCTTCAACTTCTTCAACGCATTCCGCGGCAACCACGGCGCAGCCGCCCGGGAAGACGCAGTGAATGGCCTTTGATTCCTTGCAGCCCGCGGTCGTGTTGGGCCCCATGCCGCCCTTGCCGACGATGAGCTTCACGCCGGTTTCGGCGAGGAATTCCTTTTCGAAGATTTCCATGCGCATCGAGGTCGTGGGGCCGATCGAGACGACCTTCCAGCCGCTTTTGGCATCCTTCGTCGGAACCATGATCGGACCGGCGTGGAAGATGGCTTTGCCCTTCAGATCCACGGGGAGCTTGCGGCCGAGCTTCACGAGGCGGTGATGCGCCTGGTCGCGGGCGGTGATGAGATAGCCGTCGAGATAGAGGATGTCGCCGATCCTGATGTCTTCGAGGTCTTCATCCTTGATCGGGGTGGTCAGCGTTTTGGTGCTCACAGCGTCACTCCCTTGTGCGAAAGAAATTCATAAGACATGTCCGCATGAACGCAGATGGTGGCGCGGCGGTGGGCCCAGCAGCCCGTGGAAACGCCGACCGCGATGCAGGAGGGATGGCGCGCAGCCTGTTCGACGTTGACGCCCATTACCGTACCCTTGCCCGTGAGGCCGCCCGGCCCGAGGTTGAGTTCATTGAGCCCGTCCTTGATGAGCTTTTCGAATTCCGCACCCGTCGGGTTGCTGTTGTGCGAATCGACCGGACGCATGAGGGCGCGCTTTGAGAGCGTGGCGGCGACTTCCGCCGAACCTGCAATGCCGATGCCGAGAAGCAGCGGCGGGCAGGCGTTGATGCCGCGTTCCGTCATGATGTCGAAGACGAACTTGACGACGCCTTCATAGCCTTCGAGCGGCATCAGAACCTTGGCCGCACCGGGGAGCGAGCAGCCGCCGCCCGCCATGTAGCCGCAGATTTCCGCTTCGTCGGAATCGGGAACAATCTGCCAGTCGATCCAGGGAATGCGCACGCCCGTGTTGTTGCCGGTGTTCTTCTCGTCGAAGATCTGCACGGCGTTGTGGCGCAAGGGCGCCTCCTTCGTCGCGCGCTTAGTGGCTTCGCGCAGGCATTCCTCCATTTCGCCAAGGAGCGGGAAGCGCGAACCCACCTTCACGAAGAACTGAATGACGCCCGTGTCCTGGCAGAGCGGAACGTTGTTCTTCTTGGCGAGCGCCATGTCGGTAAACATGGCGTCGTAGATGGTGTTGGCAATATCGGTCGTCTGTTCGGCGCGCATTTCCGTGAGGCTCTTCATGACGTCGTCGGGCAGGTGCTTGCCGAAGTACGCCGTGAACTTCGCCATCAGATCCGTGAATCGGTCTCTGAGGAGCTCTTCAGCCATGGCGGTGTTCTCCTTTGTTGTTGTTTGATGAGGGGTCTGAAGGAGAGTCGCTTTGAAGCGCTCTTTCTTCTGATGGGCGAAAGTGTATGGAATGTTTCTATATAAGTCAAATACTTAAATATCTATAAAAACTATAGGAAACGCACTATCAATGGGGCATGAATAAAAAACAGCCGGCGTTTTGAAATCAACGCCGGCTCGAGGTGAGAGAAGCTTTATTGGGTCAATGCGGGTTCGTTAATGCGCTTCTGCGAGCGTATTGACCTTCGTCTGGATCATCGCCGTGATCTCATAGTGATTGATGAGTTCGCGGGCGAAGAGGAGGAAGGTGAGGTAGAGCTCGGACCCTCTGATCGAAATGCCTTCCGCAGGAATGGCGCGAAGGAGTTCGCTCTGGAGGCGGTCGATCGTCTGAAGGGCCTTCTGGGCATAGGCGTGGAAGACCGCGATGTCGGGATTGCCGTTCTCCGACTTGCTCATGGCTTCAAGGAGACTGACGAGGGTTCTCAGGTCGTCTGCAAGGCGCCCTTCATAAACGCGGTGGCGGTTCGCGACATGGTCGAGGGAGAGCTTCGCGAGCCCCTGGAGCGAACGGCCGACTTCACGCATGTTCGTGAACGCGCGGAAGTAGCAGTAGCGGGCGTCGAAATCGGCTTCAGAGGGCTTCTTGTCGGAAAGCACCATGCGGTAGTAAATGCCGCGAGCAGCCGAAAGGTCGTCGAAGAATTCCGAGGCGTCCGACTTGGCGCTTCTCAGAGCCGACTCGCGGTCGGCGAGGAGGCCGTCGAGGATGGAGCGGCAGATTCCGATCGAGCGGCGGAGGTTCTCCGGCGCCTTCTCGTCGATCATGGTGCGGATGGTCGCGGCATCGTAGCGGACGTTGCTCTGATTGACGAGCGAGTCGTCGGAGAGGCTTGCCTTGATGTTCGAGCGCACGAGAAGCGCAATCGCCGCGAGTCCGAGGATCACCGCCATGATTTCCCCGCCGAAGAAGACGAGGGTCGCGACGATGCCTGCGAGCGTGCTCGCGCAGAGCGCCGTGATGAACCAGCCCGAAATCACCGTGAGTACGCCGGAAATGCGGTAGACGGCGGTTTCGCGGTCCCAGGCGCCATCCGCGAAGGACGAACCCATCGCAACCATGAAGGTGACGTAGGTGGTCGAAAGCGGAAGCTTGAGGGACGTGGCCGATGCAATCAGAATGGCCGAGAGGACGAGGTTGATCGAGGCGCGGACGTAGTCGAATGGCAAAGGCTGCGTGCCTTCCGGAACGGGCGCCGGCTCAAAGCGGCTCGCGAGGGCCCGCGAGAGCGTCCCCGGCATGATCTGGTGAATGATGCTCCCGAGCGTCATCGAGGCGCGAACGATCATGCGGCCGGGAAGCGAGGCGCCGAACTGCTCCTGTTCGCCCGACTGCGCGGAGGAAAGGTTGATTGAGGTCTGAATGACGCGGTGCGCCTTCTTCGAGAACCAGAGCGTAAGCACCATCACGAGGCCCGAGAAGAGGAGGAAGGCCGTCGGGGCGGTGGAGGGCTTCAGGAGCCCGCCCATCATGAAGGCGCCGTCAGAGACGCCCGAAGCCGCCCATTCGCGGTAGGCATCGTAGGCGGCGAGCGGGACGCCCACGAAGTTCACGAGGTCGTTCCCGGCAAATGCGAAGGCGAGCGAAAAGGTGCCCGCGAGAATGATGATTCTGAAGACGTTGATGTTGAAGAGGCTGATGAAGGCCTGAAAGAGTACCGTGAGCCCGATGAAGAGGGTCGCGACGATGACGGTCGTATTGGCGTTGATCCAGTCGATCCATTCGGGGCGCATGAAGGAGGCGCCCTTCGCGCCCTTCATGACGAGGAAGTAGATGATCGCCGTAATCGCCAGGCCCGCATAGACGCCGCCCACCTTGCGGTAGGCGCCCTCAAAGCGGAAGGAGAAGATCAGGCGGGCGATGTACTGAATGACGGCCCCCGAAACGAAGGCGACCACCACGGAAACCAGAATGCCCGAAATGATCGTGAGCGCCTTAGAGTTGTTGATGTAGTCGGCGACTTCAGTGAGGGACGCCCCGTCGGCGATGAGCTTGAAGCAGGCGGCCGCGATTGCGGAGCCCAGGAGCTCAAAGACGATCGAAACGGTGGTCGACGTGGGGAGCCCAAGCGTATTGAAGGCATCGAGCAGTATCACGTCCGCCACCATGACGGCAAAGAAGATCACCATGATTTCCGCAAAGGAGAACATCTGCGGATTGAAGACGCCCGAACGCGCGATTTCCATCATGCCCGACGAAAACGTGGCGCCGAGCAGCACGCCCGCCGTCGCCACCCACATCGTCGTGCGGAATTTGGCAATCCGGCAGCCGAGCGCGGAATTCAGAAAGTTCACGGCGTCGTTAGAGACGCCGACGAAGAGGTCGATGATTGCGATGACGCCGAGGAAGGCGAGCATCACGAGATAGTAGCTGTCCATAGGTTTGAGACCTCGCTCAGGGAGGTTTGTTTTTGAGAGAAAGGATTTAAGGACTGCGCGGATTGTCGGAAGGCCGCATGACAGCTGGACTAAGACAATATGACAAAACGATGACAAGCCCGGCGACCTTTGATCTGCAGCGTTCTGCGAGAAAACCCTTGCACGAAAACATTTGGCCTAAAGCAACAGCACACCTTGTCAGGGGTACTCATTAAGGACTATCGTGCACTCCATATTAATGAGGCATTCACGGCGGCGGGAGGGAAAAACAGCTCAGCGCGCCTCCGTGAGGCCTTCGATATAAGGAGAGAATAAAAATGCAGAAATTCGCCAAACTCGGCATTGCGCTCGCCCTCGGCGGCGTGCTTGCCGCCACCGCATCCGCTGCAGCCCTGAAGGACGGCACCTGGACGGGTGAAGGCCAGGGCAGGAACGGCGCCGTGGTCGTCGAAATGACCGTGAAGAGCGGTCACATCGCGGACGTGAAGGTCGTGAAGCATTCTGAAACGGCCGGCATTTCGGACGCCGCGCTCGCGCGGATGCCCGGCGAAATCGTCAAGGCCCAGTCAACCGGCGTTGATGCCGTGACGGGCGCCACGATGACCTCGAACGGCATCAAGGGCGCTGTTGCGAACGCGATCCGCGCTGCGGGCGGTGACCCGGCGCAGTTTGCCGCCGCGGTCGTAACCAAGAAGGCCGCGAAGAAGGTCATTAAGGAACATGCCGACATCGTCGTGGTCGGTGCCGGCGGCTCGGGCATTTCCGCTGCCGTCAAGGCCGAGACCCTCGGCAAGAAGGTGATCCTTATTGAAAAGATGCCGACCATAGGCGGCGCGACGGTTTTGAATGCCGGTACGCTCATCGCGACGGGTTCGAAATACCAGCGCGACGTGATGCATGAGACGAAGGATTCGCCTGAGCTCGCCTACAAGGACATTTTCCGCGTCGGCAAGAACAGGAACGACCCGGTCCTCGTCAGGATGGTGACCGAAAAGGTGGGCGGCGTTGTCGACTGGCTCATCTACGACATGAAGATTCCGTATGGTCCTGCCGCGACGCAGTATCCGGACCATTCCGCGAACCGTCAGCTCGGCGTCAAGGGCCGCTCGGTCAACTTCCTTCATCTCATGAAGGACAAGTTCCTTGGCATGGGCGGGAAGCTCATGCTTGATACCCGCGCGCAGGAATTCATCCGCGACAAGGCGGGCCGCGTGATCGGCGTGAAGGCGACGGATGCCGCCGGCAACACCGTTGAACTCACCTCGAAGGCGGTGATTCTCGCTTCGGGCGGATACGGCGCCGACCAGTCGATGCTCCCGCCGAAGATGAAGAGCTACCTCTTCTACGGCGTTGACGGCGAAACGGGCGACGGCTTCAAGATGGCAACGAAGATCGGCGCCGGCACGATCAACCTCGACCTCGTGAAGATGTACCCGCAGGGCGTTGAAACGCGTCCGCATCACGGCCTCGCAGCAACGGCTTCCTCGACCGATACGATGAAGAAGTCGGGCGCCATCTACGTCAACCGCGACGGCAAGCGCTTCGTCGATGAAAACGCGGGCCTCGGCGTTCTCACGGACAAGACAATTGATCAGCCGGGTTCGATCGCCTACATCGTGATGGATGCGGCCGCCTGGAAGCAGTACGTCGCGAAGTCTCTTGAAGACAAGCTCGTGCCTGATGCCGCTGCGCTCGACCAGTGGACGAAGATCGTCAACAACGGCCGTCCGGTGATGGCGGTTTCGAACAGCCTCGAGGATGCCGCGAAGACGATGGGCATCGACCCCAGGGGTCTTGAGGCGCAGGTCGCTCACTGGAACGAAATGGTGAAGGCCGGCGCCGACAAGGACTTCAACCGCCGCATTACGGGCGGCTTGGGCGAAGGCCCCTATCACATCGTTGAGCAGAAGATCCGCTACCAGACCACTCTGGGCGGCCTCAAGGCCGACGGCGGCATGAGGATTCTCGACAAGGCGGGCAAACCCATCCCGGGCCTCTATGGCGCGGGTTGCGTTGTGGGCGGCGCCAATGGCGCAGACTCCATGACCGCGATGATGAACTCCTGGGCAATCGTCTCGGGCGTTGTCGCCGCGGAAACGGCTGCCAAGGATCTGAAGTAATCGTCTGACGCCTCTCTTCGGACCGCCGGGTGATTCTGTGGTCCGAAGGAGCTTCGTTATCAGGCATTGAAAAAGCCGCGCTTCCCGATGAAGGAGGTGCGGCTTTTTCCTAAGGATGTTCTGGGCAAATCGAAAGATAATGCATTAATTGTATAAATAGCAAACATATGATTGAATATATCTATCGTGAATAGATTTGCGAGAGGCTTCTGATGGAACAGCTTTCGTTTTCAGACCTTGAAACCAGTCTTCGCCGGAAAACCCGCAAAACCCGTACGGAACGCCTCACCGAACGGTTGGAAAAGCTTGTCCCCTGGTCAGACCTTCTTGCACTGATTCAGCCCTTCTGCTACGAGTCAGGCCGCCGCGGCCGGCAGCCTTTCCCTCTTGAGCTGATGCTCCGGAT
>CAKQON010000059.1 GCA_934255515.1 uncultured Sutterella sp.
GAAAGGGCTGCCGACCGCGGCGGCCTGACTCGTAGTAGAAGGGCTGAATCAGTGCCAGAAGGTCTGACCAGGGGACACGCTTTTCCAGCCGTTCGTTAAGGCGTTCCGTACGGGTTTTGCGGGTTTTCCGGCGAAGACTGGTTTCAAGGTCCGAAAACGAAAGCTGTTCCATACGAAGCCTTTAGCAAATCTATTTATGATAGATATATTATATCATATATTTGATATTTATGCAATTAATGCGTTATTTTTCGATTTGCTCAGAGCATCCTTAATTATACGCACCTTCTGCGAGAGGTCCCGTCCTACAGAGAGTCTCATTGATGTTGCATTCATTTCCCCCTTTCAAAACTCATTACTAAGAGGGTAAACCCCTATCAACATATTGTCCTTTGCCTTAAGATCAATCCCTTTTGAATTGACTTTCCGGCTGGTGGCTAAAAGCGACAGACCTTCTGCGCCTCAAAATATCGATTTAAATTCCCGATGCTTTTTTGCCACGCCGCCTGATCCGATTTTCCTGATGGAACGCCCGATGCGTTCCCGCGAAGATCTTTTTTTCTCTCAAGCTGGAACCGCGCCCGGATCAATTCCATTCTCCGCTCCCTCATTTCGCGCCGGACGCCTGCTGCTCAGGTTGCTAAAAATGATTCTCCGGCGTTAACCTCAAAAGAATCTCCTTCCGACTCTCGATAAGTTTTTCCCCGCTTTGCCGAACGCCCATCTTCCTTTTTTCCAACGCTGGCTGCCGCTTCTGAAGGTTCTCCTCATACCGCTCTCGCTCCATTCCTGCGCCACCGGCATGCGCTTTACGGCAACGCTCGATGCGCTCTCGCGAGGAGCCGGCCCCTTTGAAACCGGCGCACTGCTCGCCTGCATCTCGCTCTTTCCTGCCTTCTTTGCAGTCAAGGTGGGGCGCTGGCTCGACAGCGCCGGACCCCGCGCGCCCATTCACGCCGCACTTTTTGCCGCCGCCGGGTCCGGGCTCGCTGCGCTTTTTCTCCCGAACGCTCTCTTCGGCATCTTCTCGCTCTTCATCGCATGCCTCCTGACCGGTCTCGCCTTCATGCTGATGAATACGGTGACTCAGCGCCTGACGGGGGACGTCTGCCGCCCCGGCGACCGGCAGACCGCATTCACGGCGCTCTCTCTTGTTACCGCGTCGAGCAATCTCGCCACGCCGGTCGCCGCCGGGTATGTGATTGAACACTTCTCCTTCAACGCCTTCTACATCTGGTGCCTCATCGCGCCAGTCATCCTCGCCACGATTCTGAGTCTTCCCTTCATGCGCGGTCTTCTCGTGAAGCGCGACAGAATGCGGGCGAAGAAGACGGAAGAAGAGAAAAGCGCGGGATCATCCCTCGACTTTTTCCGCGACCCGCCGATGCGCGCCGTGCTTCTCGCCTCCGTCGTCATTTCTGTCGCCTGGGAAGTGGGGAACCTCCTGATCCCGGTTTATGCCGATGCAGCAGGCCTCGCGCCCTCCGAAATCGGCTGGGTGCTCGGGAGCTTCGCATGCGCCACTTTCGTGGTGCGGCTCCTGATGCCCATGCTTCTCAAGGTTCTTGAGGAATGGCATCTCATCGCGATGACGCTTCTCGTGAGCGCCGTCGCCTTTGCGCTCTTTCCCTTCTTCAATACGCTCTTTCCCCTCATGTGCGCGGCGTTTCTTCTCGGCCTCGGGCTCGGTGCGTCGCTTCCCAACATGATGTCGCTCGTCTATCGGTTTGCGCCCGGAAACCGGATCGGCGAAGCCATCGGCTTCCGTCTCATGCTCATCAATTCCGGGAAATCCGCTTTCCCGATCATCGCGGGTGCGATCGGCTCCGTAATCGGTGCGGGCGCGTCGCTCTTCGGGCTTGCCGTCTTTACGGGCGGAGGCTTCCTTTTTGCGCTTTATTCCGCCGGAGCCGTCTTTTCCCGCATGAAGGAGCTCGACGGCAAATAGGCTCAGCACTATGCCCGGGTGAAAAGAAAGGATCATGCACCCGGGTGTCGTCAAAAACCAGGACGCGGAAAGCGGGCGAAATCTTTATCATGAGCGCATTCGACAAAGCCGAGGGCGCTCGCTCTAAGACGCCCGCATATGGCAGTGATCCCCGAAGCATCATTTTTGAGCTTCTGGCTTCCTGTCATTTCAGCCCAAAAATTTTTATGTACGATCCCAAATCACGCCGCGCGGATGAATTCATCTGCCGGGAAGAAATTGAAGACACCCTCAGGTGGGCGGAGGAGCATAAGTCCGACCGTCCGCTTCTGGAGTCGCTCCTTGAAAAGGCAAAGACCGCCAAGGGCCTCACGCATCGCGAGGCGGCAGCGCTCCTTTTCTGCGACCAGCAGGATCTGAACGAAGAAATCTTCCGCATCGCCCGCGATGTGAAGGAAAAGATCTACGGCGCGCGCATCGTGCTCTTCGCGCCCCTTTATCTTTCGAACTACTGCGTCAACACCTGCACCTACTGTCCGTATCACGCGAAGAACAAGAACATTGTCCGCAAGAAGCTCACGCAAGAAGAAATCAGAAATGAGGTGATTGCGCTGCAGGACCTCGGCCACAAGCGTCTGCTCCTCGAAGCGGGCGAACACCCGAAACACAACCCGATCGAATACATTCTTGAATCCATCAAGACGATCTATTCGATCCAGCACAAGAACGGCAAGATCCGCCGCCTCAACGTCAATATTGCGGCGACGACCGTTGAAAACTACCGCAAGCTCCACGAGGCCGAAATCGGCACGTACCAGCTTTTCCAGGAAACGTACCATCCGGACGAATACAAGAAGCTTCATCCAAAGGGACCGAAGGCGGACTACGCGTGGCACACCGAAGCGCATGACCGCGCCATGGAAGGCGGCATCGACGACGTGGGGCTCGGCGTCCTTTTCGGCCTTACGCTCTACAAGTACGACTTCGTCGGCCTCCTCATGCATGCCGAGCATCTCGAAGCCGTCTGGGGCGTCGGTCCGCACACGATTTCCGTGCCGCGCATCTGCCCGGCCGACGACATCGATCCGCATTCGTTCTCGAATGCCGTGCCCGACAACATCTTCCTCAAGATCGTCGCGCTCATTCGTCTCGCCGTTCCCTACACCGGCATGATCATGTCGACGCGCGAAAGCGCCCGCACCCGCGAAGCGGCGCTGAAGCTCGGCATTTCCCAGATTTCCGGGGGCTCGCGCACGTCGGTCGGCGGCTACACGATCCGCGACATCCGCGACATTGAGAATTCCGCGCAGTTCGAAACCAACGACCGCCGTTCGCTCGACGAAGTGGTGCGCTGGCTCCTCGAGAACCACTATCTCCCGAGCTTCTGCACGGCCTGCTACCGCGCCGGCCGCACGGGCGACCGCTTCATGGAATTTGCGAAGAACGGCGCGATTGCAGACTACTGCCAGGCAAACGCCATTCTCACGATGAAGGAGTACCTCTGCGACTACGCGACGGAGAAGACCCGCACCGAGGGCGAAGCCGTCATCCGCCTCGAGCTCCCGAAGGTGAAGAACGAGAAGTTCCGCAACGCGAGCGTGAAGCGCCTCGAGCGCATTGCCGAAGGCGAACGCGACTTCCGCTTCTGATGCCCGTTTTCTGAACTCTCCCCTGGCCGGCTGTCGAATGCCCGGGACGAGTTCGGAATCAGGTTTACGCATTAAAAGACACCGCCGGTTTCTGAAACCCAGAGCCGGCGGTGTTTTTTTTCTCCTGCAGAGTGCCTCACGGCTGCCTCGCCTTCGTGAAGCGCTGAGCGGCGATCCCTACGGAAAGCAAGGACTCCGCTTTTGATTCACTTTCGAGGCTCTCCGGACCGGCTGCTGAATGCCCGGGATGAGCCCGGGATCGGCTCTACACATTAAAACACCGCAGATTTCGGAAACCCGTGAATCAGCGGTGTTTTTCCATGCAGCGCTTCTCCGGTTCTCCCTCGCCTTCGTGAGGACCGGCGCGGCGCACCTGGGAGCTCTCGGCGGACGCGGCTTCCGCGTCGGGTTCGCAGCGACCCGGCCTCCCCGGACCGACTGTCGAATGTCCGGGATGAACCTCGAATCCGCTCTACGCATTAAAAGACACCGCCGGTTGCGGAACCCCGGAACCGGCGGCATCTTTTATCCTGCAGAGCGCCTCCAGGCTACTTTGCCTTCGTGATCGCCTGAGCGGCGCCGCGGGAGCTGTCGACGATCTTCATGGCGGACGCGATCAGCGTGCTCATGTCGGACATGTTCCCCGGTACGATGAGCGTATTGTTCGTGCGGGCAAGTTCGCTGAAGGCCGCAACGTACTTTTCAGCCACCTGAAGGTTGACTGCCGTGAGGCCGCCCTCTTTCTGGGTTGCTGCGGCAATGCGTTCGAGCGCCTCGGCCGTAGCGTTGGCAAGCGCAATCGTGGCGGCAGCCTGGCCTTCGGCCTTGTTGATCTCGGCCTGCTTTTCACCTTCGGACTGTGCAATGGCCGCTTCCCTTGCGCCCGTTGCCAGATTGATCTGCTCGAGCTTGCGGCCTTCGGAAGCCGCCACCACGGCGCGCTTTTCGCGCTCAGCCGTGATCTGCTGCTGCATGGCCTGAAGGATTACTGCAGGCGGCGTCAGATCCTTGATTTCATAACGAAGCACCTTGACGCCCCAGTTGAGGGCCGCCTCATCGATTGAGGAGACAACGGACTTGTTGATGAGGTCGCGCTCCTCAAAGGTCTTGTCGAGCTCCATCTTGCCGATCACGCTGCGAAGCGTCGTCTGCGCGAGCTGCGTGATGGCGATGATGTAGTTGGAGGTGCCGTAGCTCGCCCGCTGGGGATCCGTCACCTGAAAGAAGAGCACGCCGTCGACCGTGAGCTGAGTGTTGTCGCGCGTAATGCAGACCTGGCTCGGCGTATCAAGCGGAATTTCCTTGAGAGAGTGGCGGTACGCGACCCGATCAACGAACGGGATGATGAAGTTGAGGCCGGGCGAGAGCACGGCGTGGAATTTGCCGAGACGCTCGACCACCCATGCGGTCTGCTGAGGCACAACCTTGATGCCCTGACTGGCAAAGAGAATGGCAAGAATGACGAGGACCAGCGTGAAGATGAAGAAGCCGCTCACAGGAAAGTCGATCAGCATGGTGGCAAACGTTGAAGTAAGGTAGCTGGGTATAGAAAGGGTTCTAACAAAAAATCAGCCGGCGCCGGTCAGCTGCCGTGCCGTTCTCCGAGAACGAGCTGCGTGCCGTCGACGCTCTCGATCGTCCAGACGCCGGGCGTCAGATTGGAAGCCGACCCGGGACGGGCAATCCACGTGGTGCCGCGATAGGTAACGACGGCGAGCCCGTCGGAGCCGACGGAGTCGACCCGCACGAGCCGGCCCTCATCGAGATTTTGCAGCCGCATGGAATCGTCCTTTCTGCCGGAGAATTTCTTTTTGTAGATGAGAACAGCCACGCAGCCGAGCGCTACGGCTGCGGCGCAGGCGAGAATCTGTCCGGAAAAGCCGAACCCTGCCCAGGCGGCCATTGCGCCTGCGGCAAGTCCAAAGCTCACGGCGAGCAGATACGCCGTCGTGAGAAAGAGCTCAAGAGCGAGCACCAGCGCTGCCGCGATGAACCAGGCAATCGTTGGAGAAATCGTAATCAATGAGGACTCCTTGATTCCGCTTCGGGAGGAAGAAAAAGATCTCCCGGGAACCTTCAATTTGATTCAGTCTATCACGCGCCGGAGCGCTCCTCCCGCTAAGCCGCGGCCGAAGCTCCGGGTTAAGTTGCAAGCAAATTTGAGCGGCCCGCGCGCACGCAGAGCGCAAAAAAACCTCCCCGGACAAAGCGCCCGAAGAGGTTTTTTCAGAGTGCCGGAGCGCCGGAGCTTCTACTTTAAGGAGAAGCTCTGGAAAGCTTCATCAGCAGCGACCGGAAGCGAGACGGCGCCAGGTGTCAACGACCGTATCGGGGTTGAGCGAAATCGACTCAATGCCCTCATCCATCAGCCACTTGGCGAGGTCGGCGTGGTCGGAAGGCCCCTGACCGCAGATGCCGACGTACTTGCCCTTGGCGCGGCAGGCGCGGATCGCCATCGAGAGGAGCGCCTTCACGGCGTCGTTGCGTTCATCGAACGTGGCGGCAACGAGACCGGAGTCGCGGTCGAGGCCGAGCGCGAGCTGCGTCATGTCGTTCGAACCGATCGAGAAGCCGTCGAAGTATTCGAGGAACTGGTCGGCAAGAAGCGCATTGCTCGGGATTTCGCACATCATGTTGAGGCGGAGGCCGTTCACGCCGCGCTTGAGGCCGTGGCTTTCCATGATTTCCGTCACGCGGCGGGCTTCATCAACCGTACGCACGAAAGGAATCATGAGCTCGACGTTCGTGAGGCCCATTTCATCGCGAACGAACTTCATCGCACGGCATTCCATCGCGAAGCATTCGGCAAACTGATTGGCGATGTAGCGTGAGGCGCCGCGGAAGCCGAGCATCGGATTCTCTTCCACGGGCTCGTAATTGACGCCGCCGATGAGCTTCCTGTACTCGTTGCTCTTGAAGTCGGAGAGACGAACGATGACCTTCTTCGGGTAGAAGGCGGCGGCAATGGTTGCCACGCCTTCGGCGATCTTGCGTTCGTAGAAGGCCTTGGCGGAGGGATAGCCCGCGGAGAGGCGTTCAACGGCGTCGCGGAGTTCGCCCGGAACGTTCGGGTACTCGAGCACGACCTTCGGGTGGATGCCGATGTTGTTGTTGATGATGAACTCAAGACGGGCAAGGCCCACGCCCTTGTTCGGGATCGACTGGAAGTCGAAGGCGAGCTGCGGGTTGCCGACATTCATCATGATCTTGACGGGGATCTCGGGCAGGGCGCCGCGGGTGACTTCCTCGGTATTGATCTGGAGAAGTCCCTCGTAGATGTTGCCGGTGTCGCCTTCAGCGCAGGAGACTGTGACCTTGTCGCCTTCCATGATGCGTTCGGTCGCGTCGCCGCAGCCGACAACAGCCGGAATGCCGAGTTCGCGCGCAATGATGGCGGCGTGGCAGGTGCGGCCGCCGCGGTTCGTGACGATGGCGCTCGCACGCTTCATCACCGGCTCCCAGTTGGGGTCGGTCATGTCGGTGACGAGCACGTCGCCCGGCTGCACGCGGTCCATTTCAGCAGCGCTCTGAACGACGCGGACTTCGCCCTGGCCGATCTTCTGACCGATGGCGCGGCCCTGCGCGAGGAGGCGGCCCTTGGAGCCGAGCGAATACTTGACCTGGACCTCAACGCTCTTCTGCTGCGACTTCACCGTTTCAGGACGGGCCTGAAGGATGTAGATCTTGCCGTCGGTGCCGTCCTTGCCCCATTCGATGTCCATCGGGCGGCCGTAGTGCTTCTCGATGATGCGGGCGAACTTCGCGAGTTCGATCACGTCGTCGTCGGTGATTGCGAACTTGCGGCGGTCTTCCTGCGAAACATCAACCGTACGGACCGTGCGGCCCGTCGAAGCGTCGGTTTCAAATTCCATGCGGATCAGCTTCGAGCCGAGCGACTTGCGGATGATCGGGAACTTGCCTTCGTCGAGGGTGGGCTTGAAGACGTAGAACTCGTCCGGGTTCACCGCGCCCTGCACGACCGTCTCGCCGAGGCCGTACGAAGCCGTGATGAAGACCACCTTGTCGAAGCCCGATTCCGTATCGAGCGTGAACATCACGCCGGCAGCGCCCTTGTCGGAGCGGCACATGCGCTGAACGCCCGCGGAAAGCGCGACCTCAGCGTGCGTGAAGCCCTTGTGGACGCGGTACGAAATGGCACGGTCGTTGTAGAGGGAAGCAAAGACTTCCTTCATGTGGCTGAGAACGGCGTCAATACCGTTCACGTTGAGCACGGTTTCCTGCTGGCCGGCAAAGGAAGCATCCGGCAAGTCCTCAGCGGTGGCCGATGAACGCACGGCGACGGAAATGTCGCGGCCGTCGCGCAGCCATTCGTAGAACTCGCGGATTTCCTTTTCGAGCTCAGCCGGGAAAGGCGCCTTTTCGATCCAGCCGCGGATTTCCGCACCGGCAGCGGCAAGCGCCTTCACATCATCAACATTGAGCGTCTTGAGGCGTTCATGAATGCGGTCCTCAAGTCCGCCTTCGCGCAGGAAGAGGCGGAAGGCCTCAGCCGTCGTGGCGAAGCCGTCGGGAACACGGATGCCGGCGCTCGTAAGCTGGCTGAGCAGCTCGCCGAGCGAGGCGTTCTTGCCGCCGACGCGATCAACGTCCGTCATGCGAAGCTGGCTGAAGGGAAAAACGTAGCGACCCTGTACCATTTTTATCCTCTGGATGGTCCCGCCCATGGGCTTCAGGGCGGGGTCGAGTTTGGAAAAACAGGCGCATTCTAACCGCTTTAAGTGCTTTTCCATACCCGGAATTCCCTATAGACGTACAGAGAGACGCGTAAAGGCAGATTTTCTGACGTCTCTGCAACAAAAACAGCCCCCGGCGGAAGCGTCTAAAATTCTCTTTTTTCCAATTCACCAACGCTGCGGCGCCTCAATCCTTCGGACGGCCGCGCCTTTTCCTAAAGAGCCAGGAGCTTCCCACATGACAGATCAGGAACTCGATCCGCAGAAAGCCGAGAAGACCCGTCAGGTATTCATCGTGAGCGACGGAACGGCCATCACCGCCGAAACGCTTGCGCATTCGATCCTCACGCAGTTCCCTGATCTGCACTACCACCAGACGCGCATTCCCTTCGTCGACACGATGGAAAAAGCCATTGATACGGCGCGCCGCATCAATGCCGTTGAGAAAGAGGACGGTCTGAGGCCCATCATCTTTACAACCTTCGTTGAGCCCGAAATCATGAGAAGCTTCAACGAAATGGTCTCCGGCCACATCATCGACCTCTTCCGCAAGTTCGTGGGTCCCCTTGAAACCGAGCTCGGCATGAAGAGCGCCCACAGCATCGGCCAGACCCACCGCATCCGCGACGACGAAAAGTATCAGCGCCGAATTGCCGCCATCGACTACACCCTGCAGCACGACGACGGCCAGACGAACCGCGGACTCTACGATGCCGACGTGATTTTGGTCGGCGTGTCGCGTTCCGGCAAAACGCCGACCTCGCTCTTCCTCGCGATGCAGTTCGGCATCAAGGTCGCCAACTATCCGCTTATTCCGGAAGACTTCGACCGCGGGTCGCTCCCCGAAGCGCTGCTTCCGCTCAGAAACAAGCTCTTCGGCCTCTCCATCGCCCCCGAAAGACTTTCTGAAATCCGCAACGAACGCCGCCCGGGAAGCCGCTACGCGAGCATCGAAAACTGCCGCATGGAAATCCGCGATGCCGAGGAGCTGATGCACCGCGAAGGCATCCGCTGGCTCAATTCCACGACGAAGTCGATTGAGGAAATTTCCGCGACGATCATGTCCGAGCTCGGACTCGACCGGCAGCGGAAGGCCTGATCTGCTTTCACCGCATTCAAACAGAACAAAGCCCGCCTGGATTCAGACGGGCTTTATTCTTTTGAGCGCATCCGGAATGCCGGCTGCGCTGTGGTCAGGGAATCAGGGTAAAGACCGCGAGACCGAGAAAGATCACCGCCGAAATGCGGTTGAGCGCCGCCTGAAACCGGGGGCTTCTCAGCCGGTCGGCGAGCGTTCCCGCACCCCAGGCGATGCCGCAGAAAACGATGAGGGTAGCGGCAATGAAGGTGGCGCCCTGAATCACCATCTGAATGACGAGTGGCATGCCCGTGACGCCTGCCGGCACAAACTGCGGGAAGAAGATGAGCACCTTCGGGTTCGTGATGTTCACGATGACGCCACGGCGCCAGAGGGCGAAGTGCGAGAGGCAAACCGCGCGCCGTCCTTTGCATGCGTCCAGGCCATGAAGGCAAGGTAGAGAAGATACGCGGCGCCGAGGCACTTGATGGCCCAGAAAAGGGCCGGAGCGGCCGCCATCACCGCAGCGAGGCCGAGCGTAGCGGCAATCGTCTGAAGAATGAGGCCCGTGCAGAGTCCGAGCACGACATTGACCCCGGCGCGCACGCCGTGAACGGCCGACTGAGTGAGCACGAAGAGGTTGTCCGGTCCCGGAGCAATCGCGATCAGAAAGCTCGCGCCTGTAAAGGCAAGCCAGATCGAAAAAGGCCTCTTCTGCAGCTCCCGGAAAAAGTCAGATGAAGAAGGGCGCCATGGCGACCGGGCTCACGCCGTTGGGGCGAACCTTAAAGCCCGTCATCACGAACCTCAGCCACCGTCCGAGCACCCAGTTGATGACGAGATTTGCGTGCGCATCAGCGTTGAAGTCTGCAGGGAGCTCGCGCGCCATCACCGCGTCGCGGTAGGTCTTCCTCAGGCCCATTTCAAGCTTGTCGACGAGATGCGTCATGCGCTCGATGAGCTTCGGGTCCTCCTTCATGAGCACCTGTCCGGTCATGACGCGCGCGAGACCGCGATTCGCGTCGGCGAAGTCGAGAAGCACCGTCACCATCACCTGGATGCGGCCGGTAGCCTTGAGCGACTGGTCTTCGCGAATGCGCACGAAGAGTTCGAGAAGACTCGTCTCGCAGAATTCAATGAGCGCATCAAACATGGCGCCCTTCGAGGGGAAGCTACGGTAGAGCGCGGCTTCGGAAAGATCGAGCTTCTTTGCAATCTGAGCCGTTGTGATGCGGTCGCAGTGCGGGTCCTCAAGAAGCTGCGCGAGCGTCTGCAGAATGTCGGCGCGGCGGTTCTTCTTCGCACGTCCGGATCTCGGCACGCGCACCGTCGGACGGTCGGCATTGCCGGGGGTCGGATTGGAAGCAGCATCAAAGATCGTGGTCATTGTTTGTAAGCGATAACTATCAGAGGAACTGAACTCTAATCCAAGAATCCGTTTGCGGCAAACTTTCGGATGCCGGAAAGCAAAGAGAATTGACTTCCTCCTCGCCCTGAAGGACGAGGATTCCTGAATACGATTAACTCGTACTCCGGGTGGTTCCCGCTGATGG
>CAKQON010000060.1 GCA_934255515.1 uncultured Sutterella sp.
CAGAAGACCCCTATTCGCGCCTGTTTTACGAATGAGAGTACCCTCTATGCACAGGCGGCCTGACCCCAAGCGCCACACAGCACCATCAGTCAACTATTAAATACCTTTGTTAATAATATCCTGAAACATCAATTAGTTCACGTTTGCGCCATATTTTTTAGGCTCTTTTTCCACAATTGCGCACGCATTCCTCTTCAGGCAAGCGAAATCCGCGCCACGCCTCTCCGCTGCCCGCCAACTCATGCTGCCGCCGTTCTGGAAAAAGCTGAAGCCTCGTCAGCCTTCACGAATTTCCGCGGCCTTGCGGGCTAAACCGGCTATGCGCTCAATCATCTGCGGCATTTCGCACTCACGCGAAATGAGATAGATCCCGTGCCGGAAGCCTGACTCCGGAAGCGCCTCGACATGCACGCGGCTCCTTGCTTCCGGATGTTGGAGAAAGACGGATGAAACAACAATGCCCCAGCCGACGCCTTTTTCAACGAGGGAAAGCATAGTAGCGTTGTTGTCGACTTCAATCCTCTGAGGGAATTCGAACCCGAGCGTGCTCATGAAGCTTTCATTGAGCCTGCCCCCTCCACCCTCGCGAACAAAGCGGATGAAGGGGCGTCCGCAGAATCTCAGGTCGTTCCAGGACCAGCCGTCTGCATGCTTCCGCGCCATGGATTCCGGCATGACGATTACCGCCTCGTCTTCAAAAATGAGCGTTCTCGAAACGCCCTGCACCTCTGCAAAGGAGCCCGTCACGAAAGCGCAGTCGATTTCTCTTCTCGCGAGACTTTCGAGGAGCTGCGGCGAAGTGCCGGTGAGCTCGGTAATGCAGGAAGCATAGGGAAGGAGTCCCCGGATGAGTTCAGGAAGAAGCCAGTTGGTGAGAAGATCAATGGCGCCGATTCTCAGGAGAGGCTTGATGTAGGAGCGCTGCCGGAGCTCCCGTGCGGCCGCCTGAAGCCGCTCCCTGCACTCGAGCGCCTCGCGGCGCAGAACAATCGCCTCCTCGGTGAGCGCCATAGGTCTTCGCGTGCGGTCAAAGAGCTCCATGCCGAGCGCGCGTTCAAGCTTCTGAATCTGCTTCGTCACGGCGGATTGCGTGAGTCCGAGCTTCGCCGCAGCTGCCGAAAAGCCGCCTTCATCAGCGGCCGCAAGAAAGATTTCGATTTCGCGCGAACAGAGCGCAAAGGGAAGATTGTCCATAACCCAACTCCGGCAATACCCGGATGCTTTATTCCTCATGGAAATACTTTACAGGAGCTACGACAATAACATTTGTGCGGGGAAAGGTCGTTTTGAAAAAATAAGCCTCACTACCCAATCCATCCTCGAGGAGCACAGTCATGTCTTTTTCCATCATTTCCGAAGCGCTTGATCTGCTCGACGACCCGCAGGCGAACGGCGCCCGGACGGCCGGGTTTCTGAAGAAATACGGAGCAGAGAACATCACTCTCCAAACCTGCCGCGGCGAAAAAGGCAGCACCGACTTCATCCGTGTTCTGATTCCGGGAAAAAACGGCAAATCCGCGGGCGGCAAAGCGCCAACACTCGGCGTTGTCGGGCGCCTTGGCGGAATCGGCGCTCGTCCGGACCGTCTCGGCTTCACCTCTGACGGCGACGGCGCGCTCTCGGCCCTCGCAATTGCGGCAAAGCTTTCCCGCATGCATTCGCTCGGCGACATCCTCGAGGGTGACGTCATCGTGACGACCCACATTTGCCCGGATGCGCCGACGCGCCCTCATGATCCCGTGCCGTTCATGGAGTCACCCGTCACAAGTGCTGAATGCAATGCGCATGAGGTTGATCCCGCCATGGACGCCGTCATCTCCATCGATACGACGAAAGGAAACCGCATCGTCAACCACCGCGGCATCGCCATCACGCCCACCGTGAGAGACGGCTGGATTCTGCGCGTGAGCGAGGATTTCCTTTCGATTCTTGAAATCACCACAGGCAAGCTCCCCGTTGTTCTCCCGCTGACGCAGCAGGACATAACGCCCTACGGGAACGGAATCTATCACCTCAATTCCATTCTGCAGCCGAGCGTTGTCACCCGCGCGCCCGTGATCGGTCTCGCCATCACTGCGGTGAGCCAGGTGCCGGGCTGCGCCACCGGCGCCACGCACCTGGAAGACATCTCCGACGCCGTGAGCTTCACGCTGGAAGCAGCCAAAGCCTACGTCTCCGGAAAGGCGGAGTTCTGCGATGATGCCGAATTCGCCCGACTTCAGAGCCTTTACGGTTCGATGTCCCATTTGCGCACTTTTGGAAAAGAAAAATGACATGGACCATCTGGATGGCCGCGATCGTCACGCTCATCACGATCGCCGCACTTCTCAAACGCATTGAAACAAGGCTCGTGCTCTTCACCTCCGGCCTTGTCATGGCGCTTTTATCCGGCGCTCCTCAGATCGCGCTCAAGGCCTTCATTGCGAACATGACGAACGGAAGCCTCATCACCGCGATCTGTTCCTCGCTCGGCTTCGCCGCCGTCATTGCCATCACGCGATGCGACGTGCATTTCGTATCGCTCATGGTGAAGCCTCTCGGAAAACTCGGACTTTTCCTCCTGCCCTTCTGCATGCTGATTGCTTCCTGCGTAGCCGTGGCGATCCCGTCGGCAGCCGGGTGCGCAGCGGCGCTCGGGCCCACCATGATTCCGCTCATGGTCCGGGCAGGATTCAAACCCGCCATTGCAGGCGCCGCCATCATCGGCTCCATCATTCCGTCGTCCATGAGCCCGGGATCGAGCCACAACGTCTGGGTTGCCAAAATCGCAAACATCGACGTGATGACGCTCATCGTTGAGTTTGCGCCGAAGATTCTCATCGTCTGCAGCCTCAACATCCTGTTGATCACCCTGATGATCTTCGTCTTCCGCGACTACCGCAAGCCCGATCCGAATGAAAGCGCGGAAGTTTTCGAAGTCGCTTCGGATGCACGGGGCGTGCTGCCGGAAAAGCCCAACGTTCTTTTTGCCATCGCGCCGATTCTTCCGATTGTGGTGCTCCTCCTCGGCGCCACCGTCGTTCCGGCGCTCAAGATGAGCGTTGCCGAAGCCATGATCTGGGGCTCAATCTATACGCTCCTCATCACGCGCTCCAATCCTGAGGCCGTGACAAAGGAGTTCTTCTCCGGCATGGGCAAGGGCTACGCGAACATCATGGGCATCATCATCGCCGCCGGATGCTTTGCGGGCGGTCTGCGCGCAGCCGGCGTCATCGATGCGCTCATTGACACACTCAAGAATTCGCGAGAAATCGCGAGCTACGCCGCCAACTTCGGCCCCTTCCTGATGGGCGTCCTCACAGGGTCGGGCGACGCCGCCGGACACGCCTTCAACCAGGCCATCACGCCCTACGCCGCGGAATTCGGCATGCGGATTGAACCGCTCGGCATCGTCGCCGCACTATCAGGCGCACTCGGCCGCATGTGCTCGCCGATTGCGGGCGCTACGCTCGTGATCGCCGGCATGACCCGACTCTCTCCGCTTGAGATCAGCAAGCGCATGGCAATACCGATGATCATCAACGTCATTCTTCTCGGCTTCATCTTTGAACTCTGAGGTAATCCTCCATGGATCTGAACAAAATCATTCTTTCCGACGAAGCCCGGCAGGAACTCGTAAACGACCGCCGATGGCTTCATGCACACCCCGAGGAAGGCTGGTGCGAATTTGAAACGACGTGGTTCATCGTGAAGCGTCTGCGCTCGCTTGGACTCGAGGTTCTTGCGGGTGTCGACGTTATAGAGCCCGACGCGGTAATGGGACGCAATGAAGCACTCGTTCTTGCGGCTCAGCAGCGGGCGCTCGAACATGGAGTCCCAAAAGAATTCCTCGGGTCGCTCGGCGGCTATACCGGCGCCATGGCGGTTCTTCAGACCGGCCGGCCGGGCCCCGTCACGGCGCTCCGCTTTGATATCGATGCCCTGCCGATCGAAGAAACCGACGATCCTCAGCACGAAGCCAATCTGGCACATTACCACTCTCAAAACCCCGGGTTCTCCCACGCCTGCGGCCATGACGGGCATGCAGCCATCGGACTTGCGCTCTGCCGGTGGCTCTCAGAAAACCGGGACCGGCTCAAAGGCACCGTCAAAATCCTTTTTCAGCCCGCCGAGGAAGGCGTGCGCGGCGCAGCAGCAATGGCCGCCAGAGGCATTGTCGACGACGTCGATTGGTTTGCGGGCGGCCACATCGGCTGTTCCGCGAAGCTTGGCGACGTAGGTGTCTCTCATTCCGGCTACCTTGCAACGACAAAATTTGATCTCGAATTCTTCGGTCAGTCTGCCGCGGCAGGTTCTCCCGAAAAGGGACGAAGCGCGCTCATGTGCGCAGCCGCCGCCTGCCTCTCGCTCGGAAGTCTCCCGGGACACAGCCAGGGCATCACGCGCGTGCAGATCGGGAAATTCATCTCCGGCACCGGCCGCAACATCATCGCCGACCATGCATACATGCAGCTCGAGGTTCGGGGAGAAACGACAGAGATCAACGACTACATGGCAAAGAATGTCGAACAGACCGTCAAGGGACTCGCCCTCGCCTACGGCGTCGACTATAAGCTCACCCGCATGGGCGAAGCCGTGACCTACAAGGGAGATGAAGAAGCGGTCGCCCTCCTTAAGGGCGCGGCGCGTAAGGTGCCGGGCGTCCATTCCGTCGTCGACATGAATGCAAAGATCGGAAGCGAAGACTGCACGATGCTCATACGCCGGGTTCAGGAGCATGGCGGGAAAGCAGCCTTCTGCTACTACGGGTGCAACCACCACGGCCACCATCGCCCGGACTTCTCCATTCAGGATGAGACGTCGCTCCCGATCGGCTGGGGAACCTTCGCGCGCTTCATCGCAGAACTCAACTCGCAGGATTAAGGCCAACATCTCTCCTGCGCGGACTCCCGCTGATTATCTGCCTTCAGCGGGAGTCTCTTCATTATTGAGACACGAGCTTCAGTCCGATCAGGAAAGCAATCAGCGTAAAGAGGAAAAAGAGTCTCAAAGGCGCCGCTGGCTCTTTGAAAACCAGGATGCCGACAAGAACAGTTCCCACGGCACCGATGCCCGTCCGGACGGCATAAGCGGTGCCGAGCGGTAGCGTCTGAGAAGCCTTTGCGAGAAGTCCCATGCTGAGCGCCGCCGGGATGAGGAATCCGCCGGCGCAGAGGCAGAATTCAAAGCCCGCCGCGCCCCGGGTCTTTCCGAGGCCAAACGTCATGCTGACCTCAAAGGCGCCGGCAAAAAGCAAAAGGAGCCAATCCATACGTCCGGACGGTATCAGGCCTTTTCGGCGATCAGAATCTTTTCCACTTTCCGGATCCCTGCTTTTTCGCGCCAGCCCGCGATCCACCCGTCAAGGAGCACGGTGTCGTCCATATCGGCTTCAAGCCGCCAGGCGCCGTCGGGCAATTTCTGAAGCTTCTGCGTCCTATTAAAAGGCGTCTCGGAAAGATTCCTCGCCGTCTCGGGGCTCGTGAATTCGAGAATCAGCCGCACGCGGCGGCCGTTCGAATAGTTGAAGTGCCGTTCGCTGATGTACTTGTCAAGCGAAAAGTTCCTGGGCCTCACTGCCGGGAAGTCGAGCACCCGGGCCTCGGAAATGCGGTGAAGCGCTAGGTGCCGGTAGTTGTCATAGCCCGCGAACTGGCAGACGAGATAGAGCCTCTGCTCCTGCTGAACAAGACCGAGCGGCGACACGTCGGCTTCATTCTGCTCTCCCCGGCTGTTTTCAAACTTCACATGAAGCATGACGTCCCGATAGAGCGCTTCGCTCACGGCATTGAAGATCCGCTCAAGGATCTTCGGGGGCATCATCGGCACGCACCCGGAGACGAAGGCGACTTTCTTGAGCCACCGGTTCATCTTGTCGGTCGCCCCCTGCTCCTTGAGGGAAAGGCTCGCCTTGTCGAAGAGATACCTGAGCGAGCCCGTAATGGGAGCGGGCAGCTGGTAGTGCATGTGCTCTTCAAAAAGGCGTATCAGGAGGCTCTGCGTCGGCGGCAGATTGTCGATCACGAGATCCGAGTCCGGAACGCTCCTTCTGTAGCCGTAGGGACGATTGGTCTTATCGACTTCGATCTGAAGCTCCTCGCAGTCGCGCATGCTTTCCAGAATGCGTTGCAGGCGCCGGGGAGTGAGCTCCATGCCGAGCGCAGAGAGGTTCTGCTGGATCTGGGAAGCCGTAATCCAATGCCTCGGAATCTGCTTGAGAATCGTGATGACGATGAGCGCATCGGTAATTTTGTTCTGATTGGCGTAGCGCGGCATGGGAAGTGCTCCGGTCGTGTGGGTTGAAGGCCATTCTAGCCGTATAGCACGCCGAGCGTCGTATTATGTCGTAGAGGCATTGCTGCGCTTTGCGCGCATCGCC
This sequence comes from uncultured Sutterella sp., assembly GCA_934255515.1. Classification (GTDB taxonomy): domain Bacteria; phylum Pseudomonadota; class Gammaproteobacteria; order Burkholderiales; family Burkholderiaceae_F; genus Sutterella. Next base: position 6,359 of record CAKQON010000060.1, read on the forward strand.
AAAATGAAAAACTCCCCGGGACGAGAAGCCTCCGGGGAGCTTTTGATGGATTCGACGAATTGTCCGGCTATCAGCCGAAGAGGGTCTGATTCACGATGAGGGTCGTGAGGAGGCCGAGGATCATCGGAATCCAGGTGCGGCGGACGATCGCAACCGGGGAAACGCCGGCGGCGCCCGCAACCGCAATGATGACGCCCGCAACCGGCGACATGGCGCGCAGCATGCCGGAGGCGAACTGCATCGGGGTCACCAGCGCTTCAACCGAACCGCCGAGGCCGGCAGCCACATCCGGAGCCAGTGTAGCGAAGGAGGAATAAGCACCGACGCCCGACCCCGTGAGGAAGGTCACCACCGAGACAATGCCCGTGAGGATGACCGTCATGGCGCCCATGCCGGCGCCGACGCCCTGCGCGGATTTGATGAGCGCGTCGATGAGGCCCGAGGTCTGAAGGCCGGTCGCGAAGAATTCCGCGCAGATGATGAGCGCGACAATGCCCGCGAACATCTTGCCCATCGACTGGAACATCGCCATCGCGTCCTTGAAGATCTTCTTCACGTCGCGCAGACGAATGATCTCAATGACGACCACGCCGGTCCAGACCATGAAGAGCGCGGCGATCGTGTCGAGCTTCACGGAAGCAACGACGAGCTTCGAGAAAATGATGAGGAGCGCAATCGGAAGGATCGGGAAGATGGCGTACCACTTCGGAACCTGAGGCGCATCCACGGCCTTCACGGCAGCCGCTTCGGCATAAACGTCGTCATTCTTCTTGTCGTACCAGCGCTGCACGAAGTAGTGCGCAACGCAGCAGACGATGAGGGTCGGAACGGCAAGCGGGAGCTGATACTGAACGAGATAGATGATCGGATCGAGGCCCGCAACCTTGGCGGCGAGGTTCGCCGTACCGGCGGTCGGCGTGAAGGTCATGCCGGCAGAGGTGCCGATCACGGCAGCCGCTGCTGCCGGGGACGTGCCCACAGCCTTAAGAATGGGGAAAAGCGCAACGAGCAGAAGCATTGCAAGGCCCGCGGCGGACGGAATCACCATCACGAGGATCTGACCGACCAGGTACCCCGCAGCCAGAACGACGTAAGGCGCGCGAAGCTTTGCGAGGGGCTTCACTGCGATGTCGACGAGGGCTTTCGCTGCGCCGATGCGGTCCATGTAGGCCGCAAAGCCGCCCGCCGTCATGATGAGGAAGCCGATCCCTGAGCTCTGCTTCGTCGCAATGCTCTTCAGCGTAGCGAAGATGTCGAAGAGCCAGAATCCCGAGGGCTTCACGCCCTTGGGCAGGAAGCTCGCGTCGCCCATGAGCGCGACGCAGACGAGGATGACGAGGCCTGCAAAGAGAAGGACCAGATGCGTCTGATAGCGCTTCAGAAGCGCCCAGCCGGCAATGATCGTAACGATCACTGCGATCCATGGCAGGAGTGCTGACATTTTGGTTTCTCCAGTGGTTTATCTTTTTTCGAGTGATTTTCGGGGATTTTTTAGGTTCGTCAGAGATAGCGGCGGAAATCGGCGTCAAGCGCTTCAAGCGCCTTTTCTACCTGCCCTTCCCGCGCCTCAAGCTTCGACGTGAGCGCGAGGAGCGACGCCTCATCCTCGCCGATCATGGCTTCCACCTCGCTCGGCCGGGCGCTCCCGGCCGTGCGGCGGTTTTCGACGATCTTCCGGGGATCAAGCGCATCGCGGAATTCAGCTTCGCTCATCGGGAAGACGGGCGAGGCTTCCGGGAATTCCTCCGTGATCTCCTCGCGGTAGATCCGGACGATTTCGGCATAGGGGAAGTTGAGCGGAAGAAGACCGTTCGCGCGGGCATAGGACACCATGCGGCTCGCCATGTGGTGCCCGATCCGGAAGGGAAGCCCGTGCTCGCGCATCAGGCGGTCGGCGATTTCCTGCGAAGCCGTCCAGTCGGAATTGAGTTCCTCGAGCGCCCGGGCGGGATTGATGCGAAGGCCGTTCAGAACCTTGAGGAACCTTTCGCACATGCCGACCGCGGTCTTTGCCATGCGGCCGTTCTTCGCGACGCTCTTGCCGTCCGTCATGCCGGGCACCACGTTGTGAACGCGCATGAAGACGGCATTCATTTCCGACACAGCGTCGGAGCAGTCCGCGCGGCAGTTGTTCATGAGGCCGGGATTGCGCTTCTGCGGCATGGCCGACGAAACGTAGGTGTTTTCGCCGCCTTCGGCCAGAAGAATCCAGGGACGGGGCTGCGCATACTGCACCATGATGTCGTTTACCATGGAGCCGAGATGAATGGCGACCGAGCCGACGATCGATGCAAATTCAAGCGCCGTGTCGACAGGCGCTTCGCAGGTCGCGTCGAAGGCGTTTCTCACCGGACGGTCGAAGCCGAGCGCCTTTGCCATGCCGTCGCGGTCAAGCGGCCACCCTGTTCCGTTCAGAACCATAGCGCCCATGGAGGAAATGTTGTAGCGGGAGAGGTATTCCTCGAGCCGCGCGCGGTCGCGAAGGAGCGGAGCGGCAAAGCCGAGGAGATAGTGCGCGTAGCTTGTCGGCTGCGCCGCCACGCCGTTCGTGTAGTTGGGAACGATCGTATTCAGGTTGGCGCGGGCGAGTTCGAGGATCTTCGCGATCACCCGGTCGAAGGATTCGGCGAAGGTCATCGCGCGGTCGCGCATGATCGCAATGCGCATGGTGGAAAGAATGTCCTGGCTCGAGCGGCCGGCGTGGATCGCCGTCACTTCCGGATTCGTCGCGGCGATGAGAAGCGGCTCGTACGCAATGTAGGAGGCCGGGCGCTTCGTCGGATCCGCATCGCCCGCCTTTTCCACGGCGTCTATGCCCTTCGCCGCGAGGCAAAGAAGCGCCTCATCAAAAAGACCGTTTCGCCCTTCAACGACAACCGTCGCCTTGTTGATGGCGGTAATCCAGAAGAACTCATCATGTTCGCGGGCCATGCTTTTCTTTTCCTTCGTTGATTCTGAGAATGCCGAGACGCTTATGGTCTCTCCCTGAGGATGCAGTTTCTGCCCGCATACGCCTTCTTACAATACCTTTTCGCGCAAACTAATTTTGCGCATTGCGCAAAATAGACCCGTACTCCCAATCCTCTTCCGTAGGAGAATGGAGAGCGTGGATGAGCATTTCAAGGACCAGATCATGCCGAAAACCGACGACCTCTCTGCCTGGAGGCAGTTTCTCTGCTTTGCGCGAACCGGGACCTTGTCGGCAGCAGCGAAGGCGCTTGAAACCGAACCCTCCTCCCTCTCGCGCGCCATTGCCGGCCTTGAGAAGGGGCTCGGCACGGAACTCATTCAACACAATTCCCGTCCGCTCAGGCTGACGCCCGCCGGGAAAACCGCGCAGAAGCGCATGGAAACCATTCTCCGCGCGCACGATTCGCTCATGACGAGCCTCATGGATGCCAACAGAACGCTTGACGGCAGCATCCGGCTCTCGTCCGCCCCGGGCTTTGCCTCCAGGCGTCTGACCCCACTCCTCTCTGAATTCCAGAAGGCCCACCCCGAAATCCGCATTGAAATTCTCTCCGGCCTCCAGGAAGCCGAGCTCAAAAAGGGGCTCTGTGAAGTTGCAACGCTCACCGGCGAACCGAAGACCTCCGGACTCGTCTACATGAGCCGCGGGAGAAACGTCTATCTCCCGGTTGCAAGTCCCGGGTACATCCGCCGCTACGGCATGCCGGTCAACCCGGAAGACCTGAAGCTTCATACGGGCTACATCTACAACGGTCCCGTGAGAAGCGAAACGCGCGTGCTTTTCCGCGGCACTCGGGAAGCGCCCGTTCAGTTTGCTCGCTCCATCCGCTCGACCGACATCCTCGCCATCCGCAATGCGCTCCTGAGCGACATGGGAGTTGCCGTCGACATGCCGCTTGTTCAGATTGCTGAAGACATTGCCGACGGACGGCTCGTGCCGGTCCTCCCCGGCTGGTTTCATCCGCCCGTCGAATGCTTCATCGCCACCAACCGCGATGCCTGGCACCAGAAGCGCGTGCGCGTATTCCTTGAATGGTATGCGCTCGCCATGCAGACGCTCTTCTTTTCCTACGAGGAAAAGGTTTCCCCCATCGTGGGGCTGCCGCCTGATGTCGGCCATCCCGATCGAAATAAAATTTTCCGGTCCTGAACCCGTCAAATCCTGCCCGCCTCAGACGCGATCAGACTCGAGTTCAAGTGGATCAATTGCAGAGTCATCTGATCAGGACGCCGGCAAAACCCGATTCAGTCAATCAGGGAAGCAGCGCGGCGCTGTGCGCTGCCTCCCCTGTTTTTGTTGTCTGATGGCTTTAAGAATAGCCCGCATTTCAGCAATAACCTTCTTCGGGTTATTCAGCCAATATTTATTCGCATAACGCAAGAGTTGTCATTTAAGATTTGAAAGACGATCATTCTGTCTTTAAAGAAAATCTTCCAAATTTTTATATTCATTTAACCTGAGTTCCCTGTTGATTGTTAGTTCTACAGGCACTCCTTCCTTTGGGAATTCATTGATTTACTAAGGATCC
>CAKQON010000061.1 GCA_934255515.1 uncultured Sutterella sp.
TTCAGGCGGCATTGCCCCCTGAAAAAGCCTTGAGAGTGTCATAGTGAATCCTCCGTTTTTAAACGGGGGAGCTTCAACATCACCGTCAGGAGGCGGAACACTTCCGCTCCGGACGCGTTTGACAACCTCTTTATTCAAGCGGCAGCAGTTTCGTATAAATCTCAACCCCGCGCTCGAGCACGCCTTCGTCAAAGTTGAAGCGGTCGGAATGCAGGGGAATTCCCGTGCCCGTGCCAAGGAGCATGAAGAGCCCGGGGAGCGCCTTCTGATAGAAGGCGAAGTCTTCGGCAATGAGAAGGGGCTTGGGGAGCTTCTGAAGTTCCGGGATGCGCTTTTCGGCATCTTCAAAGAGCTTCCGATCGTTGATGACGGGCGGATAGCCGTCGGATTTCGTGATGCGGATACCGACGGAAAGATCCTTGCTGATGCGGTCGGCGATTTCGTGGAGATGGTCCCAGGCGTAATTGAAGGCTTCGCTGCTGAAGACGCGAAGCGACCCTTCGAGGTGTCCGGCGGCTGCAATGGCGTTTCTCACGGTGCCGGCCGTAACGCGGCCGAATTTGAGAGTGGACGCCGGGTCGACTTCGGATTTGAGGCGCGAGAGCATCTGATCGGCCTCAACGACAAAGCGCGCCATGGCGAGAAGCGCATCCGCGCCGTCCTCGGACTTCGCAATGTGCGTGCTTTTCCCCGTAAAGTCGACCGTGATTTCGTTCGACTGGGCGAGAAGCGGCCCGGGAAGAGACGCCACAACGCCCATCGGGAGATCGGGCCAGAGGTGGAACCCGTAGATCGCCGTCGCGTTCTTATCCTTAAAGACCCCCGATTCGCAGATGAGGCGCGCGCCGCCGGTGGTCTCTTCTGCCGGCTGGAAAACGATGAGAACGTTCTTCGTGAGCTTCGATTTGAGCCCGGCCACAACCTCGGCGAGCCCGAGCGCCATCGCCATGTGGCCGTCGTGGCCGCAGGCATGCATTTTCCCGGGATGGGTGGATTTGAAGCCCGAGTCCACGGCTTCGCAGATGGGGAGCGCATCCATGTCGGAGCGGAAGGCCACGGTCTCGGGCTTCCCGCAGTCAAAAAACGCACAGACCGCATGGCCTTCGGGCGAGAAGACTTCGCAGGGAAGGTTCGCGAGAACGCTGCGGATGTAGGCAGTCGTTTCGGGAAGGTCGAGGTCGAGTTCGGGAATGCGGTGAAGATCGCGGCGGTAGCGGGTAAGACGCTCGAGCATGACTGAAAAGGGCGGAGGCAGAGTAGGAGAATACGGATCCGGCCCGGGAAATCTTCCCTGGGCCGGAAATGACGGCATTCAATCGGGGATGAATGCGTATCAGAGGGTGCGGAGCGCGTCTTCGAGCACGGTCTTCTGGGTCGTGCGCTCATCCTTCTTCGTCTTGATGATGCGCGCGGGAACGCCCGCGACGACGGCGCCGGCAGGAACGTCATTGATGACGACGGAGCCGGCGGCGACGACCGCGCCTTCGCCCACGTGGATGCCTTCGATCACGACGGCGTTCGCGCCCACGAAGCAGTTGTCTTCAATAATGACGGGCTTCGCGGAAGCGGGCTCAACAACTCCCGCGAGCACGGCGCCTGCGCCGATGTGGCAGTGCTTGCCCACCGTCGCGCGGCCGCCCATGACGACGCCCATGTCGATCATGGTGCCTTCGCCGATCACGGCGCCGATATTGATGATGGCGCCCATCATGACGACTGCGCCGTCGCCGATCGTGACCTGGTCGCGGATCACCGCGCCCGGCTCGATGCGGGCGTTGATGTTCTTGAGGTCAAGAAGGGGAATGGCCGAATTGCGGCAGTCGTTTTCAATGACCATGTCGTCGATCTTCTCCTTGTTCGCTTCAAGGATGGGACCGAGAACCTTCCAGTCGCCGAAGACCACCTTGTCGCCTGCGCCGAAGACCTGGGCCGTGCCGTAGTCGATTGGAGCCTTTTCGCGGATCGTGATCTTCACGGGCGTCTTCTTTTCTGCCGTGGCGATGTAGTGAATGATTTCCTGGGCGTTCATCATTTGGGTAAGCTTCCTGTTGGAATCGAGTTGCGTAAAAGTTTGAGTTTGTACGGGGGACCGTAAGAGTTCGGTATTTCTCTCAGGAAAAAAGAAGATCGTCCATGGTGTACCAGCCGGGGGCCCGGTTCTTCAGGCGCTCGCCCGCCTTGATGGCGCCGAGCGCGAAGATGCGGCGGGATTCCGCACGGTGGGTGAGGGAGAGCTCCTCGTCGGGTCCGAAGAAGGAAACCGTATGGACGCCGGCAACAGTGCCGCCTCTTACGGCATGGACGCCGATTTCATTCCCCTCGCGCTTCATCATGCCCTCGCGGCCGTAGACCGTGCGGCGCTTGCCTTCAGGGTCGATCGCCCGGAGGAGGAGCTTCGCCGTTCCGCTCGGGGCATCGGCCTTCATGCGGTGATGGGTTTCGACGATTTCAATGTCGAAGTCGTCGCCGAGGAGCTTCGCGGCTTCGGCCGACAGGTGCTTGAGAACCGCCACGCCCACGGAATAGTTGGCCGAAAGAATCACCGGAGCGCACTCTGCGAGGGAGCGGATTTCGGCGGCCTCTTCGGCGCTGTACCCGGTAGTGCCGCAGACAAGCGCTGCGCCCGTCCTGCGGATGTAGGCCGCGACCTGAGGGAGCGCCGCGGGGGAGGAGAAGTCAATGAGCGCGTCGACCCGGACGAGGTTTGCGAGTTCATCAATATTTTCGGCGAGGTAGGCGCCTGCGACTTCAATACCGCGCTCTTCGGCGCAGGAGGCGATCATTTTTCCCATTCGGCCCATGCCGACGAGCGCGATTTTCATGCTGAATCCTTTTTCCTGGATGTGTGTGTGTCCGAATCTGAAGCTCAGATGAGGCCCGCAGCCGCCATCGAGCGGCGCAGCGTCTCGCGGTGGGCTTGCGTCATCGGGCAGAGCGGGAGACGGTAGCCGCCGACGTCCTTCCCCATCAGATTGAGGGCTTCCTTCACGGGGATGGGGTTGACTTCGATGAAGAGGTCGTTCGTGACCTCGAGGAGCTTCAGCTGCAGGTCGCGCGATTCCTTCACGCGCCCTTCGAGGAAGTCCATCACCATGCGGTGGGTTTCTCTCGGAGCAACGTTCGCGAGCACCGAAATGACGCCCGAAGCGCCGAGCGCGAGCATCGGAACGATCATGTCGTCGTTGCCCGAATACATGACGAAGTCGTCGGAGAGGTGGCGGGCAATCTTCGCAGCATAGGAAATGTTGCCGCTCGCTTCCTTGATGCCGATGATGTTGGGGTGCTTCGAGAGGCGCGCCACGTTTGCTTCCGAAATCGAGCAGCCCGTGCGGCCCGGGACGTTGTAGAGAATGCAGGGAATCTTCACCGCATCCGCGACGGTCGCGAAGTGGCGGTAGATGCCTTCCTCGTTCGCCTTGTTGTAGTAGGGCGTGATGATGAGGAGGCCGTCGGCGCCGAGGCGCTCGAAGGCGAGCGACTTTTCAAGCATCGTGCGGGTGTCGTTCGAGCCCGAGCCGCAGATCACCGGAATGCGGCCCGCGACACGCTTCACCGTGTACTCGCAGACGGCGTTGTCCTCCTCGTGCGACATGGTGGAGGATTCGCCGGTCGTGCCGAGGATGACGAGCGCATCGGTTTCGTTTTCGAGGTGAAAGTCGATGAGTTCGCCCAACTTCTCAAAGTTGACGGAACCGTCGTCATTGAAGGGTGTGACGAGAGCAACGAGGGAGCCGCGTACGGGGAGTCTGGACATGATGGATTTCGCTCTGAAGGGTTGAGGGTCTGGTCCTGAACGACCGTGAGGAATCTATTGTGCCTCAAGGGCGGAAGCGACCCGGGGAGAGCGGCGCTGGGAATGAAAACTCGTGCTCCCCCGCGGCGCATAAAAAAGCGCCAGCAAGGTTGCAAAAGCCTTTCTGGCGCAAAGCGGCAAAGCAGGCAGAGTGCTTAATGCCGCATATTGACCGGAAAGATAGCGCAACTGCCGGGATGCTTCATTCGTCTCTTAATGAAGCCGATTCCCACCGATTGGCAGACAGTCCCGCAGGTATCTCCTGCGGACCCATCTGCGGTCCCTGCCGGGAGAAGCCGCAGATTCGGCGGTTTTGCCTTGCTTCGGGATCCCTGCCTGCCGGCTCCTCCGAAGCTTCTCGCAACCGCACCTCTATCGTTCGTATCTCTAACCTTATCAGATGAAGCCGCCCGGGAGAGCGGCTTCATCGTAAAGAGAATTGCTTATATCGGTCGATCCGGATTAAGCGACTCTTTTTCCGGGCGTCGCCCGAAAGCAGCGGTCAGCGCAAGAGAAGCGCTGCGGGCGGCTCTTTTCCGAACCACTTCTGATAGATCTTCGAGAATTCGCCCGACGCCTTGATGGCGCTGAGGCCCGAGTTGATGCGCTTCAGGAGCTCGGTATTCCCCTTTTTGACCGCAATGCCGAGATTTTCTTCGGTGAGCGCCACGGGAAGCGAGAGGACGCGCCCCTTGCCTGCGACGGCCGCATAGTAGTCGTTCGTCGGAATGTCGTTGATGACGGCGTCGACGCCCTTGTTCCTCAATTCAAGGAAGCACTCGTTCAGCTGGTTGAAGACCCGGACGCGGGCGTTCGGGATCTTTCTCGCGGCTTCTTCGCCCGTGGAGCCGATGGAGACGGCGAGAAGCTTCCCTTCAAGGTCCCTGGCCGTGCGGATCGTCTTGTTCTCGATGTTGACCACGACGCCCAAGCCCGCAATGTAGTAGCGGTCTGAGAAGTCGACGCTCTTCGCGCGCTCCGGCGTAATCGTGATGTCGTTGATCGCGATGTCGATGTTTCCGGTCTTCAGGGCCGGAATGAGGCCGTCAAACGCAATGTTGCGCACCTCGACATTGAAGCCTTCGGCTTTCCCGATCGCGCGGATCACGTCGACGTCGAAGCCAACATACTGGCCCGTCGCGGAATCGCGGGAGCCGAAGGGTGGATAGGCGGCATCCATGCCGGCAACGAGAAGGGGCTTTGAACCGGTCGCTGCCGAGAGCGGAGAGAAGGCGGCAAGGCCCGCGGCGGCGGAGCCGAGGGCGAAAAGTTTGAGGAGCGTGCGTTTGTGCATCGCAGATGTCCGGAAGAATAGAAGTGTTCCTCGAAACATACCGTAGCCGGCATGCTCATGCCGGACGCCTGTCGAGAGGTATTACGCTCCGGATCAAGAAAGCGTTCGGAAGCGGAGGCTCCGGTCCGTGAACATCGTCCTTTGGGAAGAGAACTATTCGCCTTCGCGGGCCAGATCCACCCATTCATTGGGCGGCGCAGCCTTCTCGAGCCCGGAAAGCTTAAGGCGCGCCACGGTCTCTGCCGCTCCTCCCGCGGGATGGCGTTCGGGCAGCGACCTGAGGGACTCGTCAAAATAGATCGGAACGCCTCGCTTCGCCCCGATCGGCGTCATGCTGCCCGGGCCGTGCCCGGTTATTTCGAGGCGCTCTTCCGAAGGTATGAACTTCATGCTTTCCTGGAAGCGCTTGCGGAATTTTTTGCCATCAACCCGGGGGCCCCCGCGAGCACGATGAGCGCCGGCCCGGAAAGGAGCTTTACGGCCATGGTTTTGGCAATGAGCCTCAGCTCGCACCCGAGAAGCCGAGCGGCATCGGCTACGGTCGGGGTGGCGTCCTTTTCAAAGAAGACGATCCGGTCGAGGAGCCCGAGCGGTTCGAGCGCTTGTTGAACGGAAGCGAGCGTCATGATTATCTGGAGATTCTGGTTCTGGCTGGACAGATATTTCGGAAAGGCCGTGTCGGGCCTGCCTCGTCCGGGCTATGAAATCAGTACATGGTAATCCTTCTGAAGCCGCTGATTCTGTTCGCCTTCAATCTGCCGGCGGCGTTCAATGTACCAGTCGACGAAGGTGCGCACGCGCTTCAGGCCCGCGGCTTCCGTCGTGGTGCCGATGTAGTTTTCAAGGTTCGGCACATGCCAGCCGTCCAATACCGGCATCAGGTCGCCCTTCACGATGTCCGCAAAGCAGTGGTGCGCCGGGAGGTCGAGAATGATGCCTGCTCCGGCGATGGCGGCAGCCTTGGCTGACAGAATGTTGTTGAAGCGGATTTCGGACTTGAAGCGGTAGGAGACCTCGTCGCGGCCGAGTTGCAGGATTGCCGGATGTTCGCGGCAGTCGCCCGTGAAGAGGATGCCCGAGTGCGAGGAGAGGTCCGCGGGCTTTTTGGGGAACCCCCGTTCGCTGAGATATTCGGGCGAGGCGCAGGCGACGAAGAGAGAGCGCGTCACCCAGTGTTCGACCAGCCACTTCTTTCTCACGGGCCCGTAGTAGAGCATGACGTCGCAGTCGCCCTTCATGTAGCCCGCGGACGCGTGGTCCACCGTCACGTCGAACGATACCTCGGGACAGATCTTCTGAAAGTCGACGAGCATCGGGACGATCTCATGCTGCATGAAGCCCGGCATGCAGCCGAGCCGGATGCTCCCCAAGAGCGAATCCTGATTGCGGGCCAATTTCCCAAGACGGTCCTCAAACTGCTTGAGAAGGGGCTCGAGCGACGCCTGGGCTTCAAGCGCAAACTGCGTGGGCGTGATGCGGCGGCCCGAGCGCGAGAGAAGAGGCCTTCCCACTTCCTCCTCGAGTCCGGCGATGATGCGCGAGAGCTGCGCACGGTCCATGCCGTTTCTGATCGCCACGCGGGAAATTGCGCCCTCGCGGAGCACTTCAAAGAGAAGCTTCCAGACGTCAAGATCATACCGGTGCTGGGGCATTGGAATAATCCCTGATAGAGACGAATACGAACAAATTTTCGTGAGCGATTCGTCACGGAAAAACATGCCCGAATTGTAAAGGCTGAAGGCCGGTTTGAACGTGCATCAGGAAAAACCACATGCCGCTGCGAGCGGGACTGCAGTCATTTCAAATCGTGTTATTTACATCACGTATTATCGTGTTTATTTTGTTGCTCAATGTGTGTCGGATGGAGCATATAGTAGAGGTATGAAACGAGATCCTCGCGCGATCTTTGAGCGGCGGATCGGTCAGGTTTATTTTGCATGCTCCCGATTCATGCAGAGCGCATCTTGATTCGGTTTTACGCCCTTCAGGCATCGCGCCGGGGTCCTCCATTTCCCAGACCCCGCTCAACGGCGTCAAATTAAAAGGAGCAAAAAGGATGTCCTGCCTTTGCAAGTATCACGACGAACTCATCAGCACCCGTCGTCACCTTCACACCATGCCTGAGGAAGGCTGGAGCGAATTCACGACGACGGCATACATCGTCGAGAAGCTGCGCAAGCTCGGCTATGAAGTTCTGATGGGCAAGAAGGTCATCAACCCCGACAACTGCCTCGGCCGCAGCCAGAAGGTGGTCGAAGCGGGCCTCGCCTATGCGCGCAAGAACGGCGTTTCCGAAGAGCTTCTGAAGGAAATGGACGGTCTCACGGGCTGCGTCGGCGTGATGGATACGGGCCGCCCCGGTCCCACGCTCGCGATCCGCTTCGACATCGACTGCGTGCCGGTGACCGAATCGACGGATGCCGACCATATTCCCGCGAAGGAGGGCTTCTGCTCGACCCGTCCGGGCCTCATGCATGCCTGCGGCCACGACGCTCATACCTCCACGGGCCTTGCCGTCGCGCACTGGTTTGCCGACCACAAGGACGAAATGAAGGGCAAGCTCAAGATTCTCTTCCAGCCGGCTGAAGAAGGCGTGCGCGGCGCTGCCGGCATGGCCGCCTCGGGCATCGTCGACGATGCGGACTATTTCCTCGGCGCTCACATCGCCATGATGTGCAAGACGGGCGAACTCTCCGTCAAGCCTTACGGCTTCCTCTGCACGACGAAGCTCGACGTTACCTACACGGGCCGTCCGGCTCACGCGGGCGTCGAACCCAATGCCGGCCGCAACGCCATGGCCGCCGCCTGCAACGCGTTCGTGCAGCTTCTCGGCATTGCCCGCCACGGCTCCGGCATGACCCGCATCAACGTGGGCCAGCTCATCGCCGGCGAAGGCCGCAACGTGATTCCGTCGCATGCCCTCATGAAGATGGAAGTCCGCGGCGAAACGGGCGACATCAATCAGTACATGTACGACGCGGCCGTCGCCATCATCAAGGGCTGCGCGATCAGCCAGGGCTGCGAATACAAGATTGAGAAGATGGGCGAAGCCGTCGACCTCACGAACGACGAAGAGCTCGTCGACGTCCTCACGAAGGCCGGTGAAGCCGTTGAAGGCATGACCGTCCGCAAGGACCCGATGAACTTCGGCGGCTCCGAAGACGCCACCATCCTCGCTCGCCGCGTTCAGGCGCACGGCGGCAAAGCTGCGCTCTTCGTGATCGGCGCGAACCGTCCGTCCGGCCATCACACGTCGAAGTTCGACATTGACGAAAAGGCGCTGGATCAGGGCCTCGCCGTCTGGACGAACGCCGTGAAGGAAATCCTCGGCTGATAGCACCCTGAGGTGAAGCTTCTCTCCTTCCGGGGAGAAGCTCCTCAAAAGGAAAAGCGGCGCGAAGCTCCGGAATTTAGCGGAGTTCCGCGCCTTTTTGCGTTCGGGGGCATCAGGTTCTCCAGGCCTCAGGCGGACGGCAACGCCTCCGCAAAGGGACCGGTCGAAAAGTCCTTCGCCATGCCTCTTGCCATTGCCACGAGCCGCATGAGGGCGGGCGACGCCGTGGAGAGCGAGGGAAGCGCGATCCCGAGCGTCACGCGCTCCTGGGGCGAGAAGGGCTTCAGCACCACATTGCCCTTGAGGTTGATGCTCTGGAGGCGGTTGTTGACCGAAACGCCGAGCCCCGCATTCACCATGGCATAGGCGGAATAGGGGTCGTTGGTGATGAGGTGCGTTTTGGGAGCCGTTCTGTGGCGCGTGAAGAAGTCGTCGATATCGGTGTTGTGGTGCACGCGCGGATAGATGAAAGGCTCTTTCGTGATGTCTTCTGCGGTCACAGTATCACGGCTCGCAAGCGGATGCTCAGGCGGGAGCCAGGCGACGAATTCCGTTTCCATCAGCGGGAAGAAGTCCCCGTCATAGGAATGCTGAGAAAGAAACGCGCAGTCGAGGGTGCCGTCCTTCAAGCGCGTGACGAGTTCCTGGTCGGTGCCTTCAACGGTGGAGAGCGTAATCGCCGGATAAGCGTCGGAGAAGTGCTTGAGGAGGGGCGGCAGCCACGTGGTCGAGATGCTGAAGTAGCTCCCGATCGTGAGTTCGCCCATGACGAGGCCCTTGACGGCAGCAATTTCCTCATGAACGCGCTTTTCAGCGAGAAGGAGCTCTCTCAGGCGCGCAATGACGGGCTCCGCTCCCTTGGCGGGGACGACGCCTCTGCGGCCGCGAAGAAGGAGCGTCGTTTTAAGCTCATCCTCGAGCGACGTGATCTGGCGGTTGAGGCCCGACTGCGTCATGCCGAGCTTTTCTGCCGCAAGCGAAAAACTTCCTGCCTCTATGGCAGTGATGAGGTAGGAAACCTTTTCGAGATTCATGGCAGGGAAACTCCGCGGTAAATTTGCGCCGGAACCAAAAAGCACATCGATTGTACGCATTTCCAATTCGAATAGCGATGACCGTTTTCAAGTCGGGATCCCGCATAATTTCTAGGAAAGAACAGATTTTTGTTCTTGCTTTGAGAAGAGTTCCGGGAGGAGCGGAAATGTCGGCAGCGCCATCATAAGAATCCCCTGTCGGGCCGAGAGACTGGTCGCGGGCCGAGGTTAAGGACGGCGTCTGCACGATCATCCTCGTTCTCTCGAAGGTCGAGAAGCTTTTCGATACGGATGTCCCGGTTCCAGGCGAATGCGTGGCGCTCGACAGCGACGTGCTCGGTTTCTTCACGAGCACCATCAAGAAGCACCACAAAACGTGCCGCGAATTTCGGGAGTGTGTAGATTTTTGTGTCTAGCGCGGGTTTACGATGGAGCTTGGTTGCTCGCTAGCGGGGCATTAACCCCCAAGTACTTCGGGGCTGTCAAAGCCTGCTTCAGTCCCATCAGCTTTTAGTTGCCGCAACCAACGATACACGCAGCTTGTCGCGATACTATATTCGCGGTGCACCTGTTCAACCTTAATCTCCTTGGAAATGATTCTCCCAAGGATTTGATTTTTCTTTTCGAGCGGATATGGGGTGCCCATTTATTAACGAAGTCATCATTTAGTTTACGCAACTCAGATAACTTCATTGATTAACTTGAATTTTCATTGATCCATACGTAACTAATAGATGATCGCCTTAATATCTTCTCCGTGCCCTCCTGATTAGCGATTAGGAAGTATTTTGACAGAGAGGGTAACTGTTTGGCCGTAAATTTGGCTGAGAAGGTATTTGAAGTAGAAACTGATTAAAAAACTCCTCTCCCCTTGCCGCGGCCGATAGGGAGTAAGGAGTTTTAGCGTAGCGCAGAAGATTATGTGTTCAGCAGAGCGTAACAGTATTTTCCCCAGGCATCCATGATTCGGCGGCGTTCGTTGGCGAGACGGGCTCGATTGTACGCACCATTGTTCGGATCTTTCTTGGAGTGAAACAGGTATAGTTCCTCCTCGGTTATTGTCCTTGGCCCACGTTCTAAACGACGCGCGTGCCGTACCGAGTTGACGTTGTAGGTATCTACTGGCATGAAAATCGCTGTTGGATGGCGCAACGAAAACTCTGGACGCCGCCAGCAGTGCGTGACAGATTTCTTAAGCGGGATTTAAGGATAAAACATCGGATTCTTTGAACGGATCCGTGGATTTTTTGGATTGCACCACCGCGGCATTGGATGCCGCCACGGAGATAATGGATTTTCTCCACACGCTAACCTTGATATTTCACCTGGCCGCGGAGCTCCAGTCTCCGCGGTCTAATTGAGAATGAATCGCATCTAGCATCCAGAAA
>CAKQON010000062.1 GCA_934255515.1 uncultured Sutterella sp.
ACGCCTGAAGGGAGTGAGATCAGGCAAAGGCAACCAATGGCTCAAATACGTGCTGGTTGAACTTTGCTCCGGAATCGCCCTGACCAAACGCGGTTTCCTGCGGGAGTATTTTCAGAAGCTCAAGGAAAAGCGGGGCCGGAATCGAGCCGTAGTAGCGCTCGTAGTAGCGCTGGCGCATAAGGTGCTGCGGATCATCTACTCGCTCTTCAAGAACCTGGGAACGTATATCGAGAGTACCCAAGAACTGCTCAAGCAGTTTCGAGCAAGGCGGCTGGCGAGAGCTGCTTTGCAAGCTGCAAGAGAAAATTTGACGCTGGCATCAGGAGGAATGGTCTGCGACAGGACGACTGGGGAAGTCTATAAGTAGTCGCAGCGCATTCCGTGCTTGTCTCTATCTTCCGGATGACTGCGCTTCGCGCAGTCGCGGGCGCTTGCGCGCCCGCGAGATGACCCACCGCCACATCTTTCATGAAAAGACGCCTGAAGGAGGCGTCTTTTTCGAAGTGCTTCAAGGCATTGAATCAGCTTTCCGGCTGCTGCAGGCGGTCGTAATAGCCCGAAAGGCTTTCGAGCACTTCCGCACGCAGTCCGGGGAGGAGATTGCCGAACTTTTGTCCGAGCTTCCCGATCAGGGTCTCGAGTTCAATGTCCGCATTGGGTACGGCATCAAAGGACTTCTTTTCAACATGCAGAAGCGTAGTCGTCTTGTTGGGCATCCTAATGCGGAAGCGCAGCTTTGCGCCGAAGGGATCGTTTGCGACAAAGAGTTCTGCGTCGGCGAGGGCTTCAAGTTCGCCCTGGGTCGGAGTCGTCCCGTAGGGGAAGCGCGTGAGAAGACACGGGCGGGCAGCCTGTTCGGGGTTGGGGAATCCGACGGCGCGGCCGATTTCACGGATGCGAGGCTTGGAGATTCCCGCCATGGCGAGAGGTGAAAAGACATGAAGCTCTTCAAGCGCCTGGATGCCGGGGCGATACACGGCGAGATCCGACGTGTTCGTGCCGTCGCAGACGGGGCCTTCGCATTCCATCTTCCGGGCGATATCCTTGAGCGTCTCGAAAAGATGGTGCTTGCAGACGTAGCAGCGGCGCGTGCCGGCGCGGGCGAGCTCGGGGAGCGAGAGGGAGCTCGCCGGCACAAGAAGCGGCTCGTACCCGAGCGCTTCAGCGTCCTTGAGGGCGAGCGCCGTTTCGTCGGGCGCAATCTGCGGTCCGATGATGTGAAGAAGATGCGCTTTAAAGCCGAGCTGCTTCGCGCAAAAAGCAAGGAAGCGGCTGTCGAGGCCTCCGGAATAGGCAATGCAGAATTCGCGCGCCGGGGCAATGCCGAGGAGCACGTCTTTAAGCGCCTGAATCTCTGGAAAATTGAGGAGGCTTTGCTCTTTTTCAGCGTTCGTCATGAGGACTGGAGTTGGGACTGGAGAAAAACGCAAGCCCGCTCTTATCGAGCGGGCTTGACTCTTCGGATTCGAAGCTTAATACGCTGCAGCGCGCTTAGCGACCGCACTTGCAGGAGCAGTTGTATTCAGGTGCAACGCGCGGCACCGTGAGCGAACCCTCCGGCATCATGATGGTCGAGGGATGGCCGCCGAGGTACTCGTGAGCAATCTTGAGCGCCTCCTCAACCGTGTCGACGGCAGCCGTGAAGTGCATGCTCTTCGCGAGATCGCGGTTGAGCGCCGTGACGAGGATGAATCTGGCTTTCCCGAGAGGACGCGTAATGGCGAAAGCCTTGTTGGCGCCGATCTGGAAGTTGTCCTCAAGCTCCTTCTTAATGGCTTCAGGCGTGCGCAGACGGCGGAAGGTTTCCTCGAGCTTGGCCGACCCGGAACCCTCAATGCATTCGGCAAGCAGAATGACGACGCCGCCCTTGCGCACGGCGCAGGCCGCGTTGTCCATCGTCTTCTGCATCTGATAGACGTTGATGTCCTTCGGATAGCCGCCGCAGGATGCGATCACGAGATCGGCTTCCTTCGGGATTTCGCAGCCGTAGACCTCATCGACGAACTTGCAGGCCTCCTTGTGGGCCTTGATGTAGTCGCCCGCAAAGATCTTGAGGAACTCATGCTTGGCGTTGAGAATGGCGTTGAAGAGGAAGAGGGAGCGGCCCTTCGCGAAGAGCGCCACACCTTCCATCTGGTCGTCGTAGCAGGGGTTGCCTTCCATGCGGCCGAGGCCGGCCTTTTCGGAAAGCATGTGGCTGTGGTTCATGCGGACCGTTTCCATCGCGGCGCAGCCCGGAAGGATGGCCTTTCTGCCGCCGCCGTAGCCGGAGAAGTAGTGGTGAACGATCGTACCCGTGAGGAAGATGTGGTCGACATGGCAGAGTTCCTTGTTGATCCAGACGGGAGTGCCGAGCGACGTCGTGCCGAAGTATTCAAAGTCGTCCTTGTTGGTCGCGATGCTGTTGTACATCTTGATGCGGCGGGCAACTTCGGGGCTCACTTCCTTTTCCATCTCTTCGGGCGTCATGGCGCGGTGCGTGCCGAGCGCGAAGACGATCTTCATGTTTTCGTCAGGAACGCCGAGCTTATTCATCTCGTTGACGAGAATCGGCATGAAGATTTCGCTGTTGGCGATGCGGGTCGGATCGTTGCAGATGAAGGCGACCGTGTCGCCGGGCTTCACGATCTCATTGACGGGGGGCAGACCGATCGGATGGTAGAGCGCTTCAAGAACGTGCTCGTGCACGTTCTGCATGACTTCAAAGGGTTCGGTGCGGACGACCTTCAGCACATCGTCGGAGTCGTATTGAAAGGTTTTCCGGCCGTTTCCGTAAGCGAAGTCATAAGTTGCAAGCGTCATATTTTTCTCCTTTGCTTGACCGCGGCCGGGCCTTCCGAGATATGGCCGCAGGCCTCAAGTCATGAACCGCGCCAATTATAAAGTTTTGCGGTGCCGGAATTTGTCTTCCTGCGTCCCGGACAATGCCGTCTTCTGTCCGTCAGAGACGATGGGCTAATTTTTTTTCAGGCCTCTTGACAAATTTTTATTTGTGCGTAGAATTCCACTTCTCACAACGACGCGCTCTCAGCGAGGCGCAGCGAAGTGAGAAAAAATGGATGGTGGGTGTAGCTCAGTTGGTAGAGTCCCGGATTGTGATTCCGGTTGTCGTGGGTTCGAGTCCCATCTCCCACCCCATCCACAGAATTCAAAAAGGCCCCTGGCTATGAAAGCTCGGGGCTTTTTTATTGTCGCTTTCATTGTGCCGCAGGCAATTCAACCAATCAATAAGGCCTTTTTGGGCCCTCTCCGATCGGTTGTAAATCCTCTCATAGTGCGCGGCTGAAAGTAGTCCAAGAAGCTGGTCGTAACCGTGCAATCCGTAAAATGAAAGCAGGCCATGCCATGGATTACTTTGCGGCCTACTTTGACGGAGGACGCATGCCATACATACTTTCTCGTCCTCTCATGGAAAAAGACGTCCGAGCGAGCTGACGAAGACGTTCGCGCTTGGTGGCGAAAGTTGGTATGACAGCTAATGGTCGAGAGAAATCAAATTTGAGAACGGCACTGGTGTACGTGCGACTGTGCGCACCGTGCAGCGCCAAAATATTTGTACGGTAACAGAACGCACGATTGTTGAGGTTCTGGAGGTTTTGTCGCCTCCGCAAGTGCTCTTCTAATGCCCTCAAGGTCTCTTTGCCGGAGGCATTTCCTTACGCTCAAGAATGCCGAAAGGCCGCGCGGACTATCTCCGGCGCGGCCTTTCTTTCCCGTTCTTCGGGCTTATAAGTTAAGCCTTCTCCTCATCCTCAGGGAGCTTTGCGCCGCAGATGGCGCAGAAGAGTGCCTTCCTCGACGCGGCTGGGGCGCCGCAGCAGGGGCAGCGCTTCGGCACGGGTCCGAGCTCAACGATGAGTTCACCCTCTTCAACAGGCACCATCCGGCGGGTCTGGGCAAAGTCTGCGGTCTTGAGAACGCGCTTCACGATGCCGTCCATGGGAGCGCAGACAGCCTTTTCCTGCTTCATGATGGAGACATTGAAGAGCTCCTGACCCTTCTTGACGATGTCGCCCGGGGCTACATGCACGATCCAGAGATCGGCCTTTCTGGGACTTGCCACTTCGCCCGGGACGCTCGGATCGGCAAGCGTAACGCCCGCCTTCTTTGCGGACCCCGTTTCGAGCTTCACGTCGGTCGTGAGGATTTCGCTGTCGAGCACGTAGCGTACGGTTGAGACGCCTTCCTCGTTCACCGGGTCGATGGAGAGGAGATGAAGCTGATGTGGCTTCCCGTCAGAGCTCGAGAAGTTGAGAGTCTGTCCGGACTTGAGGCCCTCAAACCAAACATCGAGCGGGAGGCAGTTCGGATCGCCGAATTTCTTACGGAATTCAATCGTCTTCAAGGCGTCGGCCGGATGGTTGAGGTACATCACGAACTCTTCGGCAGTGGGAGCGCGCTTCAGCAGCTTCTCGAGCGAACGCTTTTCGCCTTCAATATCGGCGGGAGCGAGGCTCACGAGGGGCGACGCTTCGCTTCTCGCGGCAAGAGCCTCGCGCCACCTCGGACCGAAGGCGGATTCATAAACCCAGTCGTCGGGGAAGCCGAGCGGAAGGCGGCCGAACTTGCCGAGGAGGAGATTCCGGAACGCCTCATTGCAGTCGACGTAGATCGTGAGGCGGGCAGCCTTTTCTTCGGCAGTGAGATCGGTCTTCTTCGTGCCCGCCATGCGGATCGCCGCAAGGAGCCTTTCGACGGCGGGCATGCCGCCCCGCTTGTATGCCCCCGTGACCGCGAGAAATGCCGTATTCCAGGTGATCTGCGAGCCCGGCGTCACGTCGTGGTAGCGCACGATCCTGCGGGTGCATTCGAGAAATTCGAGCATGAAGGGCAGAAGCTGAATGTAGCCCTGCTTCACGGCGCCTTCCTGAGAGGACGACGTGGCGCCGCCCGGCATCTGGTAGCGCGTCACTTCGTAGTCGACGCCCTGGAAGTAGGGCGAGCAGTAGCGGTCGAAGTAGGGCATCACCTGCTTCGCGGCGAAATTGGCTTTCGAGATCGCTTCCCGGTTGATGAGGGTCTTCATCCCGAGCTCATCCTCGAGATAGGCGGCAAGCGACAGAAGATCTCCCTGACCGTAGCTTCTCACCGATGCGCCGAGACCAGCGTCGAGTATTTCGCAGCCCGCCTGAACGGCAGCGGCGCAGGCCGGAAGGAAGAGTCCGTCCGTCGCGTGACGGTGATAGTGAAGAACCAGTTCGGGCCAGCGCTTCTTGAGGGCCGTCACGAGGGCCGTCATGAAGGCGGGCGAGCAGACGCCCGCCATGTCCTTGAGGCCGAGAACGAAGTTCCTCGCGGCTTCCTTTTCAGTCACGCCCATGGTCTTCGCAACCATGCGCAGAATGGCTTCGGCCGACCTGAGGCAGTAGTTGACGTCGAACCAGGGCGCGCGCGAGAGCGCTATTGCCGGCTCGAAGAGCTTGTCGCGGCGCGAGAGCACGACCTCTGCGATCGGCTGCATGTTTTCGGCTTCATTGAGAAAGTCGAAGCACCGCACGACGTCGTAGTGTTCGCAAATCATTTCGCCCGTGAGCCGCATGAGGTTCCTCGGCTGCGGCGAGTAGCCGAGGACGTTCGTGGAGCGGACAAGCAGTTGCTTCAGGGTCTTCGGCGCAAAGGCGTTCCATTCGCGCGCCTCTTCAAAGGGATAGGTCATGTTGGCGAGCATCGCCACATGGAAGTGCGCGCCGCCGCCGTTTTCAATCGAGAAGAGACCGGCGTTGTCGAGGTAGGGTCCAATCAGGCGGTCTTCTGCGAGGCGCATGCGGTTCCCGTGATTCGACTGCGTCATGTCGCGGGTCGTCGTGTCGGTGAAGTGCACGCGTCCCGTATCGCGGATGAAGGAGAGAATCGACTCGCGGTCGCTCTGCGGATAGGGCGAAGGCGCGCTGCGGGCGGCTTCGGAGAGCTGCGGGAGCACGGGCGTGAAACTTCCGAGCTTCGGCGTCGTGCGCGAGCGGTAGGTGCCGAGCAACACGTATGGGTTGAAGCCCCGGGCGGAGATTTCGGCGACGAGCTTCGCCAAACGCTCGCTCTCGGGACCGAGATCCGTGTACCGGAGAAGCTCCGGGTGCTCCTTCTCGAACGTAGTCGTCACCTTCCCCGCGCGGAAGAGCGGATGGTTGATCACACCGCGAAGGAAGGGAATCGTGGTCTTCGGCCCCCCGATCATGTATTCCGAGAGTGCGCGGTCCATGATGCCGAGGGTTTTCTGCCAGTCGCGCGCATAGGTGATGAGGAGCGCGCCCGCGGAGTCGTAGTTGGGCGGGAATTCATAGCCCGCCGAGAGGTTGGAGTCGAGGCGCACGCCCGGGCCGCCCGGAGATACGTAGCGGGTGATGAGTCCCGAATTCGGGGTGAACCCGTCCTGAGGATCCTCAAGATTGACGCGGACCTGAAGCGCATGGAAGGCGGGTTTGACCGACTCTTCCGTAAAGCGGAGGGTCGAGCCGAAGGCGATGGCGATCTGCTCCTCGACGAGGTCGATGCCGTAGCGGCTTTCCGTAATGCCGTGCTCGACCTGAAGACGCGTGTTCACCTCGATCATGTAAGGGGTGCCCTCCTCGGTCACGAGAAATTCGACGGTGGCGACCGAGTGGTAGCCGACGTCAAGCACCAGGCGCTTTGCATAGCCCTTGAGCCGCTCGCGCAGTTCGGGCGTCATGCCCGCCCAGGGCGAGGGTGTCACTTCGAGGAGCTTCTGGTTGTTGCGCTGGACCGTGCAGTCGCGCTCGTCGAAGGCGAAGACGTTCCCCCAGTGGTCGGCGATGACCTGGATCTCAATGTGGTGAACGTGAGCGAGGTACTTTTCAACAAAGAGCCTCGGGTTCCCGAAAGAGGCCTGCGCCATGGCGGAGGCTTTTTCAAAGGCGTCCTCGAGCTCGTCCTCGGACGTGACGAGGAAGATTCCGCGTCCGCCGCCGCCGCCCTCGGCCTTGAGCATGATCGGAAGGCCGATCTCGCGCGCGAGGCGGCGCGCTTCAGGAATGTCGACCGATTCGTCGGATCCCGGCACGACCGGAATCCCGAGACGGCGCGCCACGCGCCGCGCCTCGACCTTGTTGCCGAGGAGATGCATGGCTTCGGCCGAGGAGCCGATGAAGGTGATGCCCGCTTCCCGGCAGAGTTCGGGGAAGGTGTTGTCTTCGCTGGCGAACCCCCAGCCCGGGTGAATGGCGACGGCGCCGCGTTCGCGTGCAAGACGGATGATTTTCGGGAGATCGAGATAGGCGCGGGGGTCTGCGCCGAGAAGGATGAGTTCCTGTGCGGAGGCGGCTGCCGGCTCCGCCTTGTCGATGTCGGTCGCGGTGACGGCCGCGACGGCATTGAATCTTTCGCGTATGGAGCGGGCTATTCGTCTCGCCGGAATGCCGCGGTTTGCAACAAGGATGACCTTGCCGCGCAGGCTTTCGCGGACCTCCTCAAAAGAGTGTTGCTGCATGCTGGATTTCCTTCCTAATAAGCGTATGGTGATTGGCTGAATTTTTTTGTTGTTTCCCCGCTCCGAAGAGCTTCCGATGCTCGGATTTACCTGCGGTCAGCGTGCTTTTCTCGATGTTCTGAAAGCTTTTTGTCCGACCTCAGGGACCGGGGCGGGAAGAGAGAAGAAAGTGATGATGCTTCGAAATTCCTTCGGAGCGGTCAGTTCCGCGTGAGGCTACCGCGCAGGCACGAGATCATGCGGGCGTGCGACTGGATGATGAGCTCGCCCTCGGAGGAAAGCCCGAAAAGGCGTCCTTCGATTCGGCCGCTTCCCGGCCCCTCGGGGTCAAGAACGGAAATGTTCTCGCCCTTCCAGAGGAGATAGTCTTCGGCAAGGGCGCGCCAGCGCTCGAGAAGCTCGAGCGGGTCTTCCCGCGCGATGCGCGCTGCGATGCGGCACCAGAGGAGATAGGGGTCGTTGATGCGTGCGTGTGAGGCTCCCGGAGCGTTCTGATGAGGCGGTACGGCATCCGCGAGCTGCCCTGCGGGGAGCGCCGCACCCGCGCGCAGGAGGTCGGCGCCCGGCGCCCAGGAGAGGTTGAGGCCGATCCCGGCGGTAAGCAGCCCTCCGATTTCCTTCAGCAGAATTCCGCCCGCCTTGGCGGCGCCTTTATGCGTGAGCGCGACGATGTCGTTGGGCCACTTGATGAGGACGGCGTAGCCGAGGGCCTCGAGCTCGTCGGCAATGAGTGCGGCGAGCGCGGCGGCGCTTGCCGCCGTCTGCCAGACGCCGGCAAGCGGGAGGCGGATCGCCGCATGGACGTTCCCGCGGCGGCTTTCCCAGGCGCGGTTGTACTGTCCGTGCCCGGCCTTCTGCTCGTCGGCAAAGACGGAGCCGAAAAGCGGGAGCTCTCCCTTGTCGAAATATTCCCGGGCGTTCTGGAAAACCGATTCGGCAGAAGCGAGGCGCAGGGGCGCAGGCGGACGTGGATAGGCGGGCTGCATGGTTCGGGGCATCCTGGAATTTCAAAGGATGAAAGATCCTTTGCCTCATTTCAGGTTAACAGCAGGAGCAGCCCGAAAAGCGTTTACTACCGCATCAAAACGCGTCTCAATGAAGAGCTTTTGCGCCCGTCAAGTGGTCCTTGGGAGAAAGTGCCGATGGACATTCTGCCTAGTGCGTCGGCCTCAAAGCGTCAGTCGGCACCTGCCGGTGAAATGCCCGCCTAAAAAATGTATGACGATGACGGGCCGCTCTCACGGGTGCGCCCTGAGGCTCGCGGCCGATGCGCATGCAGGTCTGCGGAGTGTGCTAAACCTTTTCCGTACAGGCGCTCCCCAGGTTCAAAACATGTCGTTCCGCAGACATCCTCTTTTCGCCGCTCTCATGACGGGCGGGCTCCTCTTCTCCATTCTTCTGCCCCGCTGCGAAGCTCGTTCCGACGCTTCTCAATACCCAGGGCGGTCCGCGCCGCAATCAGCTCGGTCAGGTGCTCGATCTCTTCCGTCTCCCCATCGCGCGCCTCTACAGCGCGGGCGAACTCGGTTCCATGTGGGACCACATCTATCAGGGCACCTGCAACAACGCGGAAGCCTGCGTGTCCGGCCGCATTGCCGGCCGCACGGCTGCCGCCGAAAAGCCCTGGGGCTGATGAGCTCCCTCAAGGCTGACAGCGCTTGACCCCAAACCCGGCTGCCGCGGACCGTGAGCGACCGCGCAGCCAGTGAACTCAGGAGACGAATAAAAATGAAGCGTTCTCTCTTTGCGCTCATAGGCTGCGCGATGGCGCTCGCCTTCCTCTTTGAAGGAAGCGCCTCTGCGCAAGGTCTTGCGGACCGCTATGTTGCGCGCGGTCTTCAGTGCCAGAGCTGCCACGATACGACGCCGCCCAAAGCGGACGTGAAGTCGGCGAAGTGCGAAACCTGCCACGGATCGATGGCCAAGGTGGCGGAAAAGACGGCCGACCTCGACATCAATCCTCATGACTCGCATATTGAAGGCGCGCAGTGTCTTGAATGTCACCAGGGGCATAAGGAGCCGCCGCTTCTTTGCGACCAGTGCCATGAATTCAGAGGCATGCGCGTGCCCTGATCGCGGTTCCCGAATGAACGGGCAGAAAAAGCCGGAGCATCCCTCGCAGGACGCATCCGGCTTTTTTTGACTATTTCAGAGGCAGAAGGCGTCAGGCCCTAAGGAGCTTGAGGAGTTCCTCAACGTGGGTCTTCGCCTTGACGCCGCGAAGCGCACGAAGGATCTTCCCTTCGGGGTCGATCACGAAGGTGGAGCGCTCGATGCCAAAGCACTTTCTGCCGCACATCATCTTTTCCTTCATCACGCCGTAGAGATTGCAGACCGTCTCTTCCTTGTCGGAAAGAAGCGGGAAGTTGAGCGACTGCTTGTCGCGGAAATTGCAGTGGCTCTTCACGCTGTCGCGCGAAACGCCGAGAATCTGGTACCCGAGCGCGGCAAAGTCGTCGCGATGGTCGCGAAAGCCCTGAGCTTCGGCCGTGCAGCCGGCCGTGTTGTCCTTGGGGTAGAAGTAGAGAATGACGCCCTTGCCCCTCAAGGAAGAAAGCGTGACGGATTCGCCGGAATCGCTCTCAAGGGTGAAGTCGGGGGCGGCAGCGCCGGCAGCAAGTTCCTGGTCAGACATCTGAAAGTCTCCTCAGATATTAATTAAAGGCTATTGAAAATAGCCTTTCGACGTGGATTTTCCAAAATCCGGTACAGACCCCTCCTGAACCGTGGTTCAGGAGGGCTAATTTTTTCTAGGTCTCAC